>NZ_JACJIQ010000013.1:0-167811 GCF_014138425.1 Rufibacter ruber
CAAAATGGAGAAAAAACATTGGATGCTAAACCTGTACATGCCCTCAAACGCTACAAACGCACTTTTTCTACTCATCTAAACTGTCCGAAGTATTGTCAGAAAACAGGCCGAAAACAGAAAGTCAAACCTTCCGCCAACGGCGCAGTTAAAGATAAGAGAACCGTTGCAACACCGCCACGTACCCCGTACCTTCGCTAGACTATGAGTACACCAGACAAACGCCTCTTTCTGCTAGATGCCATGGCGCTCATCTACCGCGCCCACTTCGCGTTCAGCAAGAACCCCAGAATCAACTCCAAAGGCATGAACACCGGTGCCGCGCTGGGTTTCACCAACACGTTGGTAGACCTGCTCAACCGGGAGAAGCCCACCCATATTGGCGTGTGCTATGATGCGCCCAGCAAGACGTTCAGGCATGAGAATTTTGTGGAATACAAGGCCAACCGGCAGGCCATGCCCGAAGATATTGCCATTGCTATTCCGTACGTGAAGAAGATTGTGGAGGCGTTTGGCATACCGGGCATGATGCTGGACGGCTACGAGGCCGATGACATCATTGGCACGCTCTCCTGCAAAGCCGAAAAGGCCGGCTATGACGTGTTCATGATGACCCCAGACAAAGACTACTACCAGCTGGTCACCGACCATGTGTTTGTGTATAAACCGGCGTTTCTGGGCAACGCTATTGAAATCATTGACACGCCCAAAGTGCTGGAGCGCTGGGAGATTGCCAACGTAAAGCAGGTCATTGATATTCTAGGCCTCATGGGCGATGCCGTAGATAACATTCCGGGTATTCCGGGCATTGGTGAGAAAACCGCGAAGACTTTGATTCAGCGGTTTGGGAGCGTGGAGAACCTGATTGCCAATGCCCATGAACTGAAAGGCAAGCAGAAGGAAAACGTGGTGAACTTCGCCGAGCAGGGCTTGATGTCTAAAGAACTGGCCACCATTCACCTGGACGTTCCCATTGATTTTGACGAGGAAGGCCTGCGCTATGACGGCCCGGACACCGAGAAGCTAGCCGCGCTGTTTGACGAGCTGGAGTTCCGGCAACTGGCCACCCGCGTGCTGGGCACCGCCTCGCCGGCCGTTCCCAAGCCCGTGAGCAATAAACCAACCGTGGGCAGAGGCGTAAAATCCAGCGTGCCTACGGGGCAGACGTCGTTGTTTGGGGCGGTAGAGGAGCCGGCAGCGCCGGAAGTGGGTGAAGCTTCTGAAGCGGTCATAGATGACCTCACGCCGCGCGTGCGCAAAACCATTGACACCACGCTGCACGAGTATCACCTGCTCACCACGCCCGAGCAGCGCGCACAGCTCCTAAAATACCTGAAACTCCAGAAGGAAATCTCTTTTGACACCGAGACCACCAGCGTTGACCCCATCACGGCGCGTCTGGTAGGGTTGTCGTTCTGCTATTTGCCCGGCGAGGCGTACTATATTCCGGTTTCGCCGCAGGACGAGGAGGCGGCGTTTGACCTTGTGCAGGAGTTTAAGGAAGTGCTGGAAAGCCCCAGTATTACCAAGATTGGGCAGAACATTAAATATGACCTGGTGGTGCTGCAGCGCTACGGCATTGACGTGCAGGGACCGCTCTATGACACCATGCTGGCCCACTACCTGCTGGAGCCCGACATGAGGCACAACATGGATTTGCTGGCTGAGACGTACCTGAACTACTCGCCCATTTCCATTGAGACGCTGCTGGGCAAAGGCAAGCACCAGCTCACCATGGATAAGTTGCCGCCGCTGCAAGTCTACGAGTACGCCTGCGAAGACGCTGATGTCACCCTGCAACTCAAAAACTACTTTGACCCACTTTTAGAAAAACAAGGCCTAAAACGCCTTTTCCATGACGTGGAGAACCCGTTGCTGGCCGTGCTGGGCCACATGGAGCGGGCCGGCGTAAGTATTGACGCCGAGGCCCTGGCCGAATCTTCTATTTCATTGGAAACCAGCATTAAAGAAATTGAGCAGAAGATTTTTGAGCACGCGGGCATGGAGTTCAACATAGGCTCGCCTAAGCAATTGGGCGAGGTGCTGTTTGACAAAATGCAACTGGGCGGCTCTAAAATCAAGAAGACCAAAACCGGCCAGTACGCCACCGGCGAAGAAATCTTATCAAAGCTGGCCTTTGAGCATGAGATTGTGCAGCTCATTCTGGACCACCGGCAGTTGACCAAGCTCAAGAGCACGTACGTAGATGCGCTGCCGCAGCTGGTGTGTTCAGAAGACAACCGCCTGCACACCTCGTACAACCAAGCCGTGGCGGCCACCGGCCGATTGAGCTCCACCAACCCCAACCTGCAGAACATTCCAATCCGCACGGAGAAAGGCCGCGAGATACGCAAAGCCTTTGTGCCGCGCGACGAGAACCACGTGCTGCTTTCGGCTGACTACTCGCAGATTGAGCTCAGGATCATGGCCCATTTCAGCAATGACGCCACCATGAAAGAGGCGTTCCAGAAGGGGCAGGATATTCACGCGTCTACCGCGGCCAAGGTGTTCCACGTGCCCGTTGACCAGGTGACGTCAGACATGCGCCGGAAGGCCAAGACCATCAACTTTGGCATCATCTACGGCATCTCCGCCTTCGGCCTGGCCGAACGTCTGGCGATCCCGCGCCGCGAGGCCGCCGACATCATTGAGGCCTATTTTGTGGAGTTCCCCGCCGTGAAGCAGTACATGGACAGCGCCATCAACCAGGCCCGTGAGCAGGAATACGTGGAGACGCTGCTGGGCCGCCGCCGCTACTTACGTGACATCAACAGCCGCAACCAGAACATACGCGGCTACGCCGAACGCAACGCCATTAACGCGCCCATTCAAGGCACCGCGGCAGACATCATCAAGATTGCCATGATCAACATTGACCAATGGCTGCGCAACGAGAAACTGGCCACCCGCATGATTCTGCAGGTGCATGATGAACTGGTCTTTGACGTGCCCAAAGAGGAACTGGCAACCGTGCAGCCCAAGATTGAGGAACTCATGAAAACCGCCTTGCCGTTAAGTGTACCCATGGAGATTGGCCTGGGCACCGGTGACAACTGGCTGGCTGCGCACTAGGCGTTTTTGGCCTGTTTTTGGAAAAACAGGCCAAAAACAGAGAGCCATAAAAAGAAGAGGGGGCCTTTGGCCCCCTCTTCTTTTTGATAGTATTTTGTAACTAGAAGTTAATTCTTCCTGAAGGTAATGCGTCCCTCATACGTGTTTCCGCCAAAAGACTCCTTTATGCTAAGAACTAGTTTTGATTTGGTCAGATCTTCAATTGTAAAGGTAACATCGTCATCACCTTCCATGATCAGTTTGTCGCCTTTTACCCGGTAGTCTCCGGTCTCATCTGTCATGCCATCTTCCACAATTTCAAACTCCCCATCGTCAAAAATCCATACAATGTCATCATCTGGATCTAACATCTCCATCTTATTTTCCAGCATAGAGGTCATTTTCCAGGCACCCTCCAGTTCTTTAGAGTTGAATGATTTTTCATCATCATCGCTGCAGCTGCTGAACGCAAATACAAAAGCCGCCAGCAATAGAAGTAAGTAGTTCTTTTTCATACAGATGTTTTCATTAGGTTGTTGAAACTGCTGCAAAAGAACTACATTAAACATAATAGGCAATGCGGGCATAATCCTATTTTATGCCAGAATGCTAAAAATACTCAGAAGTAAGTAGTGGGTTTGGGGAGGGGAAAAAAGGTTGATCTGTACTAAGGGTACCCTCAGCCTTGCTGAGGGCAAAGTACCATCTTTTAAATTTTTGTTAGCGTCTATAGGGCTTTTAGGGCAACCTTGCCTTTCACCGGAGTGCCTTGATAGGTTTCCTGAAAGGTGCCTTTGAGGGTGGTGGCAGAAGATTCAGTCACGGTGAGTTTAATCTCAGAGATGGGTAAGCCTAAGTCAACCCCTGAGAGGGTGAGGGTTGTGCCGCTTATGCTCCAGGCTCCCTGTTCTTGCTGCGCATCATCTGGGTTGCATTTGCTTGGCCCTTCATCCAGGAGCAGTATATTGTTATCTTTGAATTCCAGGGTGTTGTCTTTTTCACAGGTGGTCAGGTCTTCATAGAAGTCTATAGGGAGAGGGCTTGTCACTTTTGCCTCTGCTAACTGCCACTTCTTATTCACCAGATGGGCGGCCGCGTTGTCATCTTCATCATCGCTGCTGCAAGCGGTGAAAGAGAGCATTGAACAGAGTAGAAGAAAGAGAGAAGAGAGATTTTTCATAAGGCTTTTTTTTAAAATATATTCCTGAAACGGCTGTAAAGATATTCTAAACTAGAAAGCTATACGTAACTGGCAAAAAAAGAGGCTCAGGTACTGCCTGAGCCTCTTTTTTAAAGGTATTCCGGTAAGAGGTTACGGGATCAGCACCGTACGGAACTGGGTAACGTCTATGGTTGGAATAGTAGACTTGTAATGGGAGTTAATGGTATTTATTAATTCATTTGCTACAATGGCGTATCCTCGTGGAGTTAAATGGATGCCGTCTAGGGAGAACAAATTACCCGTGATGAAGGCAGGGGAATAATTTACGCCATTCAAACTAAAGCCAGGTTTGATTCTATTAAAATAAGCATTCATGTCTGCAAAAGCTACTTTTTTTGTGGTAGCCGCAGCTGATAACATGCCATTGAAACGCTGTGTAGCCTCCTTTACCGTTTGCGTTTCAGCTTCATCTAGTACCTCTTGGTTCTTAAGCGGATTCAACGGCGAGAAACCGTGAGGAATCTGTTGTGGAACTCCTGTCACAGTCTCTGGCGTGCCCACGGTAGAGGTTAACAATACATAATCGGTTGCTTTCGCTTCCCGTACGGCACCTGCCCCAGTGGTGATATAAAGTTTGGCATTGGCGGCTTGTGCCTGCATCATAATGCCAGCGGTTGCCTTAGTTGTGAAATAAGGTACTGCTGTAACATCTGGTATGTTGATGATAACTCCTTGTGCAGGGAGTACTGCCAGCATGGCGTTTAAGCCCGTCTGGAACTCCTGATCTGTAGAAATAGGGCTCATTCCTCCTGAGGTAGCATAGCCTAAGACGTCATTGTTGCCTAACCACATGGTAAAGAAAGTAGCTTTGGTAACAGACGCTACTTTGTTTACATAAGGCATCAATGCTCCCGTAGGGCTAACCTGGTCAGAAAGCAGCCGCTCATAGTATTGGTTAAACCCTTGCGGGTTGTTGTAGCCATACCCTGGGGTTACTACGTCTTTCATTTTAATGCCAGGAACCCCTAAATTCTGAACTTCATCTGTGAATTTAGTGAGTAGAGGTGTTTTGCCGTCTGCCCCTACGCCCCTTACTGCTAATTTTGTAGTCACTGACTCTGTAAGGGGTAAGCCATTAGAGAAGCCAGTTAACCTCAGATAGCCGGAGCCATTAAACTGCTCGTTTGAGAAAAGAGGCTGCACAAATTGACCTCCTCCCGCATAAGAGAACTGGTAGGCCAGAATATTAGGATAGGAGTTCACCTGCCCTTCTAAGTAAAGGCCTCCGTCCTGAAAACCGGCCGTTAAGGAATTCCCTATGGCCACATACTTAGACAGATCAAGGGGCCCTGCGCTAACCGTAATTTCCTTTTCTTCAAATTCAGGCTCACAGCCTGCAAAGAAGAACGCACTGGAAAGAATGACAGCCGTTCCTATTTTATGTAATATATTTTTCATGATAACTCAGAGAAGAAATTAGAATTTATAATTAACCCCAACACCCGGAATGTAAGCCACAGATTTGAAGGTACCGGGTACCCCACCAGATTTGTCAGCCAGGTCTGTACGCTCCTTTTTATTGATATAGCTGAAGGAGAGGTCAAGGTCTATTTTTTCACTCAACGCCAGGGTCATACCGGCAGACACGCTTCTTGAGTCAGCGTCTGGGGTCTCTGGGGTAAGGTAACCTGTTCTAACGGGAGTTTGGTCATAATACCCGCCTGCCCGCACGGTGAGCATATCAGACACTTTGTATTGGGCACCAATGCGGTAAATGTAAGCGTCTTTGTAGTTGCGCGGCGCGTCACTGACGGTGGTCTCAACTGGTGGCGCTTGCCCTACCCGGCCGTTGAAATCAAAGCGCAGGGATTTGTAAGCCCCCCACCCTACACGCTGCACATCAATACCAATGGTCAGTTTATCTGTAGGCATGATACCAATCCCCAGGGTAATGTTATCTGGCAGCGGAAGCGTGGCGTCAAATTGATTAGCGGTAAACTGAGCCGCTACCGGGGCAGCGCCCGGCGTGATGAAAGTGACATCTCCCCCCTCAACGGTGGCGTCAATCTCTGAGCGGTAAGTCAAACCAATAGAAAGCTTTTCAATGGGCTGCACCAATATGCCCACGTTGAAACCAAGGGCAGTCTTGGCTTTTCCGTCTAACTCAATATGGCCTTCGCGGCCAGAGGCATCAATCAACGGAATGGAGCGCTGCAGGTTCACGCTTCCTGTAGAAATGACCAGACCGGCCCCAATGCCAATCTTGTCAGTGATCTGGTAGCTGACCGTAGGCTGAATAAAAATGGTCTTTAAGGTAAGTTCATTCAACCCAAAGCGGCCCTGCCAGGCATTGCCCCAGGTGACCGTGCTGCCATACGGCGTGTAGACCCCAATCCCGAAGCGCCACGGGCTCTCAGCCGCGCCATAAGAAGCGTACACCTGAAAAGGCGTACCCATAGGATTGTCTGTGCGGGCCTCAGAAATGCCGGGGGAAGGTTCACGGTATGCAATTTTAGACGTCAGGGCGCTGATACCAACTTGTACACCGTTTTGTCTAAGCCGGGCCAAAGCCCCAGGGTTAAAGAAAATGCTGCTTTGGTCTAGCGCAAGTCCGGTGCCCACATGCCCCATGCCTATCTGCTTCTGCCCTTGCAAGTTAACCTGGTAGCCGCCGGCATTGGCGATGCCCACCGTAAGGGCGGCGCTCCCCAATAAGGCTAGTAATTTACTTCTCATGCGTTTGCTTGTTAAAATTGGTGGATTGGGTTTAATGATTTGATAACCAAATATAGAAAAATAGAACAGTTATTCTTATAGTGTTATGCATAAGCACTATTTTTTTTAGAAATATTAACCGCCCCACCTTCCCCTTTTGATTTTCATTACAGGCCTTCAACGCAGAATTCAACCCGGGGGTGGGGCGTTTTCTACTGAAAAATGAAAGAAAGAAGGCAGAGGGGCCACCTCTTTTCTGCGGGTTTCGTTAAGCCATGTCTGGAAAAGAGATAATTGTATGTATGATGTTCTGATAGTGGGCGGTGGCCCCGCGGGGCTAAGCGCCGCCATGTTGCTGGGCCGCTGCATGCGCAAAGTAGCGCTGTTTGATACCGGCGTGTACCGTAACTCCTTCTCTGACGCCATGAACGGCTTTATTACCCGTGACGGCACCCCGCCGCAGGAGTTCCTGCGCTTAGGGAGAAAAGACCTGGAGAAGTATGAGGTAGCCTTTAAGCAGAAGCGCATTGTCAAGATCTCCAAAGAGGGAGACATGTTTGAGGCCACAGATGAAGAAGACCAGGTCTATCTCTCCAGAAAGGTACTCCTGGCCACCGGCCTCTGTGACAGGTGGCCTAAGCTGCCCGGGGCAGAGCCCTTCTATGGGTCCAGCATTCACCACTGCCCCTACTGTGACGGCTATGAGTCTAAGAACAAGCCCTTGGCGGCCTACGGTAAAAACCGCGATGCCATTGGCCTCTCCCTGTCTTTGAAAACGTGGAGCAGTGACGTGATGCTGTTCACAGACGGCACCAACAAACTCACCCGCGAAGACCGCGAGCTCCTGGCCAGGAACGACGTCAAAATCAACACCGCCGGCATTGAGCGGCTAGAGGGCGAAGGCGGACATCTGCAGCGCATTGTACTCAGGAACGGGGAGGTGGAGAACCGGGAGGCCATGTTCTTCTCCACCGGCTCAGACCAGCACTCAGACCTGGCGCAGCAGCTGCACTGTGACTTTACCAGCAAGGGAGTGGTGAAAACCTACAAGCACCAGATGACCAACGTGCCGGGGCTGTACGTGGCGGGAGACGCCGCCCGTGACATGCAGCTCGTGATTGTGGCCGCCGCCGAAGGCACCAAAGCCGCAGTGGCCATCAACATGGAGCTGCAGAAGGAGTTCAGGAAGTAGCTTCTCATGCCTGTCTACAACGGGTGCCTTTTTCTGTTTTAGGGCTGTTTTTCAAAAAACAGCCCTAAAACAGAAAAAGGTATGCAAATGCCAGCAGAGGGCACAGTTATACAGAGCAGCTGCGGGCGGGCCGGTATTTTTTGTGTCGCGAGCCTCACCAACGCGGGTCATTAATTTCTTACTGATGGCTCTGGGCAGTATTTCTGGCCCATGTACGCTTAAGCGGGCAGAGCGGCTGTTTTAGACCTGTTTTTGTGAAATCAGCCCTAAAACAGTAGCGCACGCATCTGCTTGTGCCAGAGTAGAAATGGTTCTCCCCGCCAGAAAGGGTATGCCCGTCAAGGCCCCCAGTCAAGCCATTCCCTGCCGGGGGTGAAAAAGTACCACTTTCCCGTTCGGGGCAATGCTCACGTTGCATAATAGGGAGAGTGTATCCTGTTCTGGAGAAAAGACGGCGGGAGTGCCTACTTGGTCTTTGCCTTCTTCCGCTGCTGCGAAACCTTTCTGAAGCTGCGGTCTTGCAGGCAGTATTCATGGCCTTCTACCAACAGGTGCATGGTCAGGTTTTCAATGGCAATGGGCTCCCCTTCCTCCACCTCATCCAGGTTAGAGTAACGAACGTGCGCGCCGTCAATGATGGTGATGACCCCAGACCCAAAAACCTCTACGTGCCGGTTCTGCTTGATAATAATGCCGGTTTCCTCCCCCAGGCCAATACCCACAAACTCGGGGCGTTTAGAGACTGCGTGCGCCAGCCGCCCAAACCGGCCCCGCTCGGTGAAGTGGGTGTCCAGAAACACATTGCTGATGAAGGAGAGACCGTCTGTGGTCTTGACTTCGCCCTTGAGCAGGGAATAATACCCGTAGCCCTCGTAGATCATGCGGGTAGACATGGCGGCCGCCCCGGCGCTGGTGCCAGAAATAGTGATCTCATCCTGCAGGTACCGCTCCTGCATGAGCCGGTGCAGCTGGGTGCCCCCCAGAAACTCCTTTAGCCGGAGCTGGTTGCCGCCCGTGAAGAAAATAACTTCGGCGTTGCCAATGCGGGTCAGGTTCTCGGGTTTGTCTGCGGCATTGGCTTCGTCTATGTGCATGAACCGCACGTTGCGGCAGCCTAGTTCTTCAAACGCCTCTTTGTACGCCTGCCCGCTCTCCAGCGGCTCCAGGGTGGCCGTGGTGATGACCTCAATGTGCGAGTCTGGGCTGCAGAGCTCAGATTTGATAAGCTCAATCAAGACGTCGTCATCTCCGCCGCCCAGTGCAATCAACGTACCTTTGGGTTCTTGCATATAGTGTTTTTTCTTCTGTTTCACGTGGCGCCTCCGGGCTGCCGCCCCGGCAGAAAAGAGTGGTTGCCGTAAGGCAGGCCCGCGCCAGGCCTGAAAGTAAGCAGGAATCACCGCAGCCACCAAACGCCGGAACCTCTTTACGCAAACGGCCGCCGCCAAAGTTCTGTTTCTGGCCTGTTTTCCTGAAAACAGGCCAGAAACAGAAAAGAGGGAGAACATCTACTTTGCCGTTTTCCCGTTTAAAGGGGCAAAGGCCGTTCTGCCTCTCACCATACCACCCACAGACATTCCTAGATATGAAAATTGAGCAGTTTGAAGACAAAGGGCTTGCCCACTACTCTTACATCATCATGAGTGATGCAGAGATTGCCGTGATAGACCCCGCGCGTAACCCCAAACCCTATGAGGAGTACGCCATGCTGCATGACGCCAGGATTGTGGCCATTATTGAGACGCACCCGCACGCAGACTTCGTGAGCGGGCACCTGGAGCTGTCTGAGGCCAAGCAGACCCCCATCTATGTCAGTGGGTTGGCGGGCGCAGAATACAAACACACGCCCTTTGATGAACCCGCTGAGCTCAAGGTGGGGCAGGTGACGCTGCAGGCCATGAACACCCCCGGCCACTCTCCAGACAGCATCTCTGTTCTGCTGCGCAACGAGGAAGGCAAAGCCCAAGCCGTCTTTACCGGTGACACCCTGTTTATTGGCGATGTGGGCCGGCCCGACCTGAGGGAGACCGTGGGCACCGCCACCGCCACCCGCCAGGAGCTGGCCCGCCAGATGTACCACTCCACCCGTGAGAAGCTCATGGCGCTGCCAGACCATGTAACCGTGTACCCGGCCCACGGCGCCGGCAGCCTCTGCGGGAAAAACCTGAGCAGCGCGCCCTCCAGTACCATAGGCGAGGAGAAACGCACTAACCCGGCCCTGCAGCCCATGAGTGAAGAGGAGTTTGTGGCTTTCCTCACCGCAGACCAGCCTTTTGTGCCCGCCTATTTTGCATACAACGTAGAGCTAAACCGCCAGGGAGCGCCCAAGTTTGATACCGCCGTGAAACAGGTGCCCCTGCTGCAGCCTGACCACAAGCTGAAAGACGAAGTTCTGATTGTTGACACCCGGCCGCAGGAGCAGTTCAAGCAGGGGCACCTGCCCGGGGCCATCAACCTGCAGGACGGGCCCAAGTTTGAGACCTGGCTGGGATCTGTCATGTGGCCAGATGAGCAGTTCTACCTGATTGCCGAAGACGAAGAAAAGCTCAAGGAAATCATCAGGAAAAGCGCCAGCATTGGCTATGAACCCAACATTCTGGGGGCCTTCTGCACGCCGCCGCAGGTCCAGACCATCGCAGAGCCCGCCCTGGACATGGCCGCCTTCAGAGCCAACCCAGACCAGTTCACCATCATAGACATCAGGAACCGGAGTGAGGCCCGCGGGAAACAGGTATTTGCCCACGCCCTGCAACTGCCCCTGCCAGAGCTGCGGGAGCACCTGAGCGAAATTCCCCGGGACAAGCCCATTGTGGTGCACTGCGCCAGCGGGTACCGGTCAGCGGCGGCGGCCAGCATCATTGCCCACGTGGTAGAGGAGGTGCCCGTCTATGACCTCGGCGAAGCCGTGAAAGAATTCAGTTAAGAGATCAGTAAAAGCCTGTTGGCAGTTTACACATAGATAGCCCAACCAGTAAGCGCTGTTTCAGGTTGGTTTTTAGAGGCGAAAACAGGGAGCAAAGGGTGCTTCTATCCCGTTTTCAGAGCAGCCTGGCAGCGCCATGGGGCGAGGCAACCGCCAGGTCAGGTTCTTGTGAGGCCCGTTCGCAGCGCAAAAGACAAAGGTAAACAGGCTCTAGGGGTGAGGTTCTACCCAAGGTGTTTTTGAGCTTTTTGGCAGTGCTGCAAAGGCAATAAAAGCGGGAGGCCAGGTTGCGGTAACGGCCAGTTGCAGCGCAAAAAGTAAACAGTGTCTAAAGACTTGTGCGGTCTGGCAGCACCTTGAACTGCCAGGCTTACCTATGTGGCAGGAGTGGGAAAGCCAGCTGGTTTTACAAAAACAGGCCTAAAACGCCAGCTGAGAGGGCATTGGGCGGCGGCTATTTTTAAAGAAAAGCAATTCTCTGTAACTTCGGGGTTTCTAACGCTGCCTGCACCCCACGCTTTCCCATAGGCGGGGGCGTCAAACAGGTGGCGGCATGTCCACCCCAAAAAAGAGGGGTCTGTTCCTGCGGGGAGCGGCTTTTCACGTGTTGCGTATGTCTTTTTTGCCTAGGGTTCTTTCCCTGTTTTCTGCTGTTGTTTTTCTCGCCGCCACGGCCTCTGCCCAAATCCTGAACGTGGAAAAAGCGCGGGTGGAGCGGGACTCCTCCCACTACTTTACCGGCAAGATAGGGGTGAACCTGAACCTCTTCAACCGCGCTGTGGGCAAGGAGGGCAAAACCGACCATTTCATTGGCTTAAACGGCAGCGGCAGCGGCGGCTACGTCTCTGAGCACAACACCTACCTGCTGCTGGCTTCTTACAACTACGTGCGCCTGAAAGGCGAAACCCAGATTGAGACGGGTTTTGTGCACGGGCGGGTAACGTTTAACCGGCAGAACTGGCTCTCTTATGAAACCTACGGGCAGGTGCAGTATGACTACAACCGGGGGCTGGAACTGCGGGCGCTGGCCGGGGCCGGCCTTAGGTTTGCCGTGGTGCGCAAAGAGAATATCAAGCTGAACCTGGGCACGGGGGGCATGTATGAGCACGAGCGGTGGCACAACCTGGAGGAAGAGCGTTATATCAAAAAGCACATTCCCAAGATGTCTAACTACGTGAGTGTGCGCTTGCCTTTGAACCCGTACCTGGAGATGAGTTCTATTCACTACTGGCAGTTTGGCTATGACCAGCCCAGCGCCATGATGCGGCACCGGTTCAGCGGCGATCTGTCCATCACCATGAAGATCAACAACCGCCTGCAGCTCACCACCAACTTCTCGCACACCTATGAGAACCGGCCCATTGTGCCCATTCCCAACTACCTCTACAGCCTCACCAACGGCATTCAAGTGAGTTTTTAACTGCCTGTTTTTGGCCTGTTTTCTGAAAAACAGGCTAAAAACAGAAACCCAACCGGCTGCGGCTGTTCTGCCAAAATTTTACCGGCTCGCGCCGAAGGAATCAGCTCTGGGAACCGGTTGCGCGTAGCAGGAGCACCAGCGCTCTACGCTCCCGCTGGCCAGCCACCTCCCTGACAGGCAGAACGGGTAAAGCTGCAGATCATAAGATAAAGTTGGTGAAAAGGTCCTCCAGACGCTACGGGGGCTTTTGAGATGACGGTACTGCCCCCTCGGCGGCAGCCGCTTCAGGGAATTTAAAAATCCATGCCGCCCCTTCGGTTGGCCTTCTTCTGCCCCTGCTTCTGTTTAGACTGCAGGCGTCTTTCAATGGCGGCTTTTGATGGTTTGGTGCGTTTGCGGGGCTTGGGGCGGCGCAGGGCCTGGGCCAGGGTCTCATACAGCTTCTGCACTACCCCCTCCTTGTTGTCCAGCTGGCTTCTTGACTCCTGGCTGGCCAGGTGCAGAAAACCGTCCTTGTTCAGGCGCGGGCCCAGTTTCTCCAGCAGCAGGGCTTTCTGGTCAGGGGTGAGCAGCTCTGAGTTCGCAATAGAAAACCACACCTCCACCCGGCTGGCCACCTTGTTCACGTTCTGGCCGCCGGGCCCGCTGCTGCGCGATGTCTGGAAGGTCAATTCTGAGGAAAGGTCTGGTAGCATAAGCAGAAGTACGTAAGCCGGCGGCTTAGGGCGGTGGTGTAACGTCTGGCCAAAGGTAATAGCAACGGGCGAAGAGCACAGCCCCGGGCCCCAGGATTGCCCCGGCCCCGGCGCAGGCGGAAAAGCCTCACGCGGCGGGTACTTTGCGTTTTGGAGCTGTTTTGGCCAAAACGGCTCCAAAACGCAAAGTACATCTTTCTGGGGCCAATGCCTTATTTCTTCTTCTTGTTCTTGCCGCCGCCAAAGATACCCTTGATGATCTCCATGGGCCCCGGGGGCTTCTCTTTGACCAGCACGTACCTGATAGAGAAGGCGCCGCCCAGGTTGAACCATGTCTCATGCCGCAGGTGGAACGCCGGTTTAATGTCTCCCGAGAGCAGGAACGGCAGCCCGTTGATCTTGTACTCAATGCCGGCTATGCCGTCAAAGCCGTAGATGGCGCCGTAGTCTTTCATGTTGCCGGCGTGCACGCCCCCGCCCAGGTAATAGTTGAAGCGCTGCCCCAGCATGGGGAAGTGGCGCTCAGCCAGAGCGGTGACGGTGACTTCGCGCGGAGCGGCCGTGACCAGCCCCTCCAGGGTGGTTTTCTCCAGAATCTTCTGCTGTACCGTTAGTCCCACCTCTTCACTGCCTAAGCGCAGGCCGGCCGCGGTTTTGTACCGCTGCGCCCACGCAGGTGTGCAAAAATAGAGGGAGAGGCCCAGCACCGCCAGTAATAGCTTTTTCATAGGGTAAGGTACGCAAGTAATCAGAAATCTGCTGCGCCTGAGGCGGCATCTTTCACTACAACGTCTTAACGCAGACGGCGGTGTGGCTGGTAGAGAATTTCTTGCGTCCTTTTACTTTCGTGTATGTTCTCTGGCTGCTGTTTTCGGGCTGTTTTCCTGAAAACAAGCCAAAAACAGACACTGCTGCGTGCGCCAGGGCAGCGGGATTTCTGGGCCAGCCCGCCTCCAATATGCACGGCCGGTGCAGGAAAATTGGTGGGCTGAGGGTTGGCGGCAACTGTCTGTCGGGGTTGTTTTTATGTTTGTACGAAAAAAGTCGTAGTAAATATTTTCTTTTTACGAAAGTGTTCGTATAATTGCCTACGAAATAGATCGTAGTACAGCTGCCGCCTTACATATGCCCGAAAACAAAGCACCCCTGAAACCCACTGATACTGAACTGGAGATTCTGCAGATTCTGTGGCAGAACGGCCCCAGCACCGTGCGGTTGGTGAATGAAGAACAGAACAAAACCAAAGAGACCGGCTACACCACCACGCTTAAACTCCTGCAGATCATGTTTGAGAAGAACCTGGTCACCCGTGATGAGGAAAGCCGCTCCCACCTCTACCAGGCGGCCGTGACCGAAGAGGAAACCCAGCAGAGCCTGCTCAACCGCTTTTTAGACACCACGTTCCGGGGATCTGCCATGAAGCTGGTCATGCAAGCCCTGGGAAACCGCAAAACCTCCCCAGAAGAACTAGATCAAATCCGTCACCTTTTAAAGAAACTGGAAGATGAATCCTCAGCATCTGATTCATGATGTACTGCCCCAGGAGGTATTACACGCCCTGGGCTGGACGCTCCTGCACTCACTCTGGCAGGGTGCTCTTATTGCCCTGTTGCTGGCCGCCCTGCTGGGGCTCATGCACCGCCATACCGCCGCCACCCGCTACCACGTGGCATGGGCGGGGCTGGTAGCGCTGCTGCTGGTCTCCGGGGTGACCTTCTTTCAGCTGTATGAGCCGGCTAAGGGTGCCGCCGCCGCCCCGGCAACGGTAGGCGCCACAGCTGGGGCGGCATTTTCTCAACCCGTTGCTCAGGCGCAGCCCATGGGGATATTGGAGAAGGTTTGGGCGCAGGGGCAGGCGTACTTTGACCAGTATCTGCCGCTGGTGGTCACGCTGTGGCTGCTGGGCATGCTCATCATGGGCCTGAAAGTGTTGGGGGGCTGGGTGTATGTGCAGCGGCTCAGGTCTTACCGCACCCGTGCCGTCTCTGAGGTGTGGCAGCAGAAGACGCGGGAGCTGGGCCGGCAACTGGGCATTGGCCAGCTGGTGACGGTGGCTGAGTCTGCCATGGTGCAGGTGCCTATGGTCATTGGCCATTTTAAGCCGCTTATCCTGTTTCCGCTGGGGGCCCTGACTGGCCTCTCTACCGCTCAGGTAGAAGCCATTCTGGCGCATGAACTGGCGCACGTGCGCCGCAAAGATTACCTGCTCAACCTGCTGCAGACCATGGTGGAGACCCTGTTTTTCTTCCACCCGGCCGTGTGGTGGATCTCTGACTGTGTGCGCACCGAGCGCGAACACGCCTGTGATGACCTGGCCCTGGCCCTCTGCGGTGACTCGCTCACTTACGCTTACGCCTTAACCCACTTAGAAGAAATGATGATGAAAAAGAATGGAGCCTCTCCCCGCCTGGCCGTGGCATTTTCTGGCCGCCGGAGATCCTTGTTAAGCCGCATCACCCGTCTGGTGCAGAAATCTACCCTAAGGCCTACTTTCTCAGAAGGCTTCCTGGCCAGTTGCGCTGTAATTGCCGGGGTGCTGGTGTTCTCCGCCAGCGCGTGGGCCAATGAGCCCGTCCAGAACACGCAGGCCCAGGGGCAAGCCCGTGAAGAAGCGCCTGCCGTGCCCCAGGGTACCACTGCCACGGCGGCTTCTGCCATGGTTGAGCAGATGGAGGAAGGGTTTACCCTGCAGCAACTGGCAGACGGCCTCATCATTGTGCAAAACAAGAAAGGCAAAGTGGTGGAGGTGTACGTGAACGGCCAGCGGGTGCCTAAAGATGAGCTGGGCAAGTACCAGGACCGCATTGAACGGCAGCTGGCCGTGGCCAGGCAGGGCAAAACCCTGAGAAATGAAGCCGAGGTGGAGCAGGCGTTGCAGCACGTAGAAGCTTCACTGGGCGCGCTGGAGGAGAACACCAGTATGCCACCTGCTCCCTCTGCGCCCCTGCCGCCTGTTCCCGGCGTGGCCATGGCCCCTGCTCCGCCCACCCCGCCGGGCGCACATGCCATCAGCCTCCTGCGCGCACCGGTTCCCCCTGTGCCTCCTGTGCCGCCGGTAGCTCCGCTGCCAGATGATGAGGAAGCCAACCGGCGCTACCAGCAGTCAATGAAGAAGTACGAGGGGCGCATGAAGGAGTACCATGCCAAAATGGAGGAGTACCATGCGCGCCAGCAGGAGTTCGCCGCTAAGCTGGAAGCCAGCCAGGCCAGTCGCTCAGGGGAGCACAAGCAGCGGTTAGCCGAACACAATGAGCGCATGAAAGACCACAACAAACGCATGGCTGAACACGCTGCGCGCATGAAAGAGCACGAGGAGCGCATGAAAAAGCACAACGCCATGGTGGAGGCGCTGAAGGCTGCCCTGGTAGAAGACGGCCTGATCAAGTCAGCCGACGACAACTACGAGTTCACCATGGATAAAACGGGCCTCACCGTCAATGGCCAGAAGCAACCAGACGCCACATTTGAGAAGTACAAGAAGATCATGCAGCAGGCAACCGGGGAAGACGTGGAGAAAATGTTCAAAAAAGACGGCGCCAGCTTTAAGATCAACTCTAAGCACACCCTAGACAAGAAGTAGCCACCGCGTGGTTGGTTACCACCATGTTTTGGAGCCTTCCTGTCTGTTTCCGGCCTGTTGTCCGTTATTTCTGTTAGTCTTTTTTAGTCTGTTTTTGGGCTGTTTTTCTAAAATCAGCCCAAAAACAGACTAACGGGAGACCTCCTGCCATTTTCTGACAATTTCCTGATTTTCTTCCCAGCGCTTGTCTACAGTTTGACTTTGCAGGTGAAAGCCGGGGCAAAAGGTTCCTCTATCCCGTTTTTAGAGCCGTAAACGGCCCGCAGTAGGGCGAGGCAACCGCGAGGTCAGGTTCTTTGGGGCCCGCTTGCCAGGGCAAAAGAAGAATATCAAACATGCACTCAGGCACCTGTAAATCTGGTGTCTCTGGAGGTGCTGTGTCTATGCCTTTTTTGAAAGCTATGAAGAATTTACCAGACGCTTTTTTGCGCCACTACTGCAAGGCGTACGCGAATTTCAAAGTGAAAGACTATGCCCAGGCAGAGCGGGAACTGCTCTTAGCCAAGGCGGCGGTTGGCAAAGGGGCCGGTGCGCCCCCCAATGGGTATAAGCCAGCTGCCAAAAGTAAAAGCGGGCATGCAGCCTTTGCGCAGAAAAAGAGTCATAGAAGCAGCGGCAATCCTGTGTGATTCAATGCCCTGAAACAACTTGTCCTGCTGTTGGCCCTGGCGGTGGTGGGCACCGCTGCTTTGGCGCAGAAACCTGCCCCTGCCCCACCCGCAAAGAAGTCCAAAATGCCCAAGCGTTTGGCAAAAGCTGCCTGTACGGGATCTGCCAAAACAACTCATTCAGGAAGAGCTTGTCTCTGATGCCGCCCGCTGGAAAGCTGTTCCCAACAAAAAGATCAACCAGGCAAGCCTGAAACTGCTAGGCAAAACAGAACAAGCGCTAACCACCAGAAGGCAGGAGCTGCTACTATGACAGAAGCTGTCAAATACTATTCCTGTTTTGGGGCTGTTTTCCTGAAAACAGCCTCAAAACAGGAGTTCCCCCTGAGCACAATCCATTAAAAGAACTTCTGAACTTACCATTGCTACTATGTTTTCCCTTAAAAGAAACCTCCTGCTGGGGGTATGCCTGCTCCTGTCCTGTGTGACCCAGGCCCAGCTGTCAAAGAAAGAGAAGCAGGAAGCCGTAGAGGCTGTCTGTAAAGTGCTGAAGGAAAACTACGTGTTCCCGGAGGTGGCGGCGCAGATGGAGCGGCAGGTGCGGCAACAGATGGCGAAGGGCCGCTATGACACCATTGCCTCTGGTCAGGAATTTGCCTTTCAGCTCACTAGAGACTTGCGGCTGGTGTCTAAAGACCAGCATCTGGGGGTAAGCTATGCTCCGCTTCGGCCTGCGGCCGAAAAAAGAGGACAGGAGGGGCAGGGCTACGGGGCATGGCTTACTAGAACCTTGAAAGAGGGTAGCTACGGGGTAAAGAAAAAAGAGATACTGCCCGGCAATATTGGCTACCTGAACCTGCCCATGTTCGGGCCGCTAGACAAGTGCGCTGACACCCTGATTGCCGCCATGCAGTTTGTAGCCCACACAGATGCCCTGATCCTGGACCTGCGGGAATGCCGGGGCAGTTTAGATCCCAACACTATCCCGTTTCTGTGTGGCTACTTCTTCCCAGAGCCCGTGCATCTGCTGGATATCTATTACAGAAGCACCAACAGCACCCGCCAGTTCTGGACACCCGCGTGGGTGCCCGGCCCCCGGTACCTGGAGAAACCTCTTTACCTCTTAACCAGTGGCCGTACTTTTTCAGGGGGCGAGGAGCTGGCCTATGACCTGCAGCATCTCAAGCGGGCCACCGTGGTGGGCGAGGTGACCAGGGGCGGTGCCAATCCTGCTGAACTGGTGAGAGCCAATGCCCAGTTTGAGGTCACAGTGCCCAACAGCCGCTCTGTGAACCCTGTCACCCAAACCAACTGGGAGCAGGTGGGGGTAAAGCCAGACACCTTGGTGCCGTCTATCATGGCTTTATACGCTGGTCAGTTGCTGGCTTTGCGCGCACTAGCTGCTGCCACCGCAGATGCGGCCAGGAAACAGGCGCTGCTGGCTCAAGGGCAGAGGCTGCGGGACAACCCACCCCAGCTGCGCATGGTCACCTTCAGCCTCGCAGGGTTTGCTGAGGCCAAAGAAGTGGCAGTGGCGGGCTCTTTCAACTCCTTCGCCAGAAAAAGCCTGCTCCTGAAAAGACAGGGTGACCGCTGGGTGGGGCAGGCACAGGTGGAGCCGGGTAAAATAAGCTACTCTTTTATTGTAGACGGAAAATGGATGAGGGACCCCGCCAACCCGGAGACCGTGCAGGAAAACGGCAACGTCAACTCCCTGCTGGTGGTTAAGTGAGCGCTTGTTAACACGTTGCTTTTGCAGGCGATAACCGGGATTGCAAGGTGCTTCTCTCCCTTTTTCAGAGCCGCAAACGCCCCGCTATGGGGCGGGGCAACCGGCTTGTCAGGTTCTTTTGAGGCCTGTTTGCAGCGCAAAAGACAAATGGGGAAAGGCTCTAAAAAATCTTGCGCAGGCGGGCACCGCCGGGCTTTCTGTTTTGGGCCTCTTTTCAAGAAAACGGCCAGGAAACGCGCGCGGGCAATGCAGCGAAACCCGTACCTTTGCGGCAGTTTTACAAAGCACCTATGAGCGAGAAGATTTTTCAGGAGTTGCAGCACCTGCCGGGGCTGCCGTTAACCAAGGCTACCCGGCTGGGGCATGTGCAGTTCTTCCATTTTGGGAAGGCGCAGGTGACCAATGCCTACGGGTTGATCCTGGATGTGGGCGCCTGGACCCTGGAAGTGGCCTGTTACTGGCAACTGGAGCAGCCCGGCGAGACGGGTATCCAGTTTCACGAGGTGGAACTGCCGCGTGATGCCCGGGCCCTGGCAGATCCCGCCTTTGACCCGCAGGTACCCGGCAGCAACCTGCGCGACCGTAAACTGCAGGAGCTGGTGCGGCAGCCGTCTGAGCAGTTGCGGGTGCAGCAGGTTACCGTTTCCCCTGACGGCGAGTTGACGATTGCGCTGGGCGGAAACCAGGTGCTCCTCGTTTCACCCGCCAAAGGGGTGCTGGAGGAGGCTGGCCATTTCTGGCGGCTGTTCAGCAACACCGGTGACCGGCAGGCGGTGGCGTTTGGGCGCGCGGGAGTAGAGAGAAGCCAAGGGTAAAGAAGTGACGGCCTTCCCTGTTTCTGTTTTCGGCCTGTTTTTCAGAAAGTAGGCCTAAAACAGCTGCGGGCGGCACATGCCCTGCCGCCCTGGTGAAGCCGGTATGCTAGCTAAAATTTACCTCTGGGGGAACAGGGCAGGCAACCTTTGCCAGAAACCTGCATCTATAGGAGAAAGAACAGAACTGCCTCTAACCCAAACTCCCATGAAAAAGTCATTCCCCTTGCTGCTGCTGCTGGTAGCGTTGATGAGCCTGCTGCAGGTTGCCCAGGCGCAGACCGTGAACGGAAACGGTAAAATCCAGACCCAGACCCGCTCAGTGGGCTCCTTTACCGGGCTGGCCGTGAGCGGTGGCTTTGAGATTGTGCTCACCCAGGGTGCTACTGAAAGCCTTAAACTGGAAGCCGATGAAAACATTCTCCCCTTGATTGAGACCGAGGTGGAAAATGGCGTGCTCACCATCAGGACCAAGGCTAACCGGGTGCGCAATGCCAAGAAACTGAAAGCGTACGTGACCGTGCAGAACCTTAAAAGCCTGGAACTAGCCGGGGGCATCAAACTAACCTCTACCAACACCATCACCGGCTCTGCCCTGAGAATGGAGATGGCGGGCGGTATCAACGTAGAGATGGCCCTGCAGGTGAAAGAGCTGCAGGCAGACGTGGCGGGCGGCACCAGTGTTACCCTCAGCGGCCGCGCCGACAAGGTAGACCTGGATATGGCCGGCGCCTCCAGCCTGAAAGCCGCAGACTTAAAGACGAATTATTTTTCCATTGACGCCGCCGGGGTCAGCCATGCCGAGGTAAATGTTGCCAAAGAGCTGAACGTAGACGGCGCGGGTATTGTGAGTGTAGATTACAAAGGCTCCCCTAAGGTGAAGCATACAGGCATGGGCAAAGTAAGACCCATGTAAGTTTTTTTTGTTTTAGCAGGTGATAAGTGCCCGGGCAGATTCTCTTCTGCCCGGGCGCTTTCTGTATGGAGAAGGGTGTTTCTGGGGCCAGGCAAAAAAGGACACCGCCCGCACAGGCTGAAAAGAGCCCGCGGCCAATGTGAATTTGCCTTGGTGCTGCAGAGGGCCAGAACCTGCCTTCCCGCTTTTACCGCCCTGGCCACGCCGCTAATAAGCTAACGGCTATGTAGAGCCTCCCGCTGAGGCTCCTCGCTTCCAAACCCAATGGTAAACAGGCTCCAGGTTGCTGCCATTCTGGAAAGGGGAGACCGCAGCAGTGAGGGACTTCAGGAGCTGAAGGAATACCTGCTTAGAAGCCCTGCTCCTGGAAGCTTTGGGAAAGCCTGGGTATTGTTTTTTCGTTTATGCCAGAAGAGGCGGGAGAGAACCATTTCAGCCGCTGTCAGAGACAGAAGAACACGGGAGCCTGTTTTTGGCCTGTTTTCAGAAAAACAGGCCAAAAACAGGCTGGTGCCTTACGCGGCGGGCTTACCTTTTCACGGGCTTCAGTACTTTCATCTGAACCGGGGCCACCCCGCTCTTCACCAGATCCAGCTTGCGCGCCGCAGACATAGAAAGGTCTAAGATGCGGCCAGAGACAAACGGCCCCCGGTCTGTGATGCGCACTTTCACAGATTTGCCGGTGGTGGGGTTGGTTACTTTCACTTTAGTGCCAAACGGAAGCTTTTTATGGGCGGCCGTGCGTTTGCCGGGGCGGTAGCGCTGCCCGTTGGCCATCTTGTTGCCCGCAAGCTTGTTGGAGTAATAAGACGCTTTGCCGCTTTCTGTGTAGCCTTTCTGGCCAAACCCGGGCTTGCCAGAGGAGCAGCCTGTGGTGAACAGAACGGCAAAAGAGAACAGCAGGGGCAGCAGGTGCCTAAAAGCAGGTGTGAAATCACGCATAAGCAAAATACTGGTTCAGGGCCTGCGCCAGCAGGGGCAGGGATACTTGTTCTAACGGATGCCGGGTGTCTGGTAGTACCTGTAGCTGGGCGCTGGGCAGGCTTCGGTACGCGGCAACCGTCTCTTCTACGGTCACCATCTGGTCGCGGTCGCCCACGGCCACGCGTACCGGCACCTGTATCTGGCCTAATTTTTCTGAGGTGAGCAGCGGCTGCTGGCCAAGGGCCCGCATCATGTCTGCTGTCTGGTGCAGCAGCTGGGCCCAGTCTTGCGGGGCGTGGCGCTGTTGCAGCGTCTGGGCAAAGGCGGGTACCTTTTTTTGAATGGCCTCCGGCCGAAGGCGTGCCGTCTCATGTGCGGCGGTTTCAGGGGCCCAGGCAAACTTGGTGGCCAGCGTAAAGATCTTCCGGAACCGCTGGGGCTGCTGCCTGGCCGCTTCTAGTGCCACATAGCCGCCCATGCTGTAGCCAAACACCTGCACCGGCCCTAGCTGCCGGGCCGCCAGCCACTCCAACAGCTGCTGCACAAACGATTCCATCCTGAACGGCTGGTCAGAAAAAGGTTCTCCGCCGTGGCCTGCCAAATTAAAGGAATACACCGGCAGGGCGGCGGGCAGCAACGGGAGCAGGGGCTTGAACTGGCTGTCGGCGCCCAGCGCGCCGTGCAGTAGTAGAAGTGGGGTCATGGCCAAAGATAACCTTTCAGGTGAGGTGGGGCAACTTCTGTTTTGGGGCTGTTTTCAGCAAAACAGCCCCAAAACAGACGGCTGTGCCTGCCGGGCTAAGAGGCGGTGCGGTTTACTTTCTAAGGCGCTTCAGAAAATGGAAGCCTTTGATGGCAAAGCCTTCGCGCAGGTAAAACTTATGGGCGGCATTGTTCACCACGTAGGCGTCTAGCATCATGGTTTCACAGCCCTGGCGCCCGGCTTCAGAGGTGAGCCAGTCCAGCAGGAGCTTGCCCACGCCCTGGGAACGGTACTGCTCATCTACCACAAAGTTGTCTACCTCCAGGTATTTCCCGCTATACAGCTTGGTGCCAATCCAGTAACCGGAGAGGCCAATGCACATTTCGCGGTCAAAGACACCTACCATCTGGTAGTTGTTGGGCAGCATCTGGTGCAGCAGCTGCTCATAGCGCGAAAACTCCATGTGCGGGTTCAGGTGCTGAATGAGCCGGTGCTGCTGCAGCATTTCAGGGAGTTGGGTAATAGGCCTGATGTGGAAGGGAGGAATCATGGTCTCAACAGTGGTGGTCACAAATGTAGAAAGACAGGAAAAGAAACCAGCATTTAAAGAACTGTTAAGAAAGTGTTATAAAATCACGGCAGAGGTTAAATATTTGTTAATCAACGGGGTAGGTGTTGCAGGGGCTTTGGCGGCCTTCTACCTTTGCCCTGACTTTATGAAACCAGGAGGGCAAAAGAACCGCCAGCAAAGCCGGCGGGGCAGCTGCAAAACGGCTCCGGTGTCCGGATCTGAATAGTTGGTGTTCATAAGCGGGCAGTTGGGTGAGAATAGTTGTCTTGTAAGTTATTGTAAATTAGCTGTTTGCAAGTTTGGCATAGGTGTTGCCATAGTAGAGCTGCAGAGACGGAAGCCGCTTAACGCGGAGAGGGAAAATGCAAAGAAGCGGCTTGTGGAACAGAGAAGGTTGGGCGGGAGGAAAGGAAGTTGAAAATTTTTTTAAAATTTTAAAAACCTGAAGCAACCATCTCCCAGAATCTGCATCTATAAAGTTGTAAGCAATTAAGGAGCAATAGTTTAGTAAAAAGAATGGCAGAGATTCTGCCCCTGCCCCCTATGCTCTTTCCTGAGCGGGAGTGTAGGAATAATGAAAAGAAACTACTTCAAAATAATAGAAACATTCACCACTTTAAAACCCCATTTAAAATTATGAAACGTATTATCCTTCTTTCCGCCGTTTTCCTGATGCAAGTATTTGTTGTATTTGCCCAAGAGCCCACTTCACATGTGAACAGCAAAAAGGTACGCATGTTCCGCCAACCCACCTTGGGCACCGAGGTGATGCGGGTGCTGACCCCAGAAGACCAGATCACTGTTGTGAGACAGGTTAATACCGAGTGGTCCCTGGTTCAGATTGACGGCGAAGGCGGCTATGTGCTGAATTCTTACCTGAAAGAAAGAAAAGGCAAAAAAGCCACCGCTGTGAAAGCCGCCCGTACGGCCCCCAGTGCCGCTAATTTCTAAGAACCGCATGTTGAAATCTGGGTTTTACGCTGCAAAACGCCCTGAAAAGAACCTGTGTTCACCCTTTTCTGGCCCTGTAGCACTGCTGCGTTGCTCCAAAAGTGCTTCTGCAGAACCTTTTTCTGGTGCTTTTAGGCCGTAAAATCAAAATTCAAACATGCTTTAAGCGCCCTGCTGCAAAAGAAGTAAAACATGAAAAAGCAAGAAGGCCTGCTGTACAGCAGGCCTTCTTGCTTTTTTAGCAACAGCGCAGGTTTCTATTCAACCGGGGTGTAGTTGTACAGCTCAATAGCCTGGGCCAGTTGGTCTTTCTTTACCAGCTTGATAATCTGCGGAAGCAAGCTCACCCCCAGGCCTACAAAAAGTAACGGGGAGTAGCCTGAGTTCCGGCCGCTGTTGAACTGCTGCTGCAGCCCGGCAATGATGAGCCCGGCGCCTACTACATACATGCCCGTGCGTATGTTCTGGCCGCGTTTGTACTGTTGCAGGGTCTCTATGCTGCCCGGGTTGTCAGACAAGGCTACCCGTAAATTCTTATAGGTGAGGGGCTCTAAGGGCCCATTGTCTTTTGAGAAATAATAGACACGCCGCTGCGTAGGGTAGCCATAGCCGTATCCGCCCATACCCATGCCTCCCATGCCTACGCCAATGCCGGGGCTGTAGGAACTGTAGTCTGTGCGGTACACAAAGTAGGTAGAAACCCGGCCCGGCTGCTCCCGCTGGGCAAAGTCACTGTACCGGCGCCCCGCGTTAAGACGCGCAAAAAAGCCGTCTGGGCTCTGGAAGTACTTCACCGTTTCTGGGGCGTACCGGAGCGAGTCATCCAGCAGGAAGTAATTCTGTTTGAACACCGGGCTTTTATACTGCAGCCTGCGCGCATACACCCTCTCCCCGGTGTGCAGCTCAATAAAGTACGGTTGCCCTGAAGAGGTTTGCTGGGCGGCGGCACCCTCTGCCACCGCCCAGCAGAAGAAGAACAGGAAATATAATTTTTTGATCATAGCTCTCTTATAACGGAAAGTTCACCTCTCTATGATAAAATCTGAGCATAAAATACTGAAATACGCCTGTTTCAGGCAGATACCGCCGCCCCCGCGAAACAGCAGAGCCTAAACGCCAGTAAAAGAAAGGGAAGTGTATTGTTCCACTTAACTTAGAAGACCATGGTAGTTGCAATTGTTATTTTAGTAGTCATAGCTTTTTTTGTGAGCATGTATTTTTATAGGGCCAACAACCCCAGACCCGTGGAGTCAGGAAACGCTACCCGTATCTCTGGCGGCGGCCACAATGCCCCCGTTACCCCCGGGCAGACCAGTAAGGTGTCTCCTACCAACCCCGGAAGTATTCCTGACGGGACCGGGCGTGACAAAGGGAACGGCAATGCAGCCATGAGCAGCGGCATGCAGGGGTAATCTCTGCTGGCCTACTTAAAGCGAAAGGGCAGGTAGTTCTAAAACCACCTGCCCTTCCTTTTTTTAGGTAAGTAACTTAATGGGTGCCGTTTTCATGGGCCAGGCTTGGCTGCTTCTTTTTGGGAGCAGCGGCTTTCACCGGGTTCTGGTTCCCTGTGCCTGAACTCTCTTCTAATTGCACCGGCTGAGCGGCCCCATCCCGCACTTGAATGCGGTGGCGGGCGGTTTTACGCTCATCTTTTGGCACTGTCACCCGCAGAATACCGTTCTCAAAAACGGCTTCAATTTTCTCATGGTCTATGGTGTCTGGCAGCCTGAAAGAGCGGCTGAAGGTACCATAATGGTTTTCCACCAGATGGTACTGCTTCTCTTTTTGCTCTTTCTGCAGGGTGCGCTCGCCAGAGATGGTCAGCTGCCCCTCATGGAAATCCAGCTGGATGTCTTCTTTGGCAAGCCCGGGGAGCGTTGCCTCTATCTGGTAGCTCTGGTCTGTCTCACAAATGTCTACCAGTGGGCTAAAGCGGTTCAACCGCTCACGGTTGTTCACAGAATCATTAAAGAAGCGGTCAAGCATGCTGCTGAATGTCTGCGGCATGAAGTCTTCAAAGCCGCTTCTGCTACCTTGAATGGCCATCATTACTCCTTTCTTTTTTAAACATGTGATGCAACAAAATGTAACAGTCTAGTAGACACGGGGGCCGTTGAAGCCAGGTACAAAGGCATGGAACGGTTCTGGCCGTTACCGTTGCTCAATCTCTAGCAGCCTGGGGCCCTGCGGCAGGTAAGGCACACGTACCTGAAGCTCGTGGTCTTCATGCACTACCGTAACCTGGCCGAAGTCCACAAAAGGGGGCAACGTCACCTGGTGCTGGAACAGCGGGATCTGCATGGCCGGGTTCAGCTCACTTTGGTGCAGCGCCATCAGGGTCAGCTGGTTTTTGTCCAGCAGCACCTGGCACTGGCTCAGGTCAATGCCCGGCAGGGTCACCCGGAGCACCAATCCTTTCTTGAGTTTGTCAATCCTTAACTGCGGCTGACTTACCCCACCGCCCAGGGTATTGGTCAGGTCAATGTAATGGGCTATATTCTGTAAGAACTTTTTATCTTTTATCAGTTTCATATCACTTCCTCCTCTTCAACACGTTGATAGTTAACGGGTCAATAGCAAAGGCTGTACCACAGCCCGGCACGCATGTGCTTGCCCTCTGGTAAAGACACTTTGTCAAGGAGAAGAAGAATGAAAATGGCATTATGTCAGGATTCTTACAAACGGGTTAGCAGCTTGTTTTCCTGCTGCCCTGACAAAATCAGGCGGCTTGGAGGCTGCTATGCCGAGGGAAAGCAGGGGCAGGCGGGCAATTTTCAATAATTTGTCACTCAAAGCACCTGTTTTCCGTACCAGTCCTAAATTTGTCCTTACATCTGTTACTTCCCCGGGTATGGTACTCACCTACTTTCAGAACCATGTGGTTACAATTAGCTATGATGACGAAGCTCAGCTAGGAATAGCTGAATGGAATGGCTTTCTCAATACCCACGAGTTCAGAGAGGCAATTACGGCCTGCCTTGCTTTAATGGAAGAACACAAGCCTTTGCGCTGGCTGGGCGATAACAGAAAAATGAAGGCTATTCGGCAGGTAGACCAGGAGTGGTTTGTGGAGGAAGTACTGCCCCGGCTATACGCCAGTTCCCTGCGTAGAAACGCGACGCTGGTCTCTGAAGATTTCTTCAACAAAACTGCGGTAGAGCAGATGTACAAACGTGCCGAGGGGTTGGGAGACTTGGTCACCAAAGAGTTTGGCAATAAGCCCCACGCCATGGCCTGGCTGCTGGAGCCTGTTTCCAGCGCCCTGCAACAGCAAGGGTAAAATCTCTTTCACTCGCCAGGGCAGTAGGGGCTACAGTAAAAGCCATAAATAAGAGCTTGATTAAATTTTGGTTTTGCGAGCGAAAATGGGGAGCGAAAGGTTCTGACGAAGCGTTTCTATGGTGGGAGAAAAATGCGATGTCAGGTTCTTTTGATACCCGTTTGCAGCAGAAAAGACAAATTTAAACCTGCTCTAAGGCTGAAGAACATGGCCTTTGCTTTCTTTCACTCCTCCAGGGTCCACACCAACCGCTGAGTTGTCTGATCAGGCCGTCTTGCCTGTGGAATAAAATACAGCTCATCCCTTTGCTGGCTGGAGCACGCTTCTAACTAGAACCACAGGCGCTGCTGCTGATAAACGAGAAGAGGGCAGTGATAAAGTATAAAGGCTTCAGCAATACGGTCTAGCACAGGTCAGAACGCCTGTGCAGACGGTTTTATTCAGGTTCGCCCTGCTGTTTTGGAGCTGTTTTTCAGAAAACAGCTCCAAAACAGCAGGAGGTGTTGCCGCTAAAGAAAATGTCTGGATGCATACAGAGGAATAATAGTAACCCGGGAAAGTTCTCCCCTGGTATTTTTAAGCCGATGGATAGCTCTGTCAGGTGCCAAAAGCATGAATGCAGGCTTCTGGTGACTTTGCGGCAAAATCGTTAAAATTTCACCATGTTTTGGGGCACAACCTGCATTTCAATACTTATCTTTGAAATAGCTTCGAGCGGCTCAACCTAAGTACTTAGACAGAATACATATTCCCTTTCCCTGGGTGTCCTTTTGCAAGAATCTCTGTGGCGAACGGCAGCTGTGGTCACTAAGCGCTTCACTCATTTGCTGCCAAGTTCCTTTGCAGAGAGGATAAAATAGATAACGAAAGCTGTTTAGAGTTGTCAAGTGTATTGGGTGCAAGCGGCAAGGGGAGGCTAGCATTCTGTTTTAGGGCTGTTTTTTGAAAAGTAGCCCTAAAACGGCGGCTCAGGCAAGTACTGGCGCCCTACACACTTCCAGAGAGAAAAGGGGGAAACACTAGACAGGTGCACTATTAAATTTCTGATCCTACACCTCAGGGTCTACTATTCAATACTATATTTTATATACTTCTTATTTATTGATACATGCTGCAAAGTTTGCCCAAGGTTTACTTTCAAAGTGATGCTGTGACCATTCAGTATGACGAAGAGCAACGGCTGGGGATGGCCATTTGGCGGGGGCATTTCAACAGTGCTGATCTGCGGGAAGCCATTCTGTTGTGTGGCTATATCATTGAGCGGTTTGGGCTGACCCGCTGGTTGGCAGACAACAGAAGAATGCGGGCCTTCAGTGACGAAGACAAGCTCTGGATGCTGGAGCACATGGTGCCTAAACTAATGACCAGCGCCCTGTGCCGCATGGCTACCCTGGTTTCTGCTGATGAGAAGCAGGCGGCGGCTATCAAGTACATTGAGAAGCACGCCGGAGACCTGGGGAAGCTGCTGATCCGGGATTTTCAAGACGAAGAAGAGGCCCTGGAATGGCTTCTGCAGGAGACAGACCCAGCCCCTAATCAGTAGCCCCATTGCTTTCCCGGCCCAGAGAAGCTGTAAGCGTGAAGATTCTCCCTTTGCCTACCAGATACTCCTCCCCAGAGGCATGTGAGGCGGGTTTCTGTTTTAGGCCTGTTTTGGCCAAAACAGGCCTAAAACAGAAACTTGTGGCGCTCCCTACGCCCGTGTTGATGTGAACGCGGCCATGCCTTGGGCAGCACAAGTTCCCCAAGAGGCGTTTACACACCACAAGCTGCTGGCCTTTTTCTGTTCAGAGAGGGGAGATTTACTAGCCGACTTAAGGAGACGTCTCCTTGACAATGCTCTGCTCCAGGGCGAGTTTCACCAGCTCAGCGGTATTCTTGACTTTTAGTTTGACGTGAATGTTGCGGCGGTGTGTTTCTACCGTGAATATTGAGAGGAACAGTTTGTCAGCGATTTCTGCGCTGGAAAGCCCTTGAACCACCAGGTGCAGAATCTCTACTTCGCGTTTAGACAGCTTGTGCATGTTCACAAAATTATCTTTAAACGCCTCTGACGGGTTTTTTAAGCTGACAGACTTGCTGTTCAGTTTATAGGTGCCGGCCGCCACCTGTTTGATGGTGGCCACCACCGTCTCCGGTTCGGCGTCTTTCAGGAGGTAGGCGTCTATGCCCAGGGTGATGCAGTTGTGGAGCAGGGCTTCATCTGCGTACATGGTAATGACAATTTTCTTGCAGCTGATCCCGTACTCCTTCATTCGGGCTAGGGTGCTCTCGCCGTTAAAGAAGGGCATGTTCAGGTCAATGAGCGCCACGTGTGCCTGCTGGTTACGGAGGTAGTCAATCATGGACCGCCCGTCATTGAAGATCGCTTTTACCGCCAGCTCAGGGTCTTTGCCTAAAATGGTGGCCAATCCTTGTGCAAAGAGGCGGTGATCATCTGCAATTACAATCTCAACCATAGTGCTTTATTTTAAAAGGCCAGGAGCGTAAGGCTGGCGGGGGAACTTCAACTCAATACGGGTGCCGCTTTCAAGGCGCGAAGAGATGTCTGCCTGCCCATGAATGGCCTCCATGCGTTTTTTGATGTTGCTGAGGCCAGAGCCTTGTGCCGCGCCGGTTATGTCAAAGCCAACGCCGTTGTCTGCTATCTCTAAGGTACAGGTATTCTGGTCTTCTGCCAAATGTAAATTCACGGTGACCAAGGTGGCGTTGGCGTGCTTTAAAATGTTGTTCAGGCTCTCCTGAAAAGTTCTGAAGACAATGAGCTTGTTTTTGCTGTCTATGGTGCAGTCACATTCTTCGTGCACAAACTCGGTCTGGAGGTTACTGCTGCGCTCCACTTTGTCCAGTTCCGTCTGGATCAGGTGGGGGAGCGGTACCTCGTCAGCCCAGTCAGTGTTCAATGACTTTGAAAGGGTGCGCACGTCTCTGATAGCCCCCGCAACCAGTTCTTTGGCAAAGGTGACCTGTTCCGGGTTGTGCGCATCATGCAGGTTGAGCTTGACCAGTGACAGGATCTGGCCCAGGTTGTCATGCAGTTCCCGGCCTACATACTTCAGGGTTTCGTCCTGTATCTCCAGCCTTGAGTCTGTGATGGCTTTCTCATATGCCGCCTTGAGCTTCTGGGTCTCTTTCAGGTGTTGAAGCTGCTTTTTCTGGTAGGCAAAAAGGAAGGAGATGATAAAGAAGACCAGGACCAGCAGAATAGCCGAACCGGCTACAATAACGGTGATGATATCTGACGGGGTCTCAAACATGACAGAGCTACTCCAAACAAGGTATACAGCATGATATTCATGAGCTGCAGAATAAGGGTGACCTGCATAAGCCAGCCGTGGTCAAACTGGCTCAGGTAGTTCAGAAACCCAAAGTACAGCAAAGTGCCCGGGAAATACATCAGCAAACCGGTGGCCACCCAGAACCGCCAGCTCTTTAGCAGGTTTTCCTGCGGATTCTGGAACCGGCTTTTGAAGTACAGCAGGCTGAACAGCACCAGCAGCGCCGCCCCCAGCATGAGGGTAAAGTGGTTGAACCGCTGTAGGCCCTGGATAAAAAACAGGTTTACCAACCCAAGCACCATAAAGCCCCCCGCCACATACAGCACCGCCTTTCTGCTGAAGGCCGAGAAGCTGTCTTTTAAAATGAGCAGATAGACCGGAATGATCAGGATTGTGTACAGGTTGAAGATCCAGGTGGCGTGGTTGCCTATGCCTTTGTACCGGGCCCCCAAGCCTAACAACTCAACCAAAGAAGTCACCGCCAGCACCAGCACCAACAAGGTTCCGCCAAACTGTCTGATGTCTTTCAAGGCAAACAGGCTGTAGACGGTGAGTGAAAACAAGACAGCGTAATAAATGTACCTAAGTGTCTCTAACATTCAATATTTAGTTTCTTTGGTTGAAGTATGTACTAGAGCAAGTTTAGAGCATGCTTGAATCTGTCTTCTGCGCTGCCAACGGGCCTCAAAAGAACCTGACCTGGCGGTTGCCTCGCACCAGCGCGCGGCTATGCCGCTCAAAAAAACAGGATAGAAGAAACTTTTCACTCCCCGTTTTCGCCTGCAATACCAAAAGTTAAACAAGCGCTTAAAAGGTGTCTCTGTGCTGCAAAGAGCCACAGCAAAAGCCGGGCTCCCTGCTTTTATCATGGTTGTAGCGTTGCTGCCCGGCTTTAAGGCCGCCTCAGCAGAGCTTCCAACCTGATATTCTCCGCTTGCAATCTAACCTGTAAACCTGCCCTAACTGGTGTAGGGAAATCTCTGTTTTAGGCCTGTTTTCAGAAAAACAAGCCTAAAGCAGCCCCAGAACCCTATTGGCAGCACAATAGCCGACAGGGCGCTCTCCTCTTTTCCCGGTACGTTCTGCCGGTGAATGGCAGGTACTGGAAAGGTATGTTTAAAATTTGTCTTTGTCGCCGCCTTGCACTGTTGCCCAACCCTGCCCCGGTGATGGTGCTGCGTAGGGCACAGGCTGTACATTCTACAAACGGCTCCTGCTGCATCTTCCCCTTTCAGGGTGCCAGGGCATCTTGCTTACCTGCAGAAGCTGAGGCCACAGGTAAACGGCTTTACCTGTGGCCTGAGAGCTATAAGATAGTACTGCTCTTCTTGCTGGACTGCTTAGCCCTGCTCCTCCTGGTCTAGCTGGTCTGCTTCAGCCAAAAGCGTGTCAATGGCGCAGCCTTCGCCCGGAGGGCAGAGGGAACCCCATTCATAGATAGTCCCGTCATCATCTGCAGGGTTGCTGGCAATGGCTACATAGTCATTGTCTGTGAGGGCGTCTTTTCTGTTTCTGGTGCCAACCAGAATGATGGTGTGGTACCGCTTCTTATCGCTGGGCTCAGTCCTGATGCCGTAGTACGTTCTAATGCCATCACACTGGGCTTCAACTAAAATCTTCTCGTAGATCGCTTTTGAGAAATAGCAGGCACGGCTGTCATTGCGGTTGTTGCCGTGCTGGGCAATGACGTCAGTGCGTTCGCGCTTGTAGTCTCTGACCATTTGCATCATTTCTTTTTTATCAATCTGGCGCTCTTCAATGGCGCCCTCTCCTTGAAGGTTGATAAGTTTTGGCATAGGGTTTTCGTTTATGAATGGTTGGTAAGGACTTGTTCAGATTCTGGGTCAGGAGATTCTGCTGCGCGCGTTCTTGCTCTGCCCGGTTGCCGCACAAAAAACAAAACTCAAACACGCTCCTAAAGATGCAAGCGCTTAGGCAACAAAACAATACCTGAATATAAGTAGATTCTGCCACTCTCATAGACCTTGCCTGCTTTGCATTTGTAGATAGTGTTCCCTGGCCGGAAACCAAGCCCAGTCAACCGCGTCTGGCAACAGTAACTTTTGCAGATGGATGCACGTTTCTGGGGCATGATGGAGCTGTTAGATACAATCTTAGGAATAGGAGTTGAAAAACTGAACTGGTGGCAGATGGGGCTGCGGGCGGTGATTGTTTTCTTTGTTGGGCTCCTCTACATACGGGTGGCCAACAAACGCATTTTTGGGCGTCACAGCGCCTTTGACATTGTGCTGGGGGTGATGTTTGGCTCTATTATGAGCCGTGCCATTACCGGGAACTCCCCTTTCTTTCCCACGTTGGTGGCGGGGCTTGTGCTCATCCTGCTGCACCGGCTGCTGGCGGCGGCGGCATACCGCACCGGCTCGGGTGTCAGCAACTTCCTGAAGGGGCACACGGTCACGCTGGTGCGGAACGGGGAGCTGCAGCGGGAGGTCATGCAGGCGCATAACATCACTGAGAATGATATTCATGAAGCCATCAGGAGCAGCGGCAAGCCAGAGGAGCTGGAGAAGGTGAAGTCTGCCTGTCTGGAACGCAGCGGAAGCATTAGTGTGGTCATGGAAGACTGACAGCGGTTAAAAGTGGGGGTAGAGGCCAGTGGTTGTCACAGCAGGAATCATCAACCCAGATGCAACCTTTTGCCCGGCCGGGGACTCTCCAGTATAAGAACCCGGCAGTACTTCCACCCCTTTTTACCCATGACACCATCTTTTTTTAAAGTACCTTTTCTGATCCTGATTGCCTTTCTGGTAGTGGGCTGCGGCATAGAGGAGCCTGAACCCAGCAACACGCCCCTTGTCAGGCTGGCCAAAGTGACCACCAGCCAGGGCGCCCTGCGTGAGTTCACCTATGGCCCCAGCGGGGAGCTTACCCGCATTAAAGGAACCGGTGAGCTGGCTCTGCACAGTTTAACGGCCTCAGACAGCGAGGTGCTGTACGGCGCCAACGGGCGCATAGGGCTCATTAAGAACACCGGGGGGCAGGTAACCAAAGAGAGCGCGTACACTTACAACGGCTTAGGGCAACTCACTAAGCTAGAGGAGAAAATAAATGGGCAGGTGGAGAGCTACTACACCTTTGAGTATGACAATGCCGGCCGCTTGGCCGTACGCTACTCCTATTTCAAAGACACCAACGCCTCTTCAGAAGAGCTGGTGGCCACCCATAAACACAGCTATGTGTATAATGCCCGGGGGAATGTGAGTGACATCACCGTTTTCCAGCGAAGCGCCCCCACTGCCGGCTGGACCGCCTCTTACACCGTCAAGTACGAGAATTATGATGACAGCCCCTGTGTTCAGCACCTGGCCAGTACCCCCTTCACACCCGGCATCGTTCTGCAGTGGAACAACCCCGGTAAAGTAACCACTACCTTTCAGGAAGATGGCCGACAGTTGGCGGCTACCTACACCTATGAGTATGATGCGCAGAAGCTCCCAGTGAAAAAAACAACCACGCCTACTACGGGAGACGCCGTGGTGACCATGTACAGCTATTCTTATTAATACCACAGTACTTGAGCAGCCAAAGCCCCCTTCCAGTCCCTCTGGAGGGGCTTTGGCATATAGAAGCTGCCGGTGACAAGCCGTTGCGCTGGCGCAGGGGTTGGCCTGCGCCTGATAGAATCCCCTTTCTGTTTTCGGGCTGTTTTTCTGAAAACAGCCCGAAAACGGCTTCTCATTCTTGGCCTATGGCTGCGGCCGGAAGCGTGGCGCCAGCAGCTGGTTGATCTGGGCATACGGCAGTAACAGCTGCGTAGGGCCAAAGGCGTAGGCGTTCACCTCGTAGGCGTTGTAGTACAGCAGCAGGCCTTTTGGGGTGAGCGCCGCATTCTGCGGAAACGGCAGATGGCCATTCTGGGTATAGAATCCCTGCTGCTCAAAAGACTCAGCGCCCAACTGCCTCACATTTCTGAACTCCTGCTCCACCAGTTTTCTGAGCTGAACAGTATCAGGGGCCAGCTCGTGCAGCCGGAGGGCATGGCCGGTGCTGTCAAAGCTTTGCAGGGTGGTCACCGCATAGCCGTGCGCCCCGCCGCTGTAGCCTTCGCTCTGCAGTTGCAGGGAAACCAGGGCAGGTGTCTGGTGCACGGGCTCCATGGCCACCTTCAGGTACCAACCGGCCCGCGCGCCCGCGTCTGGAAACTCTTTCCTGAAAGCGGCCTGCTCCTGCAGGAAGACGGTGGCCACGGCTTCGGCGGCATTTTCTTGGGGTGACAAATCTGCGTCTGGGTTGTTGGTGAGCTGCAGCCGAAGCAGAAAATCCTGCACGTATTGGTTCAGGGAATCGCGCAGCGGGGTTGGGCCGCCCCGGGCTACCAGGTACTGCAGGTCAACAGTGGCGCAGGAGTCGCCCGGGCAGTTTTCTTGCCGCCTTACCACGCTTTGCGGCTGAAAGGCGAGGGCCTGGGAGGTGCCTGCCTGCGGGGCAGGTGTTTCTGCTGCCCCCGTAGCGTTGGCGCCTTGCTTAGATTGGCAGGAAAACATGAGGCCGCCCACCAGCAGGAGCAGCACCGAAAGATATTTGGTCATCATACCAGGTAAACGTTTAAAACCAGACGTTGCCTATGCAAATACCGTGTCAACTACAGTGAAAAACTGAATTTACTGCCTGGGCTGGTAAAGAAATGCGGCGAGTGGGGCTGTTCTTCCGGGTAACATAAGTGGGGAAAGGCGGGTTGTGTGCTGGTAAATAACTCATTGCCTGTAGTATAGGCAAAGCAGAATATTCTTACTACCTTAAACAGATGAACAGCCAAACACTTCCGCTGTGCGGACAAAAGAAACTGATCTTCTGGCTGGTGGGGCTGCTGTTGCTGGCGGGCTGCACTCAAAAGCAAGTCTTCTACTTTTCAGCACCTGCGGCCAGGGCCGGCAGCAAGCCGGTTTCTTCCCCTCCTGATGATTCTGTTCAGGCCCGGCAGGTTAGGCCCCCGGTAGAACCAGCTGCTGCTGCGTCTCTTTCTGCGTCTGCAAATGAACCCGTGCCTGCCGCCACGCCGCCAGTCTATGCGGTAGCGCCGCCGGGGGCACCGGTAGGTGTTTACCCCAGCGCGCAGGTGCCGGTTCTGGCGCCCCCGGGGCAACAACAGCAAGGGAGCAGGCCACGGGTGGGGCAAGCGGAGCCGGGAAAACCTAAAGCCGGAGTGGCGCGCACCGGGCTTCTCTTAGGGGTGGCGTCTTTGGTGCTGGGCGTGGCCGGGCTGTCTAGCCTTACGCGGGGCGGAGGCGTTCTGCTGCCTTTTTCTCTGCTCCTTGCCTTGGGCGGAATGGTGTTCAGCAAGAAAGCCTTGTCCTGGAACCGGAAGCACCCAGATGACTTAGCCAATGCCAACGGTGCCAAAACGGGGCTGGTTTTTAGCATATTCGCCCTTGGCCTCCTGCTTTTTTTCGGTGCCCTGGTTCTGGTGATTTTTTAACGCCCGCAGATGGAACTGCCGTTTTCTGTTTTTGGCCTGTTTTTCTGAAAATAGGCCAAAAACAGAACGGCCAGCTTGTGTGCCCAAACATGACGCCTATGGCTCGCTCCTGCGGGTGCTATGCTTGGTCTCAGGCTTTCTGATGCAGGTTAGCCGGAAGCAGAAAGGTGGTTGACCTGCCTTGGTGCTGGAGACTACTTCATGACGCTCCGGCTTTTGTCATTGTGGAAGGATCTTGCGGGCGAACTAGATATGCTCATACGCTACTGCCGCTGGCCACCAAGATCCTTAAGGAGGACAGGGAGGTGAGGGTGTTTTCGTGCTCCTGGTCTAGTTGATACATATCTAAGAACTCCGTCTCATCTTTCTCCAGTTGGGTCAAGCCTTGCTTCGGGTTTAATGCCGTGGCAGAAGTGGCGGCTTTTTTTGTGTTAGACTGGCAGGCCAACAGGAGGCTCCCCTGGAGCGGCAGGAAAAGAGAGGAATAGTGGGTGTGCGGGCAGCCGGCCGGCTGATGTGTCATTTGTAAGGGGGTATGGTAACGGTTCAGCAGAGAGTATCTGCTGGGCTATCTTACGGTTCCCGTCTAGCTTAAAGTTGTACGGCAGGCCCAAAATCTGGGCAAGAATGGGAAAGACGTGCACATTTTCAAACACAGGCAGGGTCAGGCCCTGCTTTACGTCGGGTCCCCAGGCGATAAAGGCGGCGTTTAGATCCTGGGTCTGCGAGGGGTCATAGCCGTGGTGGCCGGGGCTTGGTGCGGAGGCGGCACTGTGAAAGATCTTCGGCCATTGGGCCAACAGAATAATATCGCCAATGCGGCGCAGGGAATCATCTTGGGGGCGGTAATGCAGGTGCTTGGGCATGTTCTGTTTCAGGTACACCTTGTACCCGGGTGAGCTGCCCTTGCGGAGCCGTTTGTACGCCTGCTTGAGGGCCGCGCGGTTCTGCTGTTTGGCGTACAGCTCTATCATGATGTCGTTGCCTGACACTACAAACTGGGCGGTATCAATAGGCGGGGCACGTAAAACCTGCTCCTGGTCAACGGTGGCCATGCCGTGGTCAGCGGTAAACACAAAATTGACGGGTAAGCCGGTAGCCGCCACGGCTTGGGTGAGTTTGCCAATGCTGGCGTCAATGAACTGCACGGCGGCTTCGGTTTCTGGGGAGTCTGGACCGTAGGTGTGCCCGGCATGGTCCACTTCAGGAAAGTAGAACGTGATCAGGTGCGGCCTGCGCTCTGCGGGCAGCTGCAGCCACTCCACCACGGTGTTAATGCGCTGGTCAATGGCAATCTTCTCTGAATACCGGTAATGGTAGGTAGGCAAGAAGCCCTGGATGGGTGCCTCTGAACCGGGCCAGTAAAAGCTGGCCGACAGCATCTGCTGCCGCTCGGCCAGGACCCAGAGCGGGGTGCCGCCGTACCATTTGGGGTCTTGCACCTCTTGGGGTTTGCTGTTGGCGTAAAAAGCCTTAAAGTTGGGGTCGTAGAACTTGTTGTTGATCAGGCCGTGGTGGGCCGGGTACAGCCCCGTCACCAGACTATAGTGGTTAGGGAACGTCTTTGACGGAAACGCTGGTTGCAGCCCCTTCGCCTGTACGCCCTGCTGGGCCAGTTGGCGTAGGTTCTGGCAGTTGTATTTGCGTACGTAGTCATGCCTGAACCCATCTGCCGAAATCAGGATCACATACGGTTTCTGCTGCTGCGCGGGGCTGTTGCGCCTGTTGGGCACCACCTGCTGCGTGGTATCTGGTTGCGCCTGTACCCAGCTAAGGCAGGAAAACAGGAGACAAATAAGAAGGGGAAGCTGCTTCATGCTACAAAAATAATGCTTCCGCCTACAGGCATTGGGTTGTTGCCGCACATTTCATGAAAGCTTAACCTTGGGTTGGGGTGGTTTTCTGTTTTTAGCCTGTTTTTGGGAAAACAGGCTAAAAACGGGAATAGAGATTTCTGTTTCTTGACGCAGATTGCTTTAAAGAAGGTAAGGCCTTCACCCCTTCCCGCTTTGTCAACCTGGAAGGATCTTGTGGGCGAGCTAGAAAGGCTTTGTTTATACGTTACTACTGCTGGCCACCAAGATCCTTTCAGGAGGACAGGGAGGTGAGGTTTCCGTTTTTGGGCTCGTTTCTGGAAATGGGGCTGAAAACAGGAAGTATGTCTTTACCTCCAATTCTCTTCATACTTCACAAACCCAAATACTTCCATCTCTTCTTTTTGCTAATTCCTGCCCTTGTTGGTGTTCTCTCCAACAAGATGGGGGTGGTTGCCTTCGCATTTCACCGGCACTCCTAAAATTGTATGAAAGTTTTAGTTGGTACCGCAGTATGGCTTGTTGGTGAGAACACCAACAAGGGGAAAAGAGCTTCTGCGCGAATTTTCTCAAAGTTGAACGCCACCCACTTTTGTCATCTTGAAAAGATCTTGTGGTCGAACTAGAAATGCCTTGGCTCCTGTGCTATTACCGCTTGCCCACATGTTCCTTTCAGGAGAATAGGGAGGCGAGGGTGTTTTCAAGGTCCTGATCTAGTTGGTTAATATTTAGAAATTCTGCTTAGCCGGTTTCTATTTGAGCTAAGTCTTGTTTCAGTTCCTTTTGTGCATTTGAGAAGGCAGCATCTTCTTCTATCATCTCAATTCCTCTTTGGTGAACTTGCGTAGAAACCACATCAAATGCTGGTACACTTTCTCGTTCACCCGTAGCCGTGTAGTTTGCATAGCCCTTCTGTTTAAGCCTTGACAGTAGATAAAGTTATGATTCTAGTTCGTTTTTGGCCTGTTTTTCTGAAAGCAGGCCGAAAACGGAACTTAGCTAGAAATGCGAATCATTTCTTCAATACACTTTTCTGCTTCTTCTTTGCTGATGCCGTGGTAGAAGTCTTGTACCAGCGGATGGTCAAAATCTTCATGCGGGAAAACTGCTGGTCTTTTGTTGTCTGCTTGGGTAACCACTGTTGATGGAACCTGCATCACGTCTTCTTCATAGCCCATTAAATGATTACAGACATACCCGAAGTAAGACGCCTCATGCTCCTCATTGTGGTAATTCTTCTGATAATCAAGGAAGGTCTTTTCACTCACTGACACCCACAGTCCATAATCTAAATCCTCACAGTGGTCATTCACGGGAATGGTCATGACTACTCTAATGAACCGATCTGTCTGGTCCTCATAAGTAATTGTGCAGAAGTCTCCTTCCAGCCAGCCTATGGTTTCTTTCTTTTCTTCAGTGAGGTTGTTGTAGTGCCACGGCGAAGAATAAGCTAAGGCTGGCCAGTTGTCATGTTCTTGGCCGCAGGTGGAACAGGTGTAGGGCATCGATAGAGCCGATAACTATTTATTAATTTGAAATTCTAAGAGGCTTTTATTACAAGTAAGTATAGGAATATCTGGGAAAGCAAAGTCGCCATCATGAGTAACTATTGCATATTGATTGATAATACAAAAGTTATAATAAATGGTATCATTAAAATCAGAATCAGGAGTTATGTTCATTAGAGTTTGCATAGAGTCAATCTGCTCTAGCCCACTATCATTAAACTCTATGTAGGAAGCATATGCAGCTAAGTCATCTTTAAAGCTTTCCAGTGAATTTTGATAGTCTTGAGTAGTTCGGTAATCTTTTTTAAAATCTAGTTTGTTAATCCCCTTTTCGTCAAGTTTCCTACTCTCCAAAAGTTCGTTTTTATAAACTACGAATCTTATTCTTAGATACCTATTGAGAATCTCAGAAAGTAGCAATGTATTAACTACTGCCACCTTCTTGTCTGTAGTCTTCTCAATTAGTATCCTCCAAAAGTTGAGATATGCTTCTTCGTAATACTTTGGTTGGAGTGGAGGGTTTAATATCCATAGCCACACATTAGCATCAAAAAAATAAAGCCGGTTGCCCGGCTTAGATTTTCTTATGTCAAAAATTTTAAATTTACTCATGTATCCCTAACTCTTGATTTCGAGCATTTTCTCTGATTTCTCTTGCTTTTGGGTCTAAAGCAAGTTTATAAATTTCATTTACTTTATTCAGAATAGCTCTATTATCAATACCATTTAATTCGATAGCGGATTTTGCCTCTTCTGGTTGAGGAGTAGATAATAAAAATCTACCAAGTGCAGCATTCAAGAAAGCAGATGTAACGTGACGCAATCCTTCAAATGAAAGCACAATCTTCTCATGTGGCTTATAAGACTCTTGAAGCTTTTCATAAACTTTCAAGCCGTCTACATCCAGTACAGCAATTTGTTTGCCTATAATTTGAGCAATGCTTAACTGCATAACTTTCTTAATAAATGGTGGTTGGGGGTTATGAGAAGGTTTGCAAACCTAATCAAAATTGATATACGAAGCAATACTACCCACAGTTGTATATAAGATGTATCGTAGTGCCAACAAATTCAGGTACATCTCTTGTTCCCATTTCTCCTAAGTTGTTTCCCCAGTACGCACCTCCAGTTATAATGTTGAAGGCACCACCTGCATTCTTGCAATGTTCCAACAAGTGATACAGCCCCAATCCTCCTGTCTGCATTTCACCTTTTGTCGTGTGCCCATAACCTAAGGACCATTCAATCGCATCTTTTGCATTGGAAATAGCTCCATTAGTAAATGTTTGAATTGGAGGTAAGAATCCTTGGCCTAAATCTACTATAGTAAAATTAAGCTTCGCTTTGCTTGGATAATATTGCCCACAAGCGAATACAGGGTCAGTTGTGGCTGCATGTTTTTGAATGTTGGAGAATAACTCAAGAAATTGTTCATCTAAACCTTCGCATTTTAAGCTAGCCATCTGAGGATGGTTTAACAAATCTCCTTCAATGTATTCATAGAATTTGACATCATCACATGGATGAAAAAGTTCAGACCTTACTGTAGAGCGGGCATTATCAGATAAGGTCAAGAGACTAGACAGAAAGCCGTTCCTGAATAGAATTGGACATTTGCCTTTTACAAGTTCAACATCAAGGCTAAATGTTAGGTTGTTTTCTATGCTAAGTCTGTAGAGGATAGCTTGAAGAAGTGCACACAGATTTGCATCAAACCAATACAAAGGTTCGAAGTCAATAAAAATATTGATATTTTGATAGGAAGCACATTTTTGATAAAAGTTGATTAAGCTCCAATAGCCGGCAGGGGAAGTTGTTATCTTTCCTGCAAGGGCAATTGAAACAGTGTTAGCAACTTCCACAACTTCTAAATTTGATAAGATTTTGAATATATATAAAAGGAGGCCGTTTCCAGCCTCCTTTTTCCATTTATAAGCAAAACTAGCTGCTTAAGACCCGCACGCCTCACACGCATCAGGATTATCCAGGCTACACGCCATGTCGCTTTGGTTTTGCTCTACGCTGCTGTACATAGGCGCCAGGGTTTCGGCGGCTTGTTTCTCAACGGTGAACTTGATGGCGTCTGCGGCGGCTTTGGTGCGCAGGTAGTACATACCGGTTTTGAGGCCGCGCTTCCAGCTGTGGAAGTGCATAGACGTCAGCTTCCCGAAGTTCACGTTAGACACGTGCAGGTTCAGGCTCTGGCTTTGGCAGATGTACGCGCCGCGGTCGGCAGACATGTCAATGATGGTGCGCTGGCTGATTTCCCACACCGTCTTGTACAGGTCTTTGATGTTCTGCGGAATGTTAGGAATGCCCTGCACTGAGCCGTTGGCGGCAATGATGGCGTTCTTCATCTGATCGTTCCAGAGGTTGAGGGCAATCAGGTCGTTTAGCAAGTGTTTGTTCACCACCATGAACTCCCCGCTCAACACGCGGCGCACGTAGATGTTAGAGGTGTAAGGCTCAAAGCCTTCGTTGTTCCCCAGAATCTGCGAGGTAGAAGCGGTGGGCATAGGGGCAACCAACAGAGAGTTGCGCACGCCGTGCTCCATCACTTCGTTGCGAAGCGCTTCCCAGTCCCAGCGGCCGCTGTCTGGTTTCACGCCCCACATGTCAAACTGGAAGATACCCCGGCTGATAGGCGAACCTTCAAAGGTCTCATACGCACCGTCTACTTTGGCCAGATCCTTAGAAGCCGTCATGGCGGCAAAGTAAATGGTCTCAAAGATCTCCTTGTTCAGGCGGGCCGCCTCTTCGCTCTCAAACGGCATGCGCAGCTGCAGGAACGCATCGGCCAGACCCTGCACACCCAAGCCAATTGGCCGGTGGCGCATGTTTGATTTCTTGGCTTCGGGAACCGGGTAATAGTTGATGTCAATGACCTTGTTCAGGTTCTTGGTGACGGTATACGTTACCTCGTAAAGTTTTTCGTGGTCAAATTTCTTAACCCCGTTCTCTTCTTTGATGTAGCGTGGCAACGCCAGAGAGGCCAGGTTACACACCGCAATCTCGTCTGGGTCTGTGTACTCAATAATCTCAGTACACAGGTTGGAACTCTTGATGGTACCCAGGTTCTGCTGGTTTGACTTGCCGTTGGCGTGGTCTTTGAACAGCATGTACGGCGTACCGGTCTCAGTCTGTGCTTCCAGAATAGCGAACCACAGTTCCTGCGCTTTGATGGTCTTGCGGGCCTTGCCTTCTTTCTCGTATTTCTCATACAGGCGCTCAAAGTCCTTGCCCCAGGTCTCAGAAAGGCCTGGGCACTCGTTCGGGCACATCAGGCTCCAGTCGCCGTTGGCTTCTACGCGCTTCATGAACAGGTCTGGGGTCCAGAGGGCCAGGAACAGGTCACGGGTACGCATTTCCTCTTTCCCGTGGTTCTTACGCAGATCCAGGAACTCAAAGATATCAGCGTGCCACGGCTCCAGATAGATGGCGAACGCGCCTTTGCGCTTTCCGCCGCCCTGGTCTACGTAACGGGCTGTGTCATTGAACACCTTCAACATGGGCACAAGTCCGTTAGACGTACCGTTGGTGCCTTTGATGTAAGAACCCGTAGCTCTGATGTTGTGAGCAGCCAAACCAATACCACCCGCGCTCTGCGAGATCAAGGCACAGTTCTTCAGGGTGTCATAGATGCCCGGAATGCTGTCTTCCTTCATGGTCAACAAGAAGCACGAAGACAACTGAGGTTTAGGCGTGCCGGCGTTGAAAAGGGTGGGTGTGGCGTGCGTGAACCACTTCTCAGACATGAGGTTGTAGGTATTGATGGCCGCGTCAATGTCTGTTTTGTGAATACCCACGGCCACCCGCATGAGCATGTGCTGCGGACGCTCCACTACCTTGCCGTGCACGCGCAACAAATACGAGCGCTCCAGGGTCTTGTACCCGAAGTAGTCATAGTTGTAGTCGCGGTCATAGATGATGCTGGAGTCCAGCACGGCCGCGTTCTTCTTGATCACGTCAAACACGTCTTTCGCGATCAATGAAGCATTCTCGCCGGTTTTAGGGTCTACGTAGGTGTAGAGCTGCTTCATGGTGTTGAAGAACGACTTCTGCGTCACCTTGTGCAGGCTGGAGATGGCAATACGCGCCGCCAGAATAGCATAGTCTGGGTGCTTGGTGGTCATAGACGCTGAGGTCTCTGCCGCCAGGTTGTCCAGCTCTACCGTGGTCACGCCATCATAGATCCCGTCAATCACCTTCTTGGCCACCTCAATGGGGCTCACGAACGTCATGTTCAGGCCGTAGCACAGTTTCTCTATGCGGGCCGTGATCTTATCAAACTTGACCGACTCCCGGCGGCCATCTCTTTTTACAACTAACATACGCTTCTATCTATATTGGTGACAGATGGGGGTGAGCCATCCAGATATTTCTTGCCACGCGCGTTGGCGCCAGGCAATAGTGAATTTCAATGTTGGGGGCAAAGGCATCGGCCCGCGGCCGAAACTGGTTTTGCCTTGTTTTGAGAAAAACAGCCCAAAAACGCATCTGGGTTGATTATAATGTTACACAACTCTTTCGTCCCCCCCCCCCCCTTGAAGGCCCGGGAGGATTACTCGTGCTGATTTACATATGGAGATCACGCATTCCCGAGAATCATTTTTTCATTTCGCTCAGCTGAAGCAGTTGGCTCTTCAACGGCCTTGGTCATCCCCCTACCCCCCCTTCAAAGGGGGACGGAAGGTGATTTCTGTTTCTCTTGGTATTGCCCAGCCGGTTGCCGGGCGTTTTGGAGCTGTTTTTTCAAAAACAGCCCAAAAACAGGTTTGGGCTGTTTGGGTGAGGTTAAAAGTCTTCGTCCAGGGAGAACACGTTGGAGTCGCGGTCGCTCATCACGCCAGACTTCTGGTATTCGCCCACGCGTTTCTCAAAGAAGTTGGTCTTGCCTTGCAGGGAGATCATCTCCATGAAGTCAAACGGGTTGGTGGCATTGTAGATTTTGCTGTAGCCCAGCGCCACCAGAAGGCGGTCGGCCACAAACTCAATGTATTGTGTCATGAGTTTGGCGTTCATCCCTATGAGGTCCACGGGCAGGGCACTGGTCACAAACTCCTGCTCAATGCTCACCGCGTCTCTAATGATGGTTTGTACGCGCTCCTCTGGTAACTTGTTCACTAACATAGAGTATAGCAGGCAGGCAAAGTCTGTGTGCAACCCTTCGTCACGGGAGATCAGCTCATTGGAGAAGGTGAGGCCCGGCATGAGGCCGCGCTTCTTGAGCCAGAACAGGGAGCAGAAAGAGCCGGAGAAGAAAATACCCTCTACGGCGGCAAAGGCAATCAAACGCTCAGTGAAGTTCTCAGAGTTGATCCATTTCAGGGCCCACTCGCCTTTTTTCTTCACGCAGTCAATGGTGTCCAGGGCGTTGAACAGGCGGTCTTTCTCCTGCGGGTCTTTAATATAGGTGTCAATGAGGAGCGAATAGGTCTCAGAGTGAATGTTCTCCATCATGATCTGGAACCCGTAGAAGCAGCGGGCCTCTGGCAGCTGCACCTCCTGCATGAAGTTGATGGCCAGGTTCTCGTTCACAATCCCGTCTGAGGCGGCAAAGAAGGCCAGTACGTGCGAGATGAAGTGACGCTCCCCGTCGTTCAGTTTCTCCCAGTCTTTCAGGTCTGGCGACAGGTCAATCTCCTCTGCCGTCCAGAAGCTGGCTTCGGCTTTCTTGTACATCTGCCACACAGCGTCATTCTGTATGGGGAACAGGACAAAGCGGTTAGGGTTCTCTTGTAATATTGGCTCCATAAAACAATACAGTTAGTTACTCTATACTAATAGACCAGATAGTGCCGCGCAGGTGCCTGTGAACCAAGCCCCGAAGCCGGTAAGCCCCTGAAAAGAAGGTGTGACCTATCTGGTTGAGATTTCAAATATAGGGACAATTACGTAGTTCCCCTGAATTGGACAGGCGAATTTACTAACTTCTTATACAGTCACTTGTCCACATTTTATAATACTATAAATCAACATCTTGTGTAAATTATCAAAATTAGAAACCCTGAATATAGACTTTTTTGTATAACTAAGGGAAAGCCTATAACTGCCTGTTTTCACCGGTGTGCACAGGCGCGGGCCCTGCTTTGATACAGCAGGGCATGAAGATATTGAGTAGTCTCTACAACTCCACTATCAGTGCCGAAAACTTAACATTGGCCCCTCCCAAATTGGCGCTGGCGGCAATGCTTGGGAGATATACTTCTGGTAACCTTTGGCCCGCGCCCACCGGTAAAATTTTTGCTATGTTTTGCCGCGGCGGCGGTTGTCCGGCAGGTGCCGCTTAAGAGGAAAATTTAGGAGGCTTTTTGCTTGACATTTTATCTCCAGAACTGTAGGTTTACCTTACTTGTGCGGGCTGGGTCTGTGTGTTCTTTTCCCTTCTTGGTTTCTCCCCCTTTTTTCAACCCGTCTCAGGGTTGGCGGCTATCGCTTTGACTTATCCACTTGTAACTCGCTGGTTATCAATAGGGTTTGATTTATCCACAGAAGTAATCCACATGTTGGGGGATAACTCACAAGTCACTTAAAACCAATTACGTAGGCACCGGGAGTTCTATCAAAAATAAAAGCTGGAGGTTTGCAAATTAGCGCGGCCCGTCTTACCTTTGCGGTTCAATTTTTTAAAATAATCGTAAGCTGATGTACGCAATTGTTGAAATCGCTGGTATCCAGACGAAAGTAGAGAGCGGTAAGTTCTTCTACACTAACAAGCTTTCCGGCAATGAGGGTGACGCCGTAGAGTTCGCCAATGTTCTTCTTGTTGACAATAATGGTTCTTTAACCGTGGGTGCTCCTTTTGTAGACGGAGTAAAAGTGACTGGTACCATCCAGGGCCACGCCAAAGGTGACAAAGTGATCGTTTTCAAAAAGAAAAGAAGAAAAGGCTACAAGAAGAAAAACGGTCACCGCCAACAATACACCAAGGTGTTGATCAACGCTATTGGTTAATTTTTAGGGACAGGAAATTATTGTTGAATCATCTCCGGGTTTTCCCGGGAATAAATAGAATACAGAAATGGCACACAAAAAAGGTGTAGGTAGTTCTAACAACGGCCGTGAATCACATTCCAAGAGACTAGGTGTTAAAATCTTTGGTGGCCAGGCGATCATTGCCGGTAACATCATCGTGCGTCAGCGCGGTACTGCGCACCACCCGGGCGCCAACGTAGGTATTGGCAAAGACCACACCCTGTTTGCATTGACAGATGGTGTAGTATCTTTCAAAAAAGGTGCTAAAAACCGTTCCTACGTATCTGTTCTTCCAGTAGCTGAGACTGCTGAAGCACAAGCATAAGGTTTTCTCTTTTCGGCTCAGGCCGGAGAGTAATTGAAAAAGGCTGCCTTTGGGCAGCCTTTTTCTGTTTATGCGTTTCCGGGCTGTTTTTAGAAAAACAGCCCGGAAACGGCTTTTGGCGCAGACCCCCGCAGTCCCTCCAGACGCTACGGGGGCTGGTGGGAATGCTGAGGCTTGAGTTCTAAGTCAACGATGTGATTTTAGCTTCGGTTGGGGAAGGTACTTGTCATGCGTAATGGAGCCCACCCAACAGGAGTTTCAGGCTTGCGTAGGGCAAATGGCGGGTGACCGTACCTCAACAATGCGTGGACCGGCAGGTGTCAACATCCCCCTTCGCCCCCTTCAAAGGGGGAGTATTGGAGTGAGTGCTGAGTTCTGAGTCTTGAGTTCAGAGTCCTTTCTTTTCATCTTAGGGAATTCAGCAGGAATGAAGCAGCAATGGCTGCCCTCGCAGCTGCGCCGGCAGCCGGAGACTACCCATCATCTGTAGGCACGACTCTGGAGACTCGCGCCAGCGCAGGGAGTATCAGGTAGTGTTAGAAGGCACGGAAGTAACTTCCGCGCCATAGAGGGGCAGAAGAGGGCAGAGGTAATGTGAGGCTGCCGCCCCATGGAAGCTGAAAGCTTCCGCCATTATAGGTCCAAGTTGGAAACTTGAACCAGAGATTGTGACAAACAAGCAGCAATAAGTAACCAACAAACAACAATGAACAATCAACACTTCTGCTAGTGGCACCTGGGTTAATTAGCACTTCTGCCTCTGGCTGATGTGCGCAGCACGGGCTCGCCACAGGCTAGCGGATCAGCAGCGGTGACGTGCAGAGGCAGACATAACAGCACAAGCAGCTACAGTAAAGGAACCGAAACCAGTCCTGGCGGTGAGCGCCTCTGTTCATACGGTGCCGAAGGCAACGCCAAAGGCGTAGTATTAACAGCAGTGCGAACCGGCAGGACGGGGCCCCGCGGCCGTGAGCGCTTACCGGAAAAGATGAAACAACACAGTGTGTGAGGCATTGTCAACAGCGGACCAACCAAGGGAACACCAAACTACGCATTCCCCCTGCAGCAGCAAAGAAAGGGCATCAGACCGCGCCTTTCTGCGGCGGCGGCAATGAAAAGCCCCAGCCGCATTGGACTAGAACACAAACCTTTGAAACAGTAGCCGAAGGGAAGCCTTTGCAACCGCGAACCATTCCTTAAGTAAAACAACCGCCACTTATCTTTCGGCGAGAGCCGCTTCAAATAAAAGCCGTTGCTGGTCAAAATACCCCGGCGGGTACTCCACCCGGTGCAAAAACAAACCTTCGGCGGGAGCCGCGCCACTGGCCAGGGCTCGGTTTTGGCGCTCAACGGCTTCCCTGAAACCGGGCACAGTCAGTTTCCCCTTGCCTACATCTAGCAGGGTGCCCACCACCAGGCGCACCATTCCGCGCAGGAAACGGTTTGCCTGAATGGTAAAGATGAGCAGATGGCCCTCCTGCCGCCAAGAGGCGTACGTGATGGTGCAGCGGTAATGTTGGGTGTCTCCTTTTACTTTTGAGAAGGTGGTAAAATCCTCCTGTTCAAGCAGGACCTGCGCCGCCTTATTCATCTGGGCCACGTCTGGTATTCTGGAAAGGTAGTAGGTGTGCCGCACCAGGAACGGGTTCTTCTCTAGCGTGATGCGGTATTCATAGGTGCGGCTTACGGCATCAAAGCGGGTGTGGGCCTCTGGCCCCACCGGGAATACCTGTCCCACGGCTATGTCTGGTGGCAGAATGCGGTTGAGCTTGTATTGGATCTCTTCTGGGGCAAAGACCGCCGGCAGGTCTACGTGCACCCACTGCTGCGTGGCATGGACCCCGGTATCTGTGCGGCCGCTGCCAATGGTCTCCACGTCAGGCAACCTGAACACCTTGCGCAGGCAGTCATTCAACACCTCCTGCACGCTCAGCGCATTGGGTTGCACCTGCCAACCATGGAAACGGGTTCCGTCATACGCCACTTCTAGAAAATACCGCATGGCACAAAGATAAGCATTTGGGCGGGAGTGCCGGGAGGTGTGTTTTGGCCTAAGCAGAAATAGGATCTTGTTTTCGGGCTGTTTTCTGAAAAACAGCCCGAAAACAGAATTCTCACGTTCTTTAGACGGCAAGGGTAGAAATTATACACCTAAAAAGGCCTCCAGGGAAACCAGTCAGTGACTAAATAGAAAGGGCAGGAAGTACGGCCTCCTGCCCTTTCTATCATAGGCATATTGTGGATTTCCCCTTTTTCAATTGTGATGGATTATGTCTAACGTTGGCATGGCGCACGCTGGTGTCTGCGTTTTGGAGCTACTTTTAGCAAAACAGCCCTGAAACAGAATACCTTATTCTTAAAGGCGCAAGTGCACGCTGGAGTCAGAGATGTGAAAGAAAACCTAGGCAGGTCCTAAATATTATTTCATGCTTACCAATGAATACGATTGGCGTTGTTTCTGCCAGGCCAGCTGCCGTTCATCGCGCTTGCGCTCATATTTCTGCTGCAGGTTTTGCTTGTCCAGCTCATATTCTGCTTTGAGCTGGGCCATCTCCTGCTCAAACTGCAGGGCGCTGTACCGGTCTTTGGTGAAACGGTCATTGAGCTTATGCTGGCGGCGGTTGTAGTCTTCCTTGAGGTTGGCCTGGTCCCGCTCGTACTTGTCTTTGTCTTTGGCAAGCTGGCGTTGATACTTCTCGTCTTGTTTCACGGCTTTGGCCATGGCCTTGGCGCGGCTCTTTTCGGCTTTGGCGGTTTGCTTATCCTGGCTGTAGACCCGGCTGTAGTTCAAGCCCTGTGCCATGGCGCCCTCTCCTCCCAAAAGGAACAGCCCTAAGAAAACGATCAGTAGCAACTTTTTCATAATTCTGAGATTTAGATATACCTCAGCCATTGCAACGTTTGTGCCAAAAAAACAAGATGGACATGGCCAGACCGGAGCAATTGTTTAAACCATTGATTCACAAGTAATAAAAATCCCGCTAGCAAGTAGCGGGATTTTGCCTGCAATGGGGTAGCTGGCTTAGCACTTCTCATACACAATGGCCAGCCCCTGGCCTACCCCTATGCACATGGTTGCCAGGCCGTATTTTGCCTCAGGGCGGCGCTTCATCTCATGCAAAAGGGTGGCGGTGACACGGGTACCGCTGGCCCCCAGCGGATGGCCAATGGCAATGGAGCCGCCGTTGACATTTACTTTCTCCTGGTCCAGCCCCAGTTCCTGCACACAGGCCACCGCCTGCGCCGCAAAAGCTTCATTCAGCTCTATCAGGTCCAGGTCCTTTACCTCCAGGCCGGCCCGCTGCAAAGCTTTGCGGGTGGCCGGTACCGGTCCCATGCCCATGTGAGCAGGGTCTACCCCCGCTACCGCCGATGCCACAACTCTGGCCAGGGGTTTCAGGTTATGCTTTTTCAGGTACTCACCGCTCACAATAAGGGCGGCGGCGGCCCCGTCATTAATGCCCGACGAGTTTCCGGCGGTGACTGAGCCCTTCTCTTTCGCAAAAGCAGGTTTCAGCTCCGCCAGTTTCTCTAACGGCGACAGGCGCGGGTGTTCATCTGCCTGGAACAGCACAGGCTCCCCTTTTTTCTGCGGCACGGGCACCGGCACTATCTCCTCTTTAAACTTTCCGGCCCGGGCCGCAGCCTGGTACCGCTCCTGCGACTGCCATGCAAACTGATCCTGCGCCTCCCTGGAGATGTTCCATTGCTGGGCCACGTTCTCGGCGGTTTCGCCCATGGCGTAGGGGTGGTACAGCTTAGACAGCGCGGGGTTGGTGAAGCGCCAGCCAATGGTAGTGTCATAGATTTCTGGGGTGCGGCTCCACGCGGTTTCGGCCTTGGCCATGACAAACGGGGCGCGGGTCATGCTCTCTACGCCTCCGGCAATGTATACCTCGCCCTCCCCGGCTTTGATGGCGCGGGAGGCATCTGCAATAGACTGAAGGCCTGAGGCGCAGAGACGGTTCACCGTGACGCCGCCCACTTCCTGGGGCAGCCCCGCCAGCAGGGCTGCCATGCGGGCTACGTTGCGGTTGTCTTCGCCGGCCTGGTTGGCGGCGCCAAAGATCACGTCTTCCACGTCATTGGGCTGCACGCCTGGGTTGCGGGCCATGAGCTCTTTGATCACGTGCGCCGCCAGGTCATCTGGGCGCACGGTGCTTAACGTACCGCCAAACTTGCCCACCGGGGTACGAATGATGTCTAGGATATATGCTTCTTGCGCCATGATTACCAAGTTTTGTGTAGTTTTGTAAACTATCTGCAAGTTAACTAACCCTATTATGATACAAAGAATTCAAAGCGTGTTTCTGTTCCTGCTCGTGATAGCCATGGTGGCTCTGTTTTTTGTGCCCATCTGGTCTAAGACCAATCCCGCCAACGGCCAGGAATACGTGTTGACCGCTTTTAGTTTAGGCCCTGCTGCTGCCACTACCGCTGCCGAGGCGTCTACCAGCACCATTTTCATTGCCATTTTAGCGGGTCTGGCCGCCTTGATTGCATTGTACGAGATCTTTCAGTACAAAAACCGGCTTACCCAGATGAAACTGGGCTTGCTGAACTCTTTGGTGATGGCCGCCTTGATGGGGTGCGCCTTCTATTTCTCTTCTTATGTGGGCGAAGACCTGGTGAAGACGGCCCAGCAGGGCGAATACATGGCGGGTTTTTACTTGCCTGCTGTAGGCTTGCTGATGAACGTGCTGGCCAACCGGTTTATCAAGCGGGATGAGGATTTGGTGCGGTCTATGGATCGGCTTCGGTAACAGATCTTCTATATAAAGCTGAGACTCTGTTTTTGGCCTGGTTTTTAGAAAACAGGCCGAAAACAGAGTTTTTTATTTGCTCCATGGGTAGTGCGCGGTGGGAATGGCTTGGCGCTTGTTGCTGCTGGAATGCCGGGTCTGCTAGTCGCTCATCAGGTAAGTTTTTCTATTGTCTTGGCTCAGGGCTTACTCTACGGCCGATAGGTGTTGTCTGCTGTTCTACTGGCTGTGCTGTTGGAAACAGTGCCTCAATGGCATAAATGTTTCATCAATGATGCAATGCGTAGTCTGCTGTTCCCCTTGGCTGCGGCAGCTGATTTTATATTTATTTCATTGGCAATGAGTAAATTGCTGCTCCCCTTGCTGTGTTGCGGCAGGGGCAATGCTTAGTCTGTTGCTCCCTTGGCTGCGGCAGGAAGGTGAAGTTCGTTAATCCCTTGGCTTTGGCGGTTGACGCAATGCCTCACTCACTGTGTTGTTTCATCTTTTCTGCTAAGCGCTCACGGCCGCGGGGCCCCGTCCTGCCGGTTCGCACTGCTGTTAAAACTACGCCTTTGGCGTTGCCTTCGGCACCGTATTAACAGAGGCGCTCACCCCCAGGACTGGTTTAGGTTCCTCTCCTTCTATTGCTTTTCTTGATGTAGATTGTTTGCAGGTAAATGCTGTAGTTCCGCTAGCCTGAGACGAGCCCGTGCTGCGCACATCAGACAGGGGCAGAAGTGCTAATTTACAGAGGTGCCACCAGCAGAAGTGTTGATTGTTCATTGTTGTTTGTTTACTTACATATTGCTGCTTGTTTGCCGCTTTCTCTGGTTCAAGTTTCCAACTTGGACCTATAATAGCGGAAGCTTTCTGCTTCCATGAGGCGGCAGCCTCACATTACTTCTGCTTCTTCTGCCCCTCTATGGCGCGGAAGTTACTTCCGTGCCTTCTAACGCTACCTGATACTCCCGCGCTGGCGCGAGTCTCCAGACGCGTGCCTACAGCTGACGGGCGGTCTCTGGCTGCCCCCGCGGCACGGCAGCGAGAGCAGGCATTGCTGCTTCATTCGTTCTGAATTGCCTAGGGGAAAATGAAAGGACTCAAGACTCAGGACTCAGAACTCAGAACTCACTTTGATGCCCCCCCTTTGAAGGGGGCGAACGGGGATGTTGGCACCTGCCGGTCCACACATTGCTGAGGTACGGTCACCCGCCATTTGTCCTACGCATTCCAGATCACTCCCCTCCCGGGAGGGGCAGGGGTGGGTTGTACGCATGGCTGATCTCCTTGCTGTTCCCGCCAGGCAGGAGGATCGCCCCATCCCAAGGTACGAAGTCCCGCGCAGTTCCATCCTCCAACCATCAGCAAATCATCAGACCTTATGGCGTCCATGAGACCTGCGGACGTCTGTGCCAACTTCCGTTTTTGGGCTGTTTTTCTGAAAACAGCTCCAAAGCGGAAAATATTACGGCTGCTTCTGTTCGGCCAGGGTTAAAAACTTTTCGTGGAGCTGCACTACCTGGGGCACTACCAGTTGCACATCATCATTGTACAGAACAAACTGGGCGCGGCGTATGCGTTCTTCTTCTGGGAGTTGTTTGCTTATGATAGCGTCAACGTCTGCGGGGCTGCGGTGGGAATCCCGCAGGAGGGTGCGGGCTTTGCGAAGGCCAATGGGGGCTGAAACGGTGAGCACATGGTCAACCTGCGTGTAAGCGTTTGATTCAAACATGAGGGCGGCCTCTTTCAACACGTATGGGGCCTGGGCGTGCGCCTCTAACCAGCGGTAAAAATCCTTCCGCACCTGAGGGTGTACCAATTTGTTCAGCCTGGCCAGCTGTTCTGCATCATGAAATACTTTTTGGGCGAGATAGGGGCGGTTCAGGTGGTGGTGTGCATCAAAGGTCTCTGGCCCGAAGGCAGCCATCAAGCCTTGCCGAAGCTCCGGGTCATGGTTCATCACCCACTTGGCTCTGCTATCTGAGTCATAGACGGGGACTCCCAGCAGCTGGAAGCATCTGCAGACAATGCTCTTGCCAGAACCAATTCCGCCGGTGATGCCAATTTTGAGCATGAGGTTATTGTGGTGTGAGGGAGATGTGCACCCGCGCCGGCAGAACGGCCACCTGCCTCACCAAAGGGGGTTTGTGGCTTACCACCGGCACAATGGTTGAGTCTGCGGCATTGAATTTCTGGTAGTCTAGCACCACCTGGAACAGCTCTGGCTGTATTTGCTCCCTGTGTTTAGGCAGGAAGGCGTATTGTACCCGAACCGGGCCATTTACCAGCCGCAACCTATACCCCGGCGGGAAATTCTGCAACAAAGGCGGCACCGCCACCTCCTGCCGCTCCAGCGCCAGTACGTTGAACTCAACTTCGGCCTCACTCACATCTGCTTTCACCAGTTTGGTAAAGTCATGGGTAAGGCTTAACTCGCCCTTGTAAGGAGCTTTTAAACTGGCGGTGGGCACCGCCAACGGGTAGGGGCTGGGGAATTGCTCAATGATCCGTTCAGGGCCCACAAACGTGACCGAGTCTGGTCTGATCACAATGGGTCCCGCAAAGGCAAAGCCGGAGTCAATCTGGAGTTGGGTGGAGTCTACCGTAATGGGTACTTTCCGGGTGACCAGCCGGTCAAAGTCAAAAGCAATGGAGTCTGTGGCCACAAAATTCAGCGCCAGCCCATCCAGCACACTGGAAATAGCGGGGCGTAAGGCCGTACCCGGCACACTTTTCACGTACGGAAGGCCCCTTATGGTGAGTATGGCGGGCTGCACCTGGAACTGGAGGTTCTTGCGCAGCAGCTTCCAGCCCTTGCCGGTCACACTGATGGTGACCTCCTCCGGGAGCGGTTTTACGGGCACCAGCTGCCTGGGGTCATAGGCAAACTGAATGGGGTAGGAGACCAGGGTGGTGTAATTCTTATTGAGTGCGTTGAGGAGCCAGAAAGTAGCCGCCGTGAAAAAACAAAGCAAGACCACCCTCCAATACTGTTTCTGCTTGGGCGAAAACGGTTTCAGTAACCAGAGGAGGGCTTGCTTTGTTCTGTTAAAAGGCAAGGTGTCTTTTAAGAATTAACGGTTTCTGTAGTGGCAGCCACTTTGCTCGCAGATTCGCGGGCAATGGCTACTTTGTCAAACTTTAATTTGATGCCTTTGTCAATCTCCAGCCAGACAGCATCTTCATCAATGCTGAGAATACGGCCGTGCAGACCTCCTATGGTCACCACCTGCATTCCTCTTTTGAGTTCATCCCTGAACTTTCTCTGGTCCTTGGCCTTCTTCTGCTGCGGACGCATAATGAAGAAGTAGAACACAATAAAGATGGCCCCTATCAAGAGGAACTGAGACATGCCACCGCCCGGGGCGGCAGCCTGTAAAAGAATAGTTAACATACCTGCTTTTGAATTATAATCTAACCGGACCCTCAGCTCCCGCCGTTGGCACAGAACCGGTGATGTTGGTTTTAATGGTCAGGTAGTTTACCTGTGGGTCTGTATTAGCCGTGATAGTGATTTGTTTTGAAGTCTGGCCTGACTTGCCAGCAGGGTCAAACACCACCTTGATAGAACCTGTCTTGCCTGGAGCCACCGGCTCTTTTGGCCACTCTGGCACGGTGCAGCCGCAAGAAGCAGATGCGCTCTCAATCACCAGCGGTGATTTACCGGTGTTGGTGAAGGTGAAGGTATGCTCTACTTTCTTGTCTTGCTTAATAGTCCCAAAGTCATACTCGGTTTCTTTGAACGTCATCACCGGCTTGGGCGCATTAGGGTTCACGGCCTCCTGGCTGGTCACGTTGGGGTTGGTGGCCGGGTCATTGGCGGCAACCGGGGCAGAGCCTTCAGAGGCGTTCTGCTCAGTGGCGGTTGCCTCCTCGGTAGCAGCTTTCTTCTCGCAGCTGGCAGTGAAAAGGCCGCCGGCTATCAACATGGCGAATATAAATTGCTTTTTCATAAATGGTTAGCCTATCTTAAGAATAGGACAAGTTACAAATTAGAAATGATATGCTGGGCAAATTCTGAGGTAGAAGCCGTACCACCCAGGTCACGGGTGCAGCAGTTCTTGTCAATCAGGGTTTTCTCCAGTGCTTTCTCAATTTTGCTAGCATGCTCATGCAAGCCCATGTGCTCCAGCATCATCAAAGCTGAACGCAGCAAGGCGGTGGGGTTAGCCAGGCCCTGCCCGGCAATATCTGGGGCTGAGCCGTGTACTGCCTCAAAAATGGCCATGTCATCGCCAATGTTGGCACCAGACACCACGCCCAGACCGCCCACCAGGCCGGCGCACAGGTCAGACAGGATATCACCAAACAGGTTGGTGGTCACTATCACGTCAAACTGCTCTGGCTTGCTTACCAGCTGCATGCACATGTTGTCAATGATCTTGTCTTCCCACGGCACGCTGGGGAACTCCTTAGACACCTCAGCGGCCGCCTCCAGCATTAACCGGCCGGCGTTTTTCAGGATATTGGCTTTGTGCGCCACCGTTACCTTAGAACGGTTTTGCTTGGCGGCATATTGGAACGCCGCCCTAACAATTTTATGGCAGCCCTCAACCGTCACGCGTGAAATAGAGTCAGCAATGCCCAGCCGCTCGTCATAGATCTCCAGACCCGCGTACAAGCCTTCTGTGTTCTCCCGGAACAACACCAGGTCTACATTGTCAAAGCGGGTTTTCACGCCCGCCGTGGTTTTGGCCGGGCGCACATTGGAGTACAGGTCGTATTTCTGGCGGAGCTGCACGTTAATGCTCTTGAAACCTTTGCCTACCGGGGTGGTGATAGGGCCCTTCAAGGCAATTTTGTTACGCTCCAGCGAGGCAAGCAGGCTCTGCGGAATCAACTCACCCATGCTCTCAAAGGTGGTCTGTCCGGCATTCTCTTCTTCCCAGGTAATGGGCACTTGTGCGGCTGCAAAGATCGCCTTAACGGCTTCTGTGATCTCAGGACCTATCCCGTCGCCGGGAATAAGGGTAACGGTTGTCATGGTCAGGGCTTAAATTTCCTTCTTACTGTTTATTTGATTGATGAGGGAGTCTACGTCTACCAGCAGGCGCTCGGCTTTGTCGCGGGCGTCTTTGATCACGCGCTGTCCCTCGGTTTTGGCGGCAGAGCCCAGTTCTTCTCTTCCAGACACCAGGTCATTGGTCAACTCCAGCAGCCGGGTGCGGTACTTCTCTAACTGAAAGCTCAGTTTGTCACGGGTTTCACGGCCTCTCTCCGGGGCGAACAGAATTCCCAATACCGCGCCTGTGGCGATACCGGTGGAAAAGGCAAGGATTGCATTGGTTTTTTTGCCCATAGTTTTGGTAGTGTTTAAGTATGTAAGCCGCCCTGGATACAGTACGCTGCCGGGCGGAGGTTAGCAATATGGTTTTCTGTTTTGGGGCTGTTTTCAGAAAAACAGCCCCAAAACAGAAACCGGTTAGTATCTCCTCTCCATACGAACGAAAACCAACCGAGATTATTTGTTGTCTAACAAACCTCTTCCTGATTTACGTATCTCACCGCTCTTGATCAGGTCTTGAGACAGTTTATCTAACACCCCGTTGACAAATTGCTTGCTCTTGGGCGTGCTGTACACTTTAGAGATGTCAATGTACTCATTGATGGTCACTTTTACCGGAATGCTGCGGAAAATATGCATTTCGCAGAGGGCCATCTTCAAAATGATTTTATCCAGCTGGGCTACGCGCTCCACATCCCAGTTCTGCACGCTCTCAGAGATCATGGCCTCGTACTTTTCATCCTCTTTCAGGGTCTCAAAGTACAGCTCCTCAAAGAAGGCTTTGTCATCATCCCAGCTGGGCGAAAGGTCCAGCAGGGCCAGGTGCTCATCTGTGTCTTCCTCCAGCATCTTGATGGATTTGTTCACCAGGTTTTTCACCACAGACTTGTTCTCTACCCAGTTCAGGTCTTTCTCCTCAAACAGCGCCTGCAGGTTCTCGTCCTTAAAGATAACATTTTTGAAGATATGTTTGAGCAGTTCGTGGTCTTGCTCATAGGTGGGGTCCTGTAGCTCCAGGTACTCCAGCACGGCCTCGTCTTTCTTGAGGTTGTGGCGGTAGATGTTCTGGATCACCTCCATGTCACCCGCCCAGCTCAGGTTACGCCTAATGACGCGCTGCTCCAGGAATTTATTGGTTAGCAGCTTCTGCAGCGCCTTGTTGTCCAGTAGCTTGCGCAGGTTTACGTCTTTTCGCTCAGTGAAGCGGGTGGCGGCTTTCTGCTCCTCGCCCTCAATCTGGTGCGCCAGTTCCTGGGCCACCAGCAGCGTGAGCAGATAGCGGTCATAGATTTCCTCAGCGGCAGCCACCATCTGGTTCCCGAAGAACTTGAGGTCTTTCTTAAGCGAGTTCTGGTAGAAGTTCACCGCGGCCTGGGCGGCGTCTAAGATCTCCCGGTCTTTCTCCTCGGTGTCAAATTTGCGGGTCTGGTACCATTCTTTGAACAGCAGGCTGGCAATCTGCTTCTGGCCTTCCAGTTTTTTTCGGTCCTGCGCCACAATGGCCATAAGGTCAGGGGCAAATCGGTCCGCAATCAAATCCAGGGCCAACTGATAGTCAGACCCTTCTGCCTGCACGTAGGCGTAGATGGCTTGCATGGCTTTGATGCGGAGTATTCTGCGGTTGAGCATGTTATATGAAGGAAAGAACGTGGTGAACGTGAAAATTACGGTAAAAGTTGGCCTTCCGGCCGATGGCTCCAAGGCATTTGCTGCCCCAGCCCAATTCTGCCGCAAAGGTCTGAACTTGCGGGGCAAGAACCAAACGCTCGTTCTTTTTTAATTGATCCCATGGCCTGCAAAGGCTGCGGCGCGGTTCTGTTTTGGCGCTGATTTTGGAAAAACAGCCCGGAAACGGAAAAGCGGAATTCCTTCTCCCTCTGGGAGAAGGTTAGGATGAGGGTGGTTCAAGTTGCCAGAAGCAGGATTTTCAGGATTGAATAAATTTTCAGGATTGAGGGAATTGTTGGCACAGACGCTCGCAGGTCCTCCGGACGCTACGAGGTCTTTTGAGAATTACTGATTGCCAATTGTTGATTGTTAGAAGTATTTCGCTGGCGCGAGCTTGCAGCTCGTGCCTACGTTTGCTGAGCCGGTAACCACAACAAGACCAGCCATGCGCATTAACCCACCCCAACCCCTCCCGAGGAGGGGAATATCGGGAATGCGTGCGGTATATGTAATATCCGCAATGCGTGCCCTCCTGTGTCAACATCCCCCTTCGCCCCCTTCAAAGGGGGAGTATCTACTAATGCGGGGGAGACAAGGCGGTGCCTGGTCTCTATGGCCATTTATGCTGAAATGTGCGCAGTTTGAGGCTTGCGCCTCACGGAAGCTGCAAGCTTCCCGCAATGGTAGGTCCAAGCTATAAGCTTGAACCAGTTGCGGTATTAACGGAATTATAAGCAGGAAACCTGATTGCGTTTCCGGGCTGTTTTCAGGGAAGTAGGCCAAAAACGCAACTCCCAAAATCACAAAGTACATTCCCAAAGCTGATGTGCGCAGCACGGGCTCGTCTCAGGCTAGCGGAACTACAGCACTAACCTGCAAACAGATTGCAAAAAGAAAAGCAGTTACTGGAAAGGAACTCAAAACCAGTCTTTCGTACCCGCGCCTAAGCCTCTTGCGTTGCCGCTTCAGCGGCAGGCCCACCGGGCCAGCTTGAGGGTACAGCGCGGGGGCGGAAGACGGGGCCCCGCGGCCGTGAGCGCTTACCGGAAACGATGAAAAGAGTGGTGACTTCGCACCGCAGCAAACGGTATTTCCAAGGGAGCTTCAGACTACCTATGCCAGCAAATAACGGCAAAGGCAAGGCAGCTACAAACATCCCGCATTCCATAAAACCCCATCGGCATAGCCACAAACCATTAAAAAAAGAAAAGCGTTTTGGAGCTGTTTTACAAAAAACAGCCCCAAAACGCACATCACATTCTCCCTCTATTTGGGATACTTTCAACAGAAACTAATACGTCTGCTTCACCTTGGCCATGTCATCAATGCGTTTCTGCGCAATGCGGGTGGCGGCGGCCTGGGTATGGATTCCCTCGGCTTCGGCCATGGCGAAGATATTCAAGGTGGTGTTGTAGATCTGCTCGGTCTGCTGCATGGCCCACTCGCGGTTCAGTTTCTTCACCTCTGAGTACACGTTGATAATGCCGCCGGCGTTAATTAAAAAATCAGGGGCGTAGATAATGCCCATGTCTACCAACGCCGGACCGTGCACGGTTTCGTCTTTGAGCTGGTTATTGGCGCAACCGGCAATGACTTGGCATTTCAGGCGCTGCAGGGTGTTGTCATTGATGGTGGCACCCATGGCGCACGGCGAATAAATGTCCACGTCCAGGTCGTAAATTTCGTCTAAGCCTACTACAGTGGCCTTAGTGTTGGCCGCAATGCGTTTCAGACGCTCCTGGTCCATGTCGGTGATGAATGGCTGGGCACCTTCTTTGACGAGGTAGTCAATGAGGTAACCGCCTACGTGACCAGTGCCCTGTACGGAGATACGCTTTCCGGCCAGACTGTCTGAACCCCACGCGCGTTTGGCGGCGGCTTTCATGCCCATGTAAGTCCCGTACGCCGTAACCGGCGATGGGTCGCCGCTACCGCCTTGTGATTCTGGCAGACCGGCTACATGCTTCGTTTCCATACCGATGTAGGCCATGTCTTGGGTGGTCATGCCCATGTCTTCGGCGGTGATGTACTTGCCGTTCAGGTTGTTCACAAACCGACCGAACTTGCGCATCATGGCCTCGGTCTTGTCTCGTTTAGAATCGCCGATGATGACTGCCTTGCCGCCGCCCAGGTTCAGACCCGATATAGCCGATTTGTACGTCATGCCGCGCGATAACCGGAGCACGTCGCGCAACGCTTCGGCCTCTGAGGCGTAGGTCCACATGCGGGTTCCGCCCAGGGCGGGGCCCAGAACGGTGTTGTGAATACCGATGATGGCTTTGAGGCCTGTTTCGTGGTCATGGCAGAAAACCACCTGCTCGTGCTGAAATTCGCTGATTTGGCTGAAAACCGAGGTTTCCTGCGCGGTCTCTATGTCTTTTAGTTCTATCATGATGGGTGTTAACTAGTATACCATTCGGCTATTCATTAGATAATGGGGAGGCGAATTGGTAATTTCGCCGCAAAAGTAGGTGTAACTTTTGGCTACAGCAAGAAAAATACTAACAAGTGTTAGTACGTAAAATTAGAAATTTCAGCTTGTGAAATCACTTAAATATTTAAACAAATACCTGCTCAAATATAAATTCCGGTTTTTCTGGGGAATTGTGTTTGTGATTGTGTCCAACATCTTTGCCATCATTCCGGCGCAGGTGGTGCGGCACGCCTTTGATTTGGTGCGCGAGGGCATTACCATGTACCAGTTGCATGACGGCTTTGCGCAACAGGAAACGGTGTACAAGAGCTTCGCGCGCAGCACGTTGTTCTACGGCGTGGTGATTGTGCTCATGGCGCTGCTGCGAGGTATTTTCCTGTTCTTCATGCGCCAGACCATCATTGTCATGAGCCGCCACATTGAGAACGACCTCAAGAACGAAATCTTCGCCCATTACCAGACGCTGCCCCTGAGTTTCTACCGCCGCAACAACACCGGCGATCTTATGGCGCGCATTTCTGAAGACGTGGGCCGCGTGCGCATGTACCTGGGGCCCGCCATTATGTACGGCGTAAACTTAGTGGTGCTGTTTTTGATGGTGATACCCTACATGCTCACCGTTGACGTAAAACTCACGCTGTACACCCTCCTGCCGCTGCCCATTTTGAGCGTGAGCATTTACTACGTGAACAACATCATTGAGCGCAAGAGTGATGAGATTCAGAAGAGTCTGAGCGGCATCACCACCTTTGTGCAGGAGGCGTTTTCAGGGATCAGGGTGCTGAAATCGTTTGTGCGGGAACAGGATTCGCACGCCAACTTCACCAAGGCCAGCGACACGTACCGCGACAAATCTCTGGAGCTGAACTTTGTAAACTCGCTGTTTTTCCCGCTTATTCTGTTCTTGATTGGCTTGAGCACCATCATTACCGTGTGGCTGGGCGGCAAGGAAGTGATCAACGGCAGCATCACGCCTGGCGTCATTGCCGAATTCCTGATTTACGTGAACATGCTCACCTGGCCGGTGACCGCGCTGGGCTGGACCACCAGTCTGGTGCAACGCGCCGCCGCCTCGCAGCAGCGCATCAACGAGTTCCTGAACACCAAGACTGATATTATCTCACAGAAGAACCTGGAGAAAGACATGAAAGGCGCCATTGTCTTTGACGAAGTAGATTTTGTGTACCCAGACACGGGCATTCACGCCTTGAAAAAACTGTCGTTCCAGATTAACCCCGGCGAGACGTTGGCCGTGATTGGGAACACGGGCTCGGGCAAGAGTACGGTGGCCGCTTTAATTTGCCGGTTGTATGACGCCACGGGCGGAAGAATCTTGATTGACGGCGAAGACATACGCGACTACAGCCTCTCTAACCTGCGCAGCCAGATTGGCTACGTGCCGCAAGACGTGTTTTTGTTTTCAGACAGCATCCGGAACAACATTGGCTTTGGCGTAGACGCCCTGCCCGAAGACAAGATGCTGCAAGCCGCCAAAGACGCCGATGTCTACGAGAACATCATGCGTTTTCCGCAGCAGTTTGACACCGTGCTGGGCGAACGCGGCATCACCCTTTCCGGCGGTCAAAAACAGCGTGTCTCCATTGCCCGTGCCCTGGCCCGCGAGCCCAAAATCCTGATTCTGGATGATTCCCTTTCGGCGGTAGACACCAAAACCGAGAACGCCATCTTGAACAGCCTGCACCGTGTCATGGCCAACCGCACGTCTATCATTATCTCGCACCGCGTAAGTTCTGTGAAACTGGCCAACAAGATTCTGGTGCTGGATGACGGGGTGGTGGTGCAGCACGGCAGCCATGAAGAGCTGATGGCGGTTCCTGACGGGTTGTACCGGGCGCTGTACGAGCGGCAGTTGCAGACTGAGGAATTGGAGTAGATTCTGTTTTGGGGCTGTTTTTAGAAAAAGAGGCCGAAAACGGGAAAACCGTGTTCCCTCTCCCTCTGGGGAAAGGCAGTGCAAGTAGCAATGCTAAGCGTATTTGGCACAGACGCTCGCAGGTCTTCCAGACGCTGCGAGGTCTTTTGAGCACGCGTTTTTCTGTGTGAAACCTTCCTGCTTGCAGATATGGGCGCGGCTTTTGAAGTAGTTGACGGAGAAAGGTGGCTTGGGTTTGTCTGTTTTTGCCCTGTTTTCAGAAAAACAGCCCAGAAACACGCAGCAAAATTTTAAACGCACTTTTGCTAAAGCCGAAATTTGCTTTACTTTGCAGCAGATACCAATGATCGGGATGTAGCGTAGCCTGGTATCGCGCCAGCATGGGGTGCTGGAGGTCGCAGGTTCGAATCCTGCCATTCCGACGAAATTGAAAAATCCCGCTGTTCTTTTCAGGGCAGCGGGATTTTTGTTTTCCAGTGTTTGCGTTTTCGGCCTGTTTTGGCCAAAAGAGGCTCAAAACAGAAGAATGCCCCTATACACAATTGCCCTGGCAGCCGCGCAAATGATTTGTAATAGGGACCGTAGTGACAGCAAGCGCGTCTGCGCCAAATCCTGTTCACAGAGCTGGTTGAAATTTTGATTTTACAGGCGAAGAAGGGGAGCAAAAGGTTTTTTCACTAGCGTTTGCAGAGCAGCACTCTGGGGCGAGGCAACCATAAGGCCAGGTACTTTTGCAGCGCGTTTACAGCCCAATAGACAAAGGTAATAGCATGCTCTCCGGCTCTTTTCAGAAAAACTGCCTGAACACAATCTTACTCACTCCATCTTCCCGAAGTCATGCCGAAGCACAAACATGGTGAAATGCTGGTGGTTCCCGTTGCCTACTAATTGTGACATCCACATGCCTTCCACTGTGAGGTGCTTGTTGAACGTGTAGCCTGCCCCGCCAAAGACCCGGTTGCTGTCAAAGGGTTGGTTGCGCACAATCACCCGCACTTCGTTCCGGAGAATACCGTACCAGGGCCCCGGTTCCTGACCTGTGCCGCCAAACGGGAGTTTGAGCGCGAGCAGGTACCGGAAGCGGGTGTGGTACTCTTGGGGCAGCCAGCGCTCTTCTAGCTGGTAGCGGTGCGTGATGCCCGTTTTCCAGAGGTTTCCCCGCAGGGTGAGGGTCTGGTAGAGGCGGTTTTCATGGGTGTACTCGGTCTCCTCAGCGGGCAGGTAGTTGCGGTTGAACAGGTGCGCATACCCGCCTGACACCGCCACCGGGGCATCTTTGAAATTATACTGGAGCTCTGCCCCCAAGAAAGTGGTGCGCGGGTCTTTTATTGGCCGGTAGGTTCTGTATTGCACGTTGGCCGTGGCGGCCCAGCGGGCGTTGAACCAGTAGGAGCCGGTATACTGCAGCCATTGGTTGATCTGGTCTGGTTGCTGGGCCAGGCTGTGGTCAGGGAATGGCAGGCTCAAGAGCGCCACCCATCCCCAGAACAGTTGTTTGAATTTCCTCTCTTTCGGCACGTGGTCAGAAGCACTAGGTATGTGATGGGCGCAAAGATAGAGGCTTCTACGGCGTTACCGGGAATTAGTGGCGATAGAAGCATAAATGGCAAGGAGAGCGGAGGCTCTGGTCTTTCTGCGCCCGCAGGAAAGGGGGGCGTTTTGGGGCTGTTTTCTGAAAAACAGCCCCAAAACGAAAACTCATGACTTTTTCCTCAGGACTACTTTCTCTGCGTGCTTGGCTACCATGCGGGCGTAGAATTCGCGCAAATTCTGATAATCACTGGCGGTGAAGACAGTTTTGTGAATGGTGAGCTTGCTCATGACCTGCAGTTTCCCGTTTACCTCCTGCACCACGTATGAAAATTTGGCGGCATTCCCTGGCAGGGAGAAAACCGTTGCCTTAGGCAGTTCTTCTATCACATACCCTGGCGGAAGCTCATAATTCATTACATAGGTTTCATCTACCGGCGAGCCAAAATCAACCGGGTACTGCCGGCTGGCCAGTTTGAACGGGTTTTCCTGCTGGCCGTGCAAGAGCATGGGCGAGAGGTACAGTAGCTCTTCGGGCTGCGGCGCGCCTGCCCGGCTTAGCTGATATTGGGTCTTGAAGGTCTCCTCTGGCTTCTCCAGGTTGATTAGCTTTACGTCCTGCCGCACCCAGTCAGCCCCCGCGTTGGCGTAGCTTTTTACGTAGGTGTCTTGCCCCTTTTCTTTGATTTTGGAGCGCATCTGCAGGGCAGGAACGCCAAGGTAGCTTTCTTCCATGCTCCCCAGCACTTCACCGGTAGGCTTAAGGGTCAGTTGTGCGCTGACCATCTGGCTGTTTCTGTCAACGCCCTGCAGGGGCAGCCATTTGCCTTTGGGGGGCTGTACCACCCAGCCTTTCCCGTTGAGGCAGCGCAGGGGCAACATGCCAAAGGCAAGACCGGGCTCAGTGGCATCCAGCAGATAGTCTTTCCCGGCAAGGTTCACACAGGCAATCACATAGTTGAACTTGCTGAGCATGGGGGAGCTTTCCAGGGGCTGCCCATGGCCGCGGGTACTGACCAGCATGGGCTGGGCAATGAGGCCTGCGTCCCGTAGCAGATTGACTAAGAGCAGGTTGATCTCAGCAGAGGAGCCGGTGTGCTTGTCATGGGCTTTCTTGAGGTTCTCAGCATAGATACGGTACTTGCCGTCCCACCGCATAGAGGTTTGCACGTACTCTACTATTGCTTTCGCCCTGGCCAAGTCCTCTGTTTTACCGGCCACCACCGTGGCGGCCACTTTCTGGAGCGCAGGAACGCTGGTGAGCTGCCCGCCAAACTCTTCCTCTTTCAGGAGTTCTTTGGTGAACCCCTCCCAATCTCCGGCCATGAATCTAGGTTCCTGGTCAGGGTACTGGATCTTAGACAACTCAAACTCTACTTTGGAGAGGTAGTCTCTGGCGTTTGGCAGGTAGGGCTCCTCTTTGAAGGCCGGCACATCTTTCATGACCCAGCGGTATTCTACCACGCTCATAGAGAGAGTGCCCCGCTCCTCCATTTTTGCATAGCCCACTTCCTTGTCCCAGGTAATGGGGGCCGTGACCCGGTTCTCTTTAGAGTCTTGCACATGAAACGGATAGAACCCGTGCAGCACCTGCTTGTACTCATAGAACGGCACCATGGCCACCCGGTACTCGCTCCAACGCACGGGAATGGAACTTTGGAACTCCCACTCGCGCAGGTTGTGTAGAAAGTCTGACTTGATGGTGTAGGTGTATTCTATCACCGAGCCCACCTTTACGCCGGGCATGGCCAGTTTCCTGACAAACCAGTTGGCATCTACCTTTTCATCAAAAACGGCGTTTTCCTCCAGTTTCACTTTCACCATTTTCCCGTTTTCAAGATTGTAGGAGAAGCCTTTCAGGTTCAGCACCTCTTCTTTGCTCTCGGGGCTCTTCTTAAAGTAAGGGATCTCAATGTTGGCGAAGTCTAACCCTGCCTTCTTCAAGATCTTTACCCGAACGGTGCGCTTGAACTGGAGCTGGGTGCCTTTGGAGAAAAGGAAGGAGGAATGCCCGTAGTCATACAAGACAACTGCCGCCGCTGCCGTGTCCTGGGGATATATTCCCATTTTTAGCTCGTCATCTGTCACCTGCCCCAGCCGCAGGGGGTCTTGCTCACACCAGCCGGAGATGGAAGTGCCTAACAGTAAAAGCAGTAGCACCAGGGTGCTTTTGGCCGCCTCATGTAATTTCATGTTGTATTCTGGGGAAGTTTAAAAATTGGGGTTTGGAATAAAGCTGCCGTTTTTGGCCTGTTTTCAGGAAAACAGGCCAAAAACGGCAGTTGGTCACTAGTGCCGCCAAGGCAGAACCTCAGGAGCGGGAGAGAGTCTGACTGCCTCAGCGGTTAGGTGGCCTCTGCCGCCAATACCACCTGCTGCTGGTCTGCCCGTACTACCTGCTTTAGAAAATCAACCAGCTCTTTGTATTTTTCAGGGGAATGCCGCCCTTTGTGCATGGTCAGCTGCCGCACGTACAGGAGCTTGCTGCCCTTTACCTGCACCTTTGCCTCAAATTGGCCAAACGCCGTGGTGATTTTCACGGGAGAGGGTACGCTTTCAGGTTTATAGCCCGCCGGGATTTCATACTCCACAGAGTCTACATCATGAAACGCCGAATTCCAGACCACCTCCTGTTTCCGGCTCTCCAGGGCAGAGGGCACGGTGGTCCAGCGGTTCATGAGGTTGGGGGTGATGAACATTCTTCTTCCGCTCACAGACGCCAACCTGGGCAGCTCCAGCTGCAGTTTCTCCTTTACCTGCGGTGCGGTAGCCTTCACTTTCTCCAGGGCAAAGTTCTTGATCTCAAAAGCGGGGATGTGGGTTTGCTTGTACAGCCATTTTAGCTGTTCCTCTGGCTTGAGTTGGTGCATGATGCTGTTGCGGTCTTCGTGCTGGGTGCCGGTGAACCAGGTGACCGCCTCGCCCACGCCAGATCCCTGGGCATTGAGTTTTACCTGCACGCTTCTGATCTGGGTGTTGTCTTTTGCTTTGAAAACAGGGGTAGAGACTAGTTTCCCCCCCTCAGGGGTCACCAGCAGGGAATACCTGTCGCCGGTGAAAGAGCCGGTGTACCCGGCATCTGCGGTCTGGCTGGTGCATTCCAGCCAGATGGTGTCTTTGGCCGTGGGCACGCAGAGCACCACGTGGTTGAACTGGCTGCTGGGGAAGTCAGGCACTACGGGGCGGTTGTCTTCGCCGCCCCAGATCAGGGCGTAATGGCTGTTAATGCCCGCCGCCTCTAGCAGCGACTTGGTGTAGTTGCTGAGGGCTTTGCAGTCACCGTAGCCTTTGCTGTCTACCACGGCGGCTTCAAACGGCTGCCAGCCGCCAATGCCCAGCTGGATAGACACGTAGCGGGTTTTGTTCTGCATGAACTGGTAGACGGCTTTCACTTTTTCTTCGGGCGTAGCCAGGTTTTTGGTGAGTTCCAGGACCTGCTGCCTGGTGGCGTCTGACAATACCCCGCGGCCCTGGTTCAGTTTGTTCTGCCATTCGCCCAAGGTCTTCCAGGAGTCCATGGTGCCGGCGTAGCCTTCTACCTCAAACGTGGTTGGGGCCGTACGCACAAACGGCACCAGCTCATAATAGGAGGGCCCCCACGGCTCCCGCTCTACAGGCGCAATGCCCTTTACCACCCACTTGTACACCTGCTGGTGGTTCACCTGGGTAACGGTTGCCTTCTCCGGCACCTGCCGCTCATGGTATCTCAAAGGCATGCCCACGGGCATGTTTACCTGGAAAGAAGCGTGCTCCAACGCCACCTTGGGGCTGGACAAAGGGTACCACACCGGGTAAAACAGCATGTTGGAGGAGCTCACCTGGTACTCATACTCCACGGTGAACGGGTAGGTGGTGGCATCTGCCTGGGCCACTTTTACCCGGTTGTCTTCATAGAGGGAGAAATCACTGGTGTTGCTGTAGTCTTTGATCTCAGATGCTTTCAAAGATCTGTTCTTCTTGCCAGAAGCGTCATACAGCGTTCCTTTGATGTAGTCTACTTTGTTCAGCTTGTCATACGGCACCACTAGTTGCGCATGCTCCTTGCCTTCAGGGGTAAGCACGGTAACCACCACCCGCACTTTCTCTGTAGAAGACTTGGCAGAATGCACGGTAAATACGGTTTCCTCTGTCCGGATCACGGCATCTGCCCCTTTGGTGAGCGCAGCATCAATGGCCAGGGCCGAGTAAGAGGGCGTTCCGCCCGCCCATGCGGTAGCCTGCCATAACAGACCTGCCGCCACTACTATCCAGTTTTTCATTGTTTTCAGAAATTTACGCCAGAAACGGCCTTAGCTTTTCTTTCTTAACACAATCTGTTCTGCCTGCTTGGCCAGTACCTGGGCATAAAAACTTTTCAGGAACTCGTATTCTTCTGCATAGAAGATAGGGCTGGCAATGGTGACTTTGCTCATCACCTGTATCTTGTTGCCCTGCGCCTGCAGCATATAAGTGAATTTGCCTTTGTTTTCAGGCAATGACATTATGATGGCTTTGGGCAGCTCCTCTACCGCATAGCCTTCAGGGATGGTGAAAGAGCAGACGTACAGGTCTTCTTTGGCAAACCCGAAGTCTACCGGATACTTGCGCTCCGCCAGTTTGAAGGGGTTCTCTGCGGTGCCCTTCAGCACCATTGGGTTGAGGTAGATAATATCTTTGGGCTGGGCGTCTCCGTCACTCAGCAGCTCATACTCCAGGTCAACCGGGCGGTTCAGTTCTTTCAGGTTTTGCAGGACCGGCTGTTTGCGCTCAAATTTGCTTTGGCTCTGCGCTAACTTCTCCAGATACTTAGACTCCCCTGTTTCATGCACCGCATGGCGTAGGCTTACCCCCGCGTGACCACCAGAAGACTCCTTTACTTTTCCCCTCAGGGCCCCTGTGGGTAATACCTGCAGGTCTGCACTGATGTATTCAACGGTTCTCTCTGCGGTCTGCAAAGGCACCCAGGCCCCCCCCTCTTTGGTTACCAGCCAGCCCTGCCCGTTCAGGCAACGCTTTGGGAGCAGGCCCAGGGGCTGCATAGGGTCAGTGGCGTCTACCAATACATCTTTCCCGCCAATTTTCACGCACCCAATGACGTAGTTGAACTTTGTCATCAACGGAGAGTGTAACGGAATGCGGCCATGGTCACGGGTGCTCATCACTACCGGATACGCCTCTATGCCGGCATCTCTCAGCAGCGCCACCAACAGCAGGTTGATATCTGCGGCACTGCCTGTTTTTTTCTCAAAGATCTTACGCAGGTTGCCAGAGGTCACCACGCCACCGCTCTCATTCCACTTCACGTTGTCTTTCACAAAATTGTAAATACTGGTTGCCCGCTCCAGGGTGTCTTTTATGGCGGCGAAGGCGGCTACTTCAGATTTGAAGAAACCTGTGCGGTTCAGCTGGCCCCCAAAGTTCTCTTCGGCCATCAGCTCTTTGGTGAAACTATCCCAGGAACCGGAAACCCGCTTGTGTATCTCTCCCGGTATGCGAATCCACTCTAACTCAAATTCAATCTTAGAGACGTAATCATCAATGGTGGTAATGAACGCCTCTGAGGTGATGGCGGGCAGGTCGTTCATCACCCAGCGGTGGTTATTGGTGGCGCCGCCGCCATTCATGTTCCCCCTGGTGGTTTCATTCACCCGCATGGGCTCATACCCCTGCGTATATTTCTTATAGTCAAAGTATTCAGGAATAGAGACCCTGTACTCACTGTGTGCCGTGGGAATGGAATGCTGAAAGGTCCAATCCTGCAGGTTGAAGAAGAAGTCTGAGGTAACGGTGTAAGTGATATCTAACACAGACCCTTCTTTCACCGCGGGCAGGGCAAACTTTTTCAGGTTCCAGTTGGCAGATTTCTTTTCTTCAAAGATGGCTTTGCTGTCCATCTTTACCGCCACCATTTTCCCGTTCTCCCAGTTGTAGGTGGTGGCCTTGATCCCAGACACATATTCTTTTGAAGAGGAGTTGGCATAGTAGTACGGCACCTCTACGTTGGCCCAGTCATACCCGGCCTTCTTCAGGATTTTGATGCGCATGGTTCTTTCAAAGACCAGTTTTAGCCCGTTGGTGACAGAAAAGTAAGATTCACCGTAGTCTACCAGGTAGACCGCCGCGGCGCTGGTGTCTTTGGCATAGACCTTCATCTTCACTTCGTCTTCAGTGACTTTGCCGTACTTCACGGGCAACTCCTGCGCCTGCGCCGTCACCCGGGAAAACAGCAGCCCGGCCAATAGCAAAAGAGAGGTAACAGAGGGGGTAGAAATTCGCATAGGGTACTAGAATATAGGGTATAAGTAAAAGAATTCAATGCCTCGGCTGCGCCGAAATATATATGTCTGAGCGGGCTGCCCAGGCCTTCTCCTGTAGGAGGCGGCTCTGTGTCAGCTTTTAGCCAGTAATTGGCTTTTGCCGTACCGGCCAGCCCTGTCTTATTGTTATCTTACTTGCGTTTTGGGGCTGTTTTTCAGAAAACAGCCCTAAAACGCATTTCTCTGGCGGGTGCCCTTCTTGTTTTTTTGTATTAAAACTAAAACAATTATTTGAAATCTAAGCTGTTGTTAACATAACTTTTACAGTAAAGAGTATTTATCTCTGTGGTTACGGCTGAGCAGGCGCAGTCTGTAGAAACTGTCTCCTGCACGCCTTATTAAGGTGTAAAGTTCTGTGCGGGTAGGGGTTCCCTCTGTTTTTGGCCTGTTTTTTGGAAAACAGGCCAAAAACAGAAGACGGGTGGCAAGCCTGATAGCTATGAGATAGCTTCTGGAAACGATAGGTTTTATTGAACGGCAGGTTGATAATCTAAAGGCAGCATCTCTGCCAGCTTCTCATACGCCCAATACCCCTCCACCACATGTGAATAAGGGTTTATGATCATTCCGTTTGGCTCCAGGAAAGTAGAGGGCTCTGTGAGGGTGATCAGCGAAGTCTGCGGACCGGGTGCCCTTTTTTTCCCAAACAGGTTCTGGTTCACGTACCCCAGCTCCTCCTTCTCTTTGGCATAGACCACATTCAGGAAATCTGTGAACTGCAGCACGGTTTGGCCGCTGGCTGCCTCAAGGCGCACCAGCTGGTCATACGGCACGGGGTCTTTGTACAGATACGCCACCTGTTTGTCCAGGCGGTTCATGCGCGCCCAGTAGCTCAGGCTGTCTTCTGCCCCCTGAGGGTTGGCGCTAATCACTACGGTGCCTTTTAACCTAGCCCTTGCCCGGCGCAAACCTGCCTGAATCTCCTCTTCCGGCGGACGGCTGGGGTTTGGCACGCGCTTCAGTTTTCGCACCTGAAAGCCTTCGGCTTCTAAATTCTTATTGTACAGGGCCCGCCCAAAGTGCATCATAGAGCCCTGGTAAGCTTTGAGCCGGGCCTTCTCCCAACGGGCCTGCTGCCCTTTGTTCTTGGGTTTCATGGCTTCAAACCGCGGAAAACCTGCATGAAAAACCCGGCTGGTCCTGTAGTCTAATTCAAACACCTCCAGTAGAAAATGCACCCGGTAGCCCAAGGCTTTGTTCTCAATGACAAGCGGGGCCGAGGCCTCTGCGGTAAACACCCTGGTGTCAGGGTCAAAGGTAAAGTGCAGCACATCTGCGTTCACCACTTCTGTCTGGGCGGCATTGGCGGTTTTGCCAATAAAATTTTGCACAAACGTGGCGAAGTTGCTTTTCCAGTGCGGGTCTGGCCCTACTACCACCTCCTGTAGTTGATTGGCCTTGGGCGCCAGTTCAAACCGGAACTGCTGCTGTTGCCCCGGCTGCAGCACAAAGGAGTGGGAGAGGGTCTCATAGCCCAGAAATGACACCACCAGCTCATGCGTCCCGGCCGGAATTGCCGTCAGTGTAAAGGTGCCGTTCTCCGCGGCAGTGGTGCCGTAGGTGGTTTGGGCAATGAAAATGGTGGCAAAGCCAAGCGGCTGTTTGGTCTGCCCGTCAAGGATGGTGCCAGAGACGCTTCCGTAATTCTGCGCACTTGCAACCTGGAGGGACAATCCCAAGGCCACCAGCAAAAAGAACCAGCGCTGCCGCAGCAATTGAGAGAATGGTAGGTGCATAAAAGAGCTTTACTCAGGAAAGATACACATCTGCCCAGGTAAATCCAGCACTGGTTCTGCTGTTTTTGACCTGTTTTGGCCAAAACAGGTCAAAAACGCAAGGTGAAGGTGGTACCTGTGCCCAGCTCTGAACTCACCGTCAAAGAACCTTTGTGCAGGCGCATGATCTGCTTTGAAAGGCTGAGGCCAATGCCAGAACCCGTCCGTTTGGTGGTATAAAACGGCAAAAAAATCTGCTCCTGCGCTTCCTCAGAAATACCGCTGCCGTTGTCAGTGACCTGAATCACCACGCGGCTGTCACTGTCCATGAACGCTTCTACCTCCAGTTTTTTCTGGGGCTGGTCTGCCAGGGCGTGAATGGCGTTTCTGATGAGGTTGATGAGCACCTGCTCCACCAGTTCACGGTCTGCGGCTACCTGTAGGCTGGCAGGTGTACAAACCAGCACATACGTGATCTGCTCATGCGCCATCTCCTCCTGAAAGAGCAGCTGCAGTTGCCTGAACATCTCCTGCAAAGAAAACAGCTGCTTTTTAGGCGTGGGCACCCGCGCCAGACTTCTGAAGTCGTTCACAAAGCGCACCAGCCCCTGGCTGCGTTTCTCAATGGTCTGCAGGGCCAGGCCCATGTCTTCGGTTTCTTCGCGCTGCAGCACAATGGTTTGGCTGGGCTGGGCTTCCAGCACGTCTTGAATATCCAGGGCCACGCTACCCGCTAAAGACGAGATGGGTGTGACGCTGTTCATGATTTCGTGCGTGAGCACCCTGATCAGGTTCTGCCACGCCTCCATCTCCTTCTCCTCCAGCTCCCGCTGAATGTTCTGGATGGAGGCCAGCCGGAAGTCTTCGCCGCGCAGTTTCAGGTCCACCACAAACACGGAGACGGGCACCTGTTCCCTGGCATGCTTCAGTTTGAGCACCGCGCTCTGCCCCGCGGGCAAATGCAGCAGTTGCTCCACCAGCTGGGGCGCCTGTGGCAGAAGATGTTCCACGTGTAAAAGCTGGGGGATTTGCATGAGGCGCTTGGCCGCGTTGTTGATCAGTTGCACCTCGCCGTTCTTGCGGTAGGTGAGAATGCCAATGCCAATGTGCTGCACCACCGTCTGGAAATACTGGGTGGTGGCCTCCTTCTCTGAGCGAATATCCCTGAACTTGCGCATGACCTCGTTGTAGCGCTCATAGAGCTCGTCAAACAACTGGCCTTCGCCGCGCGGGGAGAACGACTCAGAGAAATCATCATACTTGATGGTGTTCAGGAACTTGATCAGCCGCTGGGTGGTGCGCTCCACGAAGAAGATGAGCCAAATGGTTTGCGCGGCGATCAAGAGCCCCAGCGCCACCTGCGTGCCCACGTACGTGGCTTTGAAACCAATGCTGAAGAACAGGAAAATACTCGCCACCAGCAGTACCACCCGCAGCACCACCTGTAGCCTGAAATTCTTAAAGACCATATTTCTCCAGTCTTCTGTAGAGCGAGGCACGGGAAAGCCCCAATTCCTTGGCCGCTTTGGAGATGTTGCCGTCATGTTTGCCCATGGCCTTCATCACGGTGGCTTTTTCCACATCGTCCAGGTTATGAGACTGTAGCATCGGCTCTGCCGAAAGGGGTTGCGCCATCTGAAGAAAGAAAAAGTCCTGGGGCTGCAGCACCTGGTTCTCAGAGATAATAGTGGCCCGCTCCAGCACGTGCTCCAGTTCCCTGATGTTGCCGGGCCAGTCATACCGCCGCAGTCGTTCCAGCGCTGATGCACTTAAAGTTTTTGCCGCCTGCTTATACTTCTGGGCGTAGCGTTTCAGGAAATGGTCAGTGAGCAGCGGCAGGTCCTCCAGACGCTCCCTGAGCGGCGGAAGGTGCAGTTCTATGGTATTGATCCTATACAGCAAATCCTGCCTGAACTTGCCCTGCTGTACCATCTGCTGCAGCGGCATGTTGGTGGCACAGATCAACCGAACATTAATAGGAATGGGCTGCCCCGTCCCTACCCTGATCACCTCACGGCGTTGCAACACCGTCAGCAACTTTGCCTGCATGGCCATAGACAAATTGCCAATCTCATCTAAAAACAAGGTTCCGCCATTGGCCATCTCAAAACGGCCCACCCGGTCTTCCTTGGCATCTGTGAAGGCGCCTTTCTTGTGCCCGAAGAGTTCGCTTTCAAACAGCGTCTCTGTGAGCGAGCCCATGTCTACGCTCACAAACACCTTGTCTGCCCGCCCCGACTGCTGGTGCAGCGTTCGCGCAATGACTTCTTTCCCCGTTCCGTTCTCCCCCAGCAGCAGCACATCTGCGTCTGTGCGGGCTACACGGTTCATGAGGTGCAACAACTGCTGCATGGCTGGGCTCTGCCCCGTGACCAGATTCACGTTCTGGTTCAGCTGGGAAGCCAGCGCCGAATTGGTTTTCTTCAGTGTGGAAATCTCTTTGTAAGACATTTTCAGCTTGGCCGCTGCGGAGAGCGTGGCAATGAATTTCTCGTTCTGCCACGGCTTGAGCACAAAATCAGTGGCTCCTTCCTTGAGCGCCCGCACGGCCATCTCCACATCCCCGAAGGCCGTGATCATGATCACCACCGCACTGGGGTCCCGCGCCAGAATCTCCTTCAGCCAATAGAACCCCTCATTGCCGCTGGTGGTGTCCTGGCTGAAGTTCATGTCCAGCAGAATGAGGTCATAGGTATCATGGTTTAGCAGGAACGGAATCTTGCGCGGGTCTTTCTCAATGAGCACCTGCTGTGCGTATTTCTTCAGCAGCATTTTGGCTGAAAACAGCACGTCTTCATTGTCATCAATGATCAGAATCTTGCCTAGGGTCTGTTGCACAGGGGTGTGGGTTTATTGGGAATGCTCTGCTGAAATTGTGCCAGCGCTTGGGTGATGCGGTAAAAGCGGCGCTAGAGGCTAAATTACTAAATGGCCCGTTAGAAAGTGTCCGGGGCTGGACATAAAAGTGTCCGGTGGTGAACAGTTGATGAGGATGTGGCTGTTACTGTTAGTTGATTAATTTATATGGTACTTGTTGCTGGAATGCGTAGTCCGTTGTTCCCTTGGCTTTGCCGCTGTTGACGTTGCTTCATTTCTGTTCCTGTTTCATCTTTTCCGATAAGCGCTCACGGCCGCGGGGCCTCGTCTTGCCGGTTCGCACTGCTGTTAAAACTAAACCTTCGGTTTTGCCTTCGGCAGCGTATTAAAAGAGGCGCTCACCGCCAAGACTGGTCTGGGTTCCTTTCCTGTTACTGCTTGTTTGGTTACGTATGCCTCTGCAGGTAACCGTTGCTGTTCCGCTAGCCTGAGAAGAGCCCGTGCTGCGCACATCAGCCGGGGGCATGGGTGGTGGATTGGCTGTGGCAGACTGATAGTGGCTGCATCAGCTGCTGCTACTGCTGTAGTTGCTGGCGCGAGTCTGCAGACTCGTGCCTGGTGATGACGGGTAGTCTCTGACTACCCTCGCTGCCGGGCAGCGACAAGAATCATTGCTTATCCATTCATCTGCCACCGCATCACCGCCTGCTCAAAAGACCTCGCAGGTTTTCAAAACCTGTGAGGTCTGCGCCAGTTCCCGTTTTCGGCCTACTTTTCTCAAAACAGGTCAAAAACACAAAGGGGCGCACACCTGTTCGGGCATGGACAAGAAAGTGTGCGCCAACGGACACTTTTACACATTAACCTTTTATTAAATACTGAAATTCAATAGTTTACAAAACTGGCATGGCTATTGGCATAAGAAGAAGCAGTATTGCCAAACACCGTTGATTATGGACCGCATTATTGAGAAGAAACGCTGGACGCCTACCAAAATTGCCGCTTATGTTGGGGTGGTGGCCGTGCTGGGTCTGTTAACCTATGTCTTCGCCTTCGGCGATAACAGCTCAAAGCTGAACGTAGAGGCCCAGAAGATCACCATGTCTACTGTGAGCCAGGGTTCTTTTCAGGAGTTCATACCTGTAGACGGCACAGTGCACCCCATCAAAACCATTATGATTCCGGCGGTGGAAGGCGGTACCGTTGACCAGAAATACCTGGAGGGCGGCAAGCCCGTGCAGCAGGGTGAACTGATCCTGAAACTCACCAACAACCGCCTGGTGCTGGACTTCATGAACCAGGAAACGCTCATGAACGACCTGATCAACAACCTGCAGAACTCCAAGCTGAGCCTGCAGCAGAACAAATTCAACCTCCGCCGCCGGCTGGCCACCCTAGATGCTCAGCTAGACGCCGCCAAAGACACCTATGAGCGCAGCAAACCGCTGTATGAGTCAAAAGCCATCTCGCAGCAGGAGTTTTACACTGCCCGCCGTGAGTATGACCGCCTCAAGGCCGAACGCCAGATTGAGCAGGAATCGCAGAAGTTTGAGGAGGCCAACGCCCGCACCCAGATTGCCCAGCTGGAAGCCACTATCTCCCGCACCAGCCGCAACCTGCAGATGATGGAAGACAACCTCAAGAACCTCTATATTAAAGCCCCTATCTCGGGCCAGCTCTCTTCCATTCAGGTGGAGTTGGGAACACCCGTGCAGGCGGGGCAGGTGATTGGCCAGATAGATGACCTGAGCGGCTTCAAAGTGAAGGCCGAACTGGACCAGCACTACGTGAGCCGCGTATTTGCCGGCCAGCGCGGCGAGTTCGCTTACAACGGGCAGACCTTTCCGCTGGAAATTTCACTGGTGTACTCTGAAGTGTTGAACGGCAAATTTCCGGTAGACATGAAGTTCATTGGCAAAGTGCCCAAGGGAATCAGAAGAGGCCAGACGTTGCAGATCAGGCTCCAGCTTTCAGATCCGGCCCCGGCGGTGTTACTGCCCAGAGGCGGTTTCTACCAGAGCACCGGTGGCGCGTGGGCGTACGTGCTGGACCCGTCCGGTTCCTTCGCCACCAAAAGGGAAATCCGCCTGGGGCGGCAGAACCCGGAATACTACGAGGTTCTCAGCGGCCTTAAACCGGGCGAGCAGGTCATCACCTCCTCTTATGACACTTTCAATGACAAAGAGCGGTTAGAGCTGAAGTAGTCTGTTTTGGAGCCGTTTTGGCTAAAACAGCTCCAAAACAGACTACTTCAGCTCCAGTTCTGAGTCCTGAGTTCAGGGTCTTGAGTTTTTAAAAAAGTCGTGCTACTTGCTACACGATACGAACAAGCAATCAACAATTCAAAAGATATGGTAAAGACCGTTAACCTCCAGAAGAAATATACCACAGATGAAGTGGAAACTACCGCGCTGGTGAATGTGAACCTGCACGTGAAACAGGGCGAATTTTTGGCCATAATGGGCCCTTCAGGCTGCGGCAAATCTACGCTGCTCAACATCATTGGCCTGCTGGACAACCCCAGCGGCGGCGAGTTCTACTTTCTGGATCAGGAGATCTCCAAATACAGCGAGCGCCAGCGGGCCAACCTGCGCAAGGAGCACCTGGGCTTCGTGTTCCAGAGCTTCAACCTGATTGATGAATTAACGGTGTATGAAAACGTGGAGCTGCCCTTGATCTACCTCAAAGTAGGGGCCGCAGAGCGGAAGCAGCGCGTGGAGCAGGTGCTGGAGCAGATGCAGATAGCGCACCGCCGCAACCACTTCCCGCAGCAACTAAGCGGTGGCCAGCAGCAGCGGGTGGCCATTGCCCGGGCGGTGATCGCCCAGCCAAAGTTGCTCCTGGCAGATGAGCCTACCGGTAACCTGGACTCGGCCCACGGCCAGGAGGTGATGCAGTTGCTGAGCGGGCTGAATGAACGGGGCACTACCATTGTCATGGTGACCCACTCCCCCACAGACGCTGACTTTGCCCACCGCATTGTGAACCTGTTTGACGGGCAGATCATCTCAGAGAACGTGAAAGAACTCGCTATTCTGTAACCCTTACGGCCATGTTAAAAAACTGCTTTCTGGTGGCGGTGCGCACGTTGCGCCGCAACATAGGGTATACTACGCTCAATGTGATAGGCTTGGCCCTGGGCATTACCTGTAGCCTGCTGCTCTTTCTGGTGATCAGTTTTGAGCTGAGTTTTGACACGTTCCACCGCAAGGCAGACCGTACCTACCGCATCAATATTGACTCAGATGACCAGAACGGCCACCACCAGTCTGCAGGTACCCCCTTGCCTATGTATGCGGCATTGAAATCTGCCCTGCCTGAGTTAAACCCCATCACACACATGCACGAAGAGGAAGGCGGTACCTTTGCCCTTCTTTCCAGTGACACCACCCAGACCTTACAGAAATTCAGGGAAGAAGGCTCTGTCATGTTCATAGATTCTGCCTTTTTTGACCTGTTTGATTTTGAGACGGGCGGGGTCAATGTAAAGCAGGCCCTGCGAGATCCAAACTCCATTTTATTGACTGAGTCCATTGCCAAAAAATATTTCTCTGATGGCAATGCCGTTGGCAAAGTGCTACGCATGAACAACACGGTGAATTTGCAGGTGAAAGGCATCATCCCAGACGCACCCGCCAATACAGACATACCGTACATCATGCTGGTGGCGTATGAGGCCTCTAACACCATCAATTCCCTGTTCCGTTCAGACAACTGGAACAGCACCAGCAGCAGCGAGCAGATCTATTTTGCCACTGCCCCGGGAGCATCTGCCAAACAGGCCGAAGACCGCATCAATGAGATCGCAGACCGCTACCGCCAGCGCCGCCCGGGCGAGAAAGAGCGGTTCACGCTGCAGCCTTTGGCAAACCTGCACTTCAATGAGGGGTACTCCAACTACAATGACCGTACGGTAGGCGTTCAGACGCTGTGGGCATTGGCGGTGATAGGTGCGTTTCTGGTGATCATAGCCTGCATCAACTTTGTCAACATGGCCACCGCGCAGGCTATGCGCAGGGCCAAAGAAGTGGGCATGCGCAAAGTGCTGGGTGCCAGCCGGAGCCAGCTGGTGGTGCAGTTCCTGAGTGAGACGGGCTTGATCACGTTGGCGGCCCTTTTGGTTTCTGTGGTGTTGACAGAGTTGCTCCTGCCCTACCTGAACCAGCTGCTGGACCTGAGCATCACCTTTTCAGTTCTAGAGAATAAAGAAGTAGCTCTTTTCTTGGCAGCGGTTCTGCTGTTGGTCACCTTCTTTGCGGGCCTTTACCCAGCGTTGATCCTCTCAGGCTTCAAGCCTATCTCAGCCTTGAAGAGCAAAGTGGCTACCGCCCGTACCGCTGGCCTCTCGTTGCGCAGGGCACTGGTGGTGCTGCAGTTCACCATTTGCCAAGTGCTCATCATCTGCACCATTGTGGTGCATGACCAGATGGAGTTCTTCAGAACGGCTTCCCTGGGCTTTGACAAGGAAGCGATTGTCACCGTCCCAATTCCCTCTGCCAGCGCGCACAAACTCATGCCGCTCCGGCAGCAGCTGGAGGCGCACGCGGGGGTAAGCGCTACCACGTTTGCAATGTCTCCGCCTTCGGCGAACGTGACCATGAACATGTCGTTCAACTATGATGACTACTCCATTGAACGCAACTTCAACGTGAACTTCAGGTTTGCAGATGAGAACTACCTCAAAACGTTCAACATTCCGCTCATAGCGGGGCGCATGTACCAGAAAAGTGACACCATTCAGGAATTTGTGGTCAATGAGACGTTCCTGAAGCAGGTGGGCGAAAAAAGCCCTGAGGCCGCGCTGGGCAAAAAAATGGTGGTGAACGGCGGGCAGAACGAAGGCCGCATTGTGGGCGTGGTGAAAGACTACCACGTAGGCTCCTTGCGGGAAACCATTGACCCGGTGGTGATGTCAACGTGGGCCTACTTCTACTATAACCTCAATGCCAAGATTGAAATGAAAGACGCCAAAGCCGCTATTGCCCACCTGCAGAAGGTTTGGTCCAGCGCCTACCCAGATGATGTGTTCTACTATGAGTTCCTGGATGACACCATTGCCGAGTTTTACGCCAGTGAGCAGCGACAAGCTGATCTGTTCAAGATTTTCTCAGTCATTGCCATTCTCATTGGCTGCCTGGGCCTGTATGGGCTGGTGTCTTTCATGGTGACGCAGCGCACCAAAGAAGTGGGGGTTCGCAAAGTACTGGGCGCCTCTTCCTTGAGTATTGTGGGCTTGTTCTCCAAAGACTTTACCGTACTGGTGCTTATTGCCTTTGTTATGGCGGCGCCTATCTCCTACTACTTCATGGAGCAATGGCTGCAGGACTTCAACTACCGCATTGCCATTGGCTATTGGGTGTTCTTGGCGGCCGGGGCCGTAACGCTGCTCATTGCCTTGACTACCGTGAGTGTGCAAGCCTTACGGGCGGCCTTCTCTAACCCGGTCACGGCGTTAAAAACTGAGTAGCGGTTAGGGGGAGTGGCGTTTTCGGGCTGTTTTTGGAAAAACAGCCCGAAAACGCCACGTAAAACAGCCCGGCCCCCTGTGCCGGTTCTATTCTTATGGGGCTACAGCGGCAACCGTGAAAACAGGGCTGAACGCTGCTTTCCTGGTTTATTCCCGCAGGCAGAACCTGCGGGATTTATATTTTTTATGGGTTTTAATACGGTTCCTTATAAAACTGTAGGCAGGATTTATCGTTTAGCAACTTTATTTCTTACTTTTACCCATGCCTCTTGGGTCTCCACGTTTTGGAGCTGTTTTTCAGAAAAGAGGCCAAAAACACAGAACCAGATTCAATCACCTACCCGTCATATATGAACAAAGAAAGCGCCGCTGCCTTGAAAGGAAAGAAAAAGCAAATTCTGGAGAGTTGGATGAGCAATCAGTTGCAGGATGCCGCCCTTCGGGATGACCTCATAAGTGTGTCAGAGTTACAGCAGCAATCAGAAGAGTTTTTAACTTCTCTGTTGAAAGCGTTTGGCACTAGCCAGGCAGAAGACACTGAGTCTGCCGGCTATGAGCCTATTCATGATATCCTAAACGAAATTTCTATCACCCGTGCCCGCCAGGGCTTCTCGCCCCGTGAGACCAGCTCTTACATCCTGAGCCTGAAAGAGGTACTGAGCCAGGTGCTGGAGGAGCGGTTCAGAGAGGAGCCCGCCATTCTCTACAAAGAGATCATCTCCATGAACAAGATCATGGACAGCCTGAGCCTTCTGACCTTAGAGACCTATATCAAAGGCCGCGAAGAGGTGATTCTGCGCCAGACCAATGAGATGAGCGAGATCTCTACTCCGGTGATCAGGGTGTGGGAAGGCATTCTGGCCCTGCCCATCATAGGCACCCTTGACAGCGCCCGCACCCAGGTGGTGATGGAGGCCCTGCTGGAGGAAATTGTAGCCACCGGCAGCCGTATTGCCATTCTTGATATTTCTGGCGTGCCCACTGTTGACTCATTAGTGGCCCAACATCTGATCAAAACCGTGAGTGCCGCCCGTTTAATGGGGGCAGAGTGCATCATTAGCGGGATCAGGGCTGAGATTGCCCAAACCATTGTGCACCTGGGTATTGACCTGACCAACATTTACACCAAAGCCACGCTGGCCAGCGCCTTAAAGATGTCTTTCTCCATGCTGAACATCATAGTAAGCAAAGGCAGCCAGAACAACCAGGCAATTTCTAAACAGAACTTAGGGTTTTAACCCAGCACCTACATGGAAAGAATCCCTATTTTAAAAATGGGCCCCTTCCTGCTGGTTACTATCCAAGTGGATCTGTACGACCGGCTGGCCCTCACGCTGGAGAACGACCTCATCAACATGGTGAGTAAAACTGAAGCCAAAGGCGTGTTGATTGACATTTCAGCGGTGAGCATTGTAGATTCATTCATGGGGCGTATTTTAGGCAACATTGCCTCCATGTCAAAGATCATGGATGCCGCCACCGTGGTGGTAGGCATGCAGCCGGCGGTAGCCATTACGCTGGTAGAGCTGGGGCTCACCCTTTCAGGGGTGCACACCGCTCTTGACGTGGAGCAGGGCATGGAGCTTTTGCGTGGAAAGATTGGCCAATTAGACACTGATGAGGAAGGCCTCTATGATAGTTTTATCTAAAGAGAAGCTTCCCATACAGAAAGAGCAGGATGTGGTATTGTTCCGGAACCGAATCAAGGAACTGGCCACAAAAATTGGCATGAGCCTGGTCAACCAGACCAAGCTCATTACGGCCGCCAGTGAGTTGGTTAGAAACATGTTGCGCTACGGCGGCGGCGGTATCACCCACCTTGAAATCATCAGCAAAAGCAGCATACCCGGGGTGCGCCTTGTCTTTATAGATGAAGGCCCCGGCATAAAAGATGTAACCTTAGCCATGAAAGATGGTTATTCTACTGGAAAAAGCCTGGGACTGGGGTTGCCGGGAGCCAAACGGCTCGTGAACGAGTTCGATATCAAAAGCGAACCCGGAAAAGGCACTACCGTCACCATAATCCGGTGGAAAAATGGACTTTAACTTTGATGCACACCAGCAGTTCCCCCTCGCTGACAGGAGCTTTCTGAACATTGTGAGGCGGGACATTGGTAAAATAGCCGAAGCCGTTGGCTTTACAGAGGCCGAGGTGGGCCGTGTAAGCCTGGTAGTGACAGAAATGTCAACCAACCTTCTCAAACACGTGGGCAGCCCCGGCGGGGAATTGCTGGTGAAGCCTATCTGCCAGGAAAACGGAAGTGTTTGCGGGATAGAACTTCTTTGCCTGGACAACGGCCCCGGCATGAGCGACCCACAGCGCATGATGGAAGACGGCGTCTCCACCTTCGGGAGCATGGGGCAAGGCCTGGGGGCTATCAAACGGCAATCTGATTTCTTTGACATCTATTCCCAGCGCAGCACCGGCACGGTCATTCTTTCCCGTATTTACAAAAAAGGAAAGGCCCCTAAGGTTGCGGCCAGGAATGAACAGGGGTTTGAGATAGGCAGCATCATGGTGCCCAAGCCCGGGGAGAAGGTGAGCGGTGACGGCTGGAGCCTCAGGTTGTCTTACAAGGGGGCCTATCTTATTGTTCTAGACGGCCTAGGCCATGGTGAAAACGCCCATGCCGCTGCCCAGAGTGCTGTTCAGTCATTCCAGCAGCAGCCCAAAGTTGCGCCGTCTGACATGTTGCGCGGCGTGCACGCCGCCATCAAAAAGACCAGAGGCGCCGTGGGGGCTATAGCCCACTGGAACGCGGAGACCAGGTCGCTTGCATTTTGTGGCATTGGGAATATTTCAGGGCGCTTAATTGGAGCCAGCCAAGCCAAGAACCTCTTATCTTACAACGGTACTTTGGGTATGAATGTGCCCAACACCATCAATGACCAGCAGCAAACCTGGGAGCGGGGGCAAATGATCATCTTGCACTCAGACGGGTTGAAAAGTAGGTGGGATTTATCTAAATATCCGGAACTGACAAGGCATGACGCAACGTTGATAGCGGCAGTACTCTACAAAGACAACACCCGCACCTTAGATGACACCTTAGTGGTAGTGGTGCGGGCAACTGAATAGAAAGAATGGATTTACCCATTACCACCATTAAGTTGCAGAATGAGTTAGACGTGGTGCTGGCCTATAAGCGCACCATGCAGCTCTCTGAATTTACCGGTCTCCCTACCGCTGCCCAAACCAAGTTTGCCACCGCTGTCTCTGAAATTTGCCGCAATGTGCTGGAGCATGTGGGCGAAGGGGCTATCAAGTTCAGTATGGTAGAGGTGCGCCATGTGCTGCTGTTAGAAGCCTACATCACAGACCGCGGCCGCGGCATCCCGCACGTGCAGGAGATCCTGGACCGGAAATATATTCCTGCCAGTGGCAAGGGCCAGGGCATTTACAACTCCCGTAAGCTGGTAGACCACTTTCAGCTGGAAAGCGACTTTGAGAAGGGCACCCGTATCCGGCTCCAGAAGAGAATACCCGCCAATCACCCGCCTATCAACAAAGCCATCATTCAAGGGTGGGCAGATTATTTCACCCATGAGTCAGATGTCTCTCCCTATGCAGAGATCAAGCGGCAGAACATGCAGCTGATTGAACTCATGGAGCAGCTACGGGTGCGCACCATTGAGGCTGAATACCAACTCCAGGAGATCCAGCACCTGAACCAGGAGTTGCAGTCTTCTAACCAGGAAATAAACGCGCTGCTGCAGGAGCGTGAAAACCATAACCAGGAGCTGGAGAAAGTCAACAAAACCCTGGATGAGTTTGCCCAAACCGTTACGCATGACCTGAAGGCACCGCTCCACAACATACGGGGGCTTGCCGAGGCCGTCACAGATTTTCTGGAGGAGAACAGTGTAGAGGAGGCCCAGGCGGTCATGCCCATGATTCAGCTGCAGGTCAAGCGCATGGACCACCTGATCAGAGATGTTCTGGCTTATTCCCTGACCGGCCGGCAGCAGATCCAGAAGAAAATGGTTTCAACCAGTGAGTTGGTGTATAATGTGTTAACTACGCTGGCAATTCCTGAGGGGCTGCAGATTTTTGTGGCAGAAGACTTGCCAGAGATAGAGGCAGAGGAGATTTTTTTGCAGCAGATCTTCAGCAACCTGCTGAGCAATGCCCTAAAGTACCATGACCTGCCGGGTGGCAGTGGCAATGTATGGATATCTGCCAAGCGCCACCCCGCCTGCTGGGAGTTTGTAGTAGCAGATGACGGCCCCGGTATTGCCCCAGAAGACCATGAAAAGGTTTTTGAGTTGTTTGAAACCACCAGTGACGTGAACCACCCAGACAGTACCGGTATAGGTCTGGCGCTGGTTCGTAAGATTCTGCAGGAGAAAGGGGAGCGGGTCTGGATAGAGTCTACCGGCAGAGGCACGGCCATGCACTTTACCTGGCCGCTTTCAGAAGAGACCTTTCCTGAGTAGACTTTCTATAAAAGCAGAAGAGGCGCTATGCATAGCGCCTCTTCTGCTTTTATAGAAAGTGCCTGTTGCGTCTCTAGTGTTGTTGATAATACTGGCTCATGATGTCTTTCACGTCTGCCTCTGTCAAAGCCTTTGAGAAATGCTTTTTCACATGTTCATAGGTTTTTAACCGCTCCAGATCATAGAAGCTGGCAGAAGAGGTGAGCATTAAAATAATCAATCCTCTTTTTTGCCCTAGATTAAGTTTGTGGTATTCATCTAAAAAGCTGAACCCGTCCATTACCGGCATTTTGATATCCAGGAAAATCAGGTTAGGGCTTACATAGGCGCTCCCTTCCCGGTTGGCCTCCTGCAGATACTCCAGTGCCTCTGCCCCATGCTTTTTGATAATAATCTCCTTCGCTACTCCTAACTTCATTAGCAAGCGCTTGTTTACGAAGTTAGTAGTATCATCATCATCTACCAACATAACCAAATCCAACGGCTCAAACTGGGTCTTCATATCAAAAAAAGTTTACAACAGGTGCATTCAGAGTCACCTTTGACAGCCAATACATTACTCACAAATATAGCAAAACAAAATTCAATCTTCCTTCAGGCTTTTACGCAGCAAAGGTGAATTGCTGCCCCTTCAGGCTGCCTCTTAAACCGAAGAACCCTCCCGAAGGTTTCGGCAACGTCTTTCCAAAAGACAACCGGAGGCACAAAACCGCCCCCTTGGCCCCGGCAGCAGAACGCCCGGGGCAGGGCGGTAGGCCCGCGCTCTGCTGCTATCGCCCGGCGGCGCAGAGTTGTCTATATCAACATAGAATAAGCGTCTTGCGTATGAGAGGGAAATGTAGACAAGCAGACCCCGGTGGTTTCTCAGAAAAAATACCATGCCGTCACTTCTCTACTCTGTTTGCACCCATTACTATTGTTTTATGGCCGTTAACCTACAGCAAATAAGTGCCCGCCTTAATTTTTATATGAGAATTAAAGAGCTGGACGTATACCAACTGAGTGTACTCACCCAAACCCAGCCCGCCCTGGTAGGCTGCATGGTGCAGGGGGAGGACTATTGCATGGATGACCTTCTTGCCCTGTTAAAGCAACTGCCAGACCTTAACTCCCGCTGGGTGATATACGGCGAAGGCAATGTCTTTAAGACAGAAGGCCAGCAGGCAACACCTGAGGGGACCTTGAAAAAAGACCGGGCCGCTTATCTCTCAGAAATGCAAAACCTGCTGCATGAACTGGAGGAGATTGAAAAGCAGCAGCAGCAGCAGACCCACTTAGACCAACTGCGCAGCAGAATCAGGGACCTTACCAAACATATCTAAGCTGATGGTTCTGGGTGGGGCGCCGGTAAGGGAGCTAGGGGCGGCCGAGTTGGGCCACCAAACAGCAGTTGGAACAGGTGATACGCAGCCCCAAATCAATTCTGCAATGATAGGGGTGGCGTGCAGTGAGCTTGCCTGGTCCGGCTCGCAAGCAACCCCTGGTTTAAGGTTGTTTTTCCAAAAACAGGCCAAAAACGCACTTTTACCGGTCAGCAGTGGTCTGGCTTTTTTCCAGGGTGAAAAGAAACGTTCAGCTGTTCCCACGCGGGGCTGGTCATGTACGTTGGACTTGAGCAGGCAACTAAAACGCCTGAAAACAAGTAAGAGGGAGAGGCTTTGCGATTCTCTGTTCTCTCTACCCGCCCTTCACTGTCTGGTGAGTCAGGCGCAGCACTGCTAGATGGCCTTTATCTGGCGAAAACCCTTCTCTGCCGCCGTTAATTACCGGCAGATCTGAATTTAATGCCTGCTTACCTATACATTTGTTTATTTGCGGAATGAGTGCAGGAAGAAGGAAAGCTCAAGTTCATCACTAAATCACAAGTATTTTAGAAAATGTTGGTGCCTACGTAGGGGTAGCGCTATGGAGTTTCAGTCTAACTAAAACGGAGGAAGGTACTTTATGAAACAACGCAAGCTAAAATTACCGGAAGAATTGCGTTACAGCAACAGAAACCGATGGATGTTTGTCTCCAGTGACAACCCGCCGCTGGTGTTGCAACAAACAAAGCCACCAGTAGCACCGCTGGCTGAGATCTATAACTTTTGCGGTTATACCTTCTCAGAGAATTAAAGGATGAATCAGAAAAGGCCGGTGCCGCAGGGAGGTTTTCCCTGCGGCACCGGCCTTTTCTGATAGGTTTATAAAAGACTTTACCCTGTCCTGGGTACGGAGCGCTGCTTTTAGCGGGCAGCCTGCATCCGCTCATAGGCGGGTCTCTGCTGAACTTTCACACTGTAGTACTGCTTGTCCAGCCCTCCTCTCAGCACTAGAATATGTTTGTCTTTCTGGTAGATGCGCAGTTTCACATCTTTTGAAACCGGTTCCTGCCGCAAGAGCTTTGCGGCCGCATTCCTGATGTTGTTCTGTACCTGAGAGATCAGGTTCTGCCTGAAGACGGAGTATTCAATCACCTGGTCACTGGGAGCGTTTCCTTCTACGTACAGCACTGCTGCCAGACTGGTGCTTTTCCCGTCGCCAATCTTAAAGCAATGCCGCTGCACCTCTTCGCTGCCGCCACACTGGCCGTCATAAATCCAGCCCCGGCTCTCCAGGGTGGTTCTTATTTTCTCAACCGGTTGTGATTGCAAGGCAAGAAGTTCGTTTAGCTGCAGACGTTGCGCAGATACGGTTTGCCCCATCACCAATAGTACAGCAATGGCCAACACTGCTCTCTTCCCTAATAAGTACACCTTTTCCATGGTTATTCAATTAGCATATTTTGTCTCAAAACCACACTCTTATACGATAAACAGAGAATTTAGATAAGAATACCCTTCTAAAGTTTAGGCCCTCCGCTTTTAACCAAGGTTTGCTTCTTAAGAATAGACAAATTGAATTTCTGAGCCAAAGCTGCCTCTTTTGCCCTTTGCAGCACAGTAACAAGGCTTTTTAAGAAAAACTAATATAGGATACAGCTTAATTATACAATTATATTCCTATTTTCTTACTAAAACCCAATTAAAGGTTTCTGAGTATAAACCCTTAGAAACCACACAGGAAAGATGATGTCCGTAACGTCATGATGGAAAAGTTGAAACGTATAAAATTGGAATTATATAATCTAAGGACCAAAGCACGAAGAATCTTCATGCGGGGGTATGAAGATCTGACTATGCTGATCTATTACCATGACCTCAAGAAGAATTTCCTGCTCCTGATTGTGGGTGCCAATGACCACCTTTTAGCCGAAAGGGAAATTTCAAGGGCAGAGGCGTTCCGTATCATGAACACCAGATAGCGCTGAACCTGTACCCCATACCGGGGCTTTCTATATAACCGGCGCAAGCCAAACGCAACGAAAATCCCCGCCCAGGCCAGGCGGGGATTTCTTTTCAGTAGATGCAGCTTGCAGACCAGCATTTGCATAGCAACTGCCGGGCAGGGCATTTTTCCGTTTTCAGGCTACTTTTCTGAAAACAGCTCCAAAACAGGGTAGAGCTGGCGGTTTAAGCCAGCCGTGCTATTAGTGGCTGAAAGCGTATCTGAACAGGTAAAAAAACAGAGTTGCCCTTACAGGAATTTACCTCTCATTCTTACTACCTTTGACTATCTATAAAAAATTTCATTCAGCTTATACACCAGAGGAACTACTCTTCATGAAGAGACTACTTTTAGTATTGGCAATTATAGCAGCAAGCTTTACTGCCAAAAGCCAGGATTTTAGCGGCACGCTGGTAACAGGCTCCCTCAACTTTGCATCAAAGAAGCTCAAGCAGAACAATACCAACGTATTGGAGGCGAACTCCTTTACCATTAACCCCAGCATAGCGTTCTTCCAGAGAAATAACCTGGCCATAGGGCTAACGGCAAGCTACAGCTACTCAGACAACCTGAACCCGGCTGACGATCCTGCAGTGGGGGATATGGTAGGGAACATCAAACTGCTGGGAGTTGGCCCTGTGCTTAGAAAATACTTCCTGCTAGATGAGCAGGCGGCCATATTCCTGCATAGCTCCGCCATGTACATGAACGGGAAGCAGGAAGTAGAGGTGGGAGGCAGCAATTACATAGAAATAGATCTTAGGGGCGCATTGGTTAATTTCTCACCGGGCTTTACTTTTCTTATAAGCCCTAAGGTGGGCATAGAAGTAAGCATGGGAGGGCTGTCTTATCAGTTCCTTTCCCAGGGGAGTCAGGGCAACAAAGCCAAGAGCAGCACCTTTGACCTGGACCTGGGGCTGGCCAGCACGCAGGTGGGCGTTTCTTTTTATTTGAACAAAAAAACAGCTGAGGCCGCAAACTAACCAGGTCTTCTGCCCTGTCAACACTTTCCTCTTGTGTTTTCCACTCCATTTTGCATCTAATGAAAAAAACAGTTCTTGCCCTGGTGCTGTGGGCAGCAGCCTTCACCGGTAGGTCCCAGAATTTGAGCGGCGCCCTGCTTTCTGGCTCCCTTAAATACTCCACCCAAACCATTAAGCCCGGAAACAGCTTCTCAGATGACACTGAGCTGTCTTCTTTTTCTATCAGCCCCAGTATAGGCTTCTTTATCAGCAACAGCATTGCCCTTGGGGGCGCCTTGTCTTACAGCAATGGAGATACCAGGCAAAGCATTCCGGGCTACGGCTCTACGGTGTTGAACAGTGAAATGCTGGCCATTGGCCCGTTCCTGCGGTATTATAAGCTGTTAGGAACACGTGCCGCCTTCTTTGGGCAGGCCACGGGTGCCTATGTCACCGGTTCTCAGGGCAGTGAAGACAACGAAGTCTCTGTTTCAGGGGCGGCTTTTGGGGTAGCCCCTGGCTTTGTTTTCTTCCCAACCACAAAGATAGGGCTGGAGCTGGTGCTGGGAGGGTTTACGTACCAGAGCCTTGAGTATGAGCAGACAGATTTCGGCTTTTCCCAAACAGAGAATAACCTGGATTTCAACCTGGGGCTGAACAACCTCACCCTGGGTATTACCTTCTATCTGGGCCGTGCTGCAAAGGAATAGCCTCCCGTAGCGCTAACATTCCCTGGGCCCGTAGCCGTGCTACGGGTTTACTTTTTGTAGGTTCATTTTTGCACCCATACCTGGGTAAATGCCGTACCAGCCTACATGCGCGCCCCAAGAAACTGGTACTGGTCTCTCCTCACGTTTATTTCCTTCTCCTGCACCTTCTCCCACCCTGACAGAAGTGCGGCACCGCTGCCGCCTGCCAATGCCCAATCACCTCTTTCAGTGATTGCCCTGGGCTCCTGCAACTCACAGGAGAGGGACCAGCCGCTGTGGCAGGAGATCCTGAAAAACCAGCCGCAGCTCTGGGTCTGGCTGGGAGACAACATCTACGGCGACACAGATGACATGCAGGTTCTGCAAGCAAAATACCAGAAGCAGCTCCAGCAACCCGACTACCGCCAACTCCTGCAGCGCGTGCCGGTCATTGGCACCTGGGATGACCATGACTATGGGCGCAACAACGCCGGGAAAGAATATGCCCACCGCACCCAGAGTGCCCAACTTTTCTGGGATTTCATGGGTGAGCCAGCCAGCAGCCCCCGCCGCAAGCAAAAAGGCGTCTACAGCTCCCACACCTATGGCCCCCAGGGGCGGCAGGTGAAAATTATCCTGCTGGACGTGCGCTACCACCGCGACTCCCTAGCGGGCGCAGAGCCTGACTATCACCTCAACCCGAAAGGGGATATGCTGGGCGCTGCGCAGTGGCGCTGGCTGGAGAAAGAGCTGAAGAACAGTAACGCCCAGTTTCATCTCATTGGCAGCGGCCTGCAGGTGATACCCAATGACCACGGGTATGAGCGCTGGGGCAATTTCCCCGCTGCCCGCAACCGCCTTTTTAACCTGATTGCCAAGACCAAAGCAGCCAACGTGATTCTTCTGTCTGGAGACCGGCATTTTGCCGAACTCTCCAAACTTTCATGGCCGGGTGTTCCCTATCCCATATATGATTTCACCACCAGCGGCCTCACCCATTACTGGAAGGGAGGGCTGGTGCATGAACCCAACAGAAACCGGGTGGGTGAAATGCATGATAAGCTCAACTTTGGAGTGCTGCGCATACACTGGGGCACCCAGCCGGCCGTGGTAGATTTTGAGATCAGAGGCCGCGGGAACGAGCTGCACCAGCTGGTGAAAGTAGAGTACGCCCTCCCTAAAGCAACCCTCCCTAAAAAAGCAGCTACTAGCAGAACAAGAAAATAGGCGCCTTGTAACTATTCCCTGTTAAGGCTTTCCGTTTATGGCCTGTTTTTGCTAAAACAAGGCAAAACTGGCCTGTATAATCCAAAAAGTATAGCGTAAAGGCTGGCTGGGTTTAAGTAAAATTTTTATTAGTTAAATACTTTTGCATCTGCTTTGGCTTTAGCTAGTACAATTAAAACTTAAAATGTTTACCTTTCGTAAAAGGAATCCCTTAACTTTTACTGAGCTATGCGAATTGTTCCCTCTGCCCTTCTCCTGCTTCTCTGGCTTTTCCCGTTCACCTTCCTGTATGCCGGCACAGACACAGAGGGTGCCAAAAAGAAAAAGGCCGCCCCCGCTGCCGTAGTCACTACTATTGCCTTCGGGTCCTGCAACCGCGAAGACATGCCGCAGCCGCTATGGGCAGATATTTTAGAAAACAAGCCACAACTCTGGGTCTGGCTGGGTGGCAACGTAGACAATGAGGAAACCAATATCAACACCCTGTCTGAGCGTTACCAGCAGCAGCTGAGAGACCCGGGCTATAGCGCTTTGAGGGGAGCCGTCCCGGTTATTGGCACCTGGGACCACCATGATTATGGAATTCCGCAGGGCGGAAAAGAGTTTGAGCACAAAACCCAGAGCCAAAAGCTGTTCTGGGACTTTATGGGCGTGGCCGAAGACAGTCCGCTCAGAGGGCAGGAAGGCGTGTACAGCGCCCACACGTATGGCCCCAAAGGGCAGCGGGTGAAGATTATCCTGCTGGACACCCGCTATCACCGCGACTCCCTGTTCACTGATAAAAATGTCTGCCGCCCCAACCCCAAAGGTGATATTTTAGGCGAAGCACAATGGAAATGGCTGGAGAAGGAACTGAAAAGCGGAGACGCCGAACTCACCCTCATTGGCAGCGGCACCCAGATCATACCAGAAGAACATGACGCCGAAAAATGGGCCAACTACCCTAAGAGCCGTGAGCGCCTGCTCAAACTGGTCTCCCGTACCCAGGGGGGGGTAGTGCTGCTGTCTGGGGAGCGCCACTTTGCTGAAATCTCCAGGTTTGAGACAAAGAACGCAGAGAAAGCTTTTTATGAAGTGACCAGCAGCGGCCTCACCCACTCCCTGGGCCGCGACTATGACATAGAGACCAACAAGTACCGCGTAGGCAACATGGTGGCCAAACGTAACTTTGGGCTGGTCCAGATTGACTGGGAGAAACGGGAGGCGGTGCTCAAAGTGCAGGGTGACAGAAATACCACCTACCTCAGCCAGGCGCTTACCTTCTAAAGTTCTGTTTTGGGGCTGTTTTTCAGAAAACAGCCCCAAAGCAGAACCCCCTTACAAGCTGAATGCTACTTCTTCAGCCGGGCCTGGATCACGGCTGGTTTGCCATTTGGGTACCGCTCTACGTAGAACTCTTCCAGCGTTAGCTGGTGCTCCTCAGCGTAATCAAACAGGGCGGTGTAGATTTTCTTGGTAGCTACCATGAGGCTGGCCTCCAGCTCCCCCTGCAGCACCGGTACCCCCGCCGGTACTACGCGCACCGCAAACCCGGCGGGTAAGGCCACCGCCGTATCAGTGACGGCCACCCCCACAAAGGCTTTAATGGTTTTGGTTTCCTTGCTGGGGTTGTTGTAGTAAATACCTGCCAGATCACCCGCCAACTGCTTTTTCTCCACTATCTGCCCCACCTGCTGGTACAGCTCCCCCAGCTCCTTGGCATCTGTGCGCCCCTCAAAATATTTTCCGGCAATAAAAAGCTGGCTTGTCTGGGTCTGCGTCACGGCCACTGCTGAGAAACCGCCCACATACGCGTACACGCCAAGCGCAACGGCTATCACCACCGCCATGTATATCAAAAATTTCTTTGTCATGGTGCAAAGGTAGGGGTAGCGCACAATAGGTCATACAAGTTTTGCCTTGATAAAGGTTAAAGTCTGCAGGCTCTATCAAAAATTGAGGTTTTTCTATAACTTGACCACTGGAAATCAACACTAGGTTTGCCTCAGCTGCTTCCTCTTTTATAAACCAATATCGAATACTTATATAAACCCACCCAATGAAAAAAGCATACCTGCTCCTTTTTAGTCTCGCTTCCCTCTTTCTTACAAATGCACAGGCCCAGGGCCTGAAAAGTGCGGTGTTGGTAGGGGGCTCTGTTAACTATGATCACCAATCTTCTAGCAAGATGAACAGAGAGACTACCTCAATGTTTGGCTTACGCCCAATGGTAGGCTACCTGCTTTCAGACAGATGGGCCGTTGGCCTTATAGGAGGCTATGCAAGGGCCGTCACTGAGAGGGAGGCTTCTACTGTATCAGGAACCGGGTTTACATCTTATATATACCCTGGTCTTGAAGTAACCAGTACAACTTGGGAGGTTGGCGCTTTTACACGGTATTATCTCCCCCTCACCTCTAAGCTCATGCTTTTTGCACAGGCGGGAGGGGTGTTTGGCAGAACCAAAAGCAAGGTAGACACCGAGTATTCCTATCAAGGCATCATCACTGATGGATTATCTGGCCGCCCTGCCTATGTGTTCACCGGGACAGATTATTACAGAGACGCAAACGGAAATCTTATACTGGGGAGTGATGGTTTGCCGGCGGTAGGCTACTCTTCCAACTCCCAGGATATGGACAACTACCGGGTCTTCCTTTCGCCGGGGCTAGTCTTCTTTCCAACTCCGCTGCTAGGTATTGAGGTAAGCACCGGGGAGATAGCCTATAACCATAACAAGTCACTGGACCAGAAAAATTTTACGGCGAACCTGAACCTGTCAAGTATCAAGCTAGGCCTTTCTTTTTATCTGGGCCGGGCAAAGGAAGCCACTGAATAAAAATCAGCGGCACTACTTTCTGTTTTCGGGCTGTTTTTCAGAAAACAGCCCGAAAACAGAAACTACACAAAGTTCTTGTACTGCATTTCGTGCAGCTGGGCATAATAGCCGCCGGTCTGCAGCAGCTCTTCATGACGGCCCGCCTCCTTGATCTCTCCCCGGTCCAGCACAATAATGTTGTCTGCTTTCTGAATGGTAGAGAGGCGGTGGGCAATCACAATAGACGTGCGGCCCTGCATGAGCTGAGAGATGGCGTATTGGATCAATTCTTCGGTCTCTGAGTCTACGCTGGAGGTGGCCTCATCCAGAATGATGATCTTGGGGTCATAGACCATGGCGCGCACAAACGAAATCAGCTGCCGCTGCCCCACAGAGAGCGTAGCGCCGCGCTCCATCACATTGTACTGCAACCCACCGGGCAAACGCTCAATAAACTTGTCTGCGCCCACCAGCCGGGCGGCATGCCACATCTGCTCTTCTGTAATTTCTTTGTTGCCCAGGCTAATGTTGTCAGCAATGGTGCCAGAGAACAGGAACACGTCTTGCAGCACTACCCCAATGTGCTGGCGCAGCACGTCCAGGTCATACTCTTTGATGTCATGGTCATCTACCTTGATGGTGCCTTTGTTGATTTCATAGAACCGGCTCAAAAGGTTGATGATGGAGGTTTTGCCCGCGCCGGTAGCCCCTACCAGCGCCACCGTCTGCCCTGCCTTTACCTCAAACGAGATGCCGCGCAGCACCCAGTCCTCCTCATTATAGGCAAACCAGACGTTTTCAAACGTCACCCCTCCTTTAATGGTCTCTGGCGCATACGTGCCGCTGTCTGAGATCATCTCCTGGCTTTCCAGCAGTTTCATGATGCGCTCAGAGCTCACCACCCCCAGCTGCAGGGTATTAAACCGGTCAGCAATCTGCCTGATGGGCCTGAAGAACATGGCAATGTACATGATGAAGGCAATGAGCGACCCCAACGTGACCGTGTCCTGAATCACACCCTTGGCGCCATACCACACCAATAAGCCGGTACCGGCGGCGCCAATAACCTCAGCCACGGGGAAGTAGATGGAGTAGTACAGCACAGATTTGATGTTGGCGCGGGTGTGCTCCTTGTTGATGGCCTCAAACTTCTTCATCTCCCGCTCCTCATTGTTGAAGATCTGCACTACCATCATGCCCGTGATGTGCTCCTGCACAAACGCGTTCAACTTGGCCACCGCCCCGCGCACCTCCTGGAACGAGGCCTTCACCTTCTCCTTGAAGATATAGGTGCTAATGATGAGCAGCGGGAACATAGACAAGCTCACCAGGGTGAGTTTCCAGTCTATCCAGAACATGTAGATCAGGATAAACACCAGTTGCAGCACGTCGCCAATCATAGCGGCCAATCCTTCTGAGAACACATCAGACAAGGTTTCCACGTCGCTCACGTTACGGGTCACCAGTGTGCCAATGGGTGTGCGGTCATAGAATTTGAGCCGAAGCTTGAGAATATGCTCATACAGCTTCACCCTGATGTCACGCACCACGTACTGCCCCAGCCACCCCGCAAAATACGTGTGGAAATAGGAAACCGCGGTGTGCAGCACCAGCAGCACAATGAGCCACATAAACATGCGGTTCACGCCCTGCCAGTCATACTGCAGGATCTCCTGGTCTACCATCTCCTGAATCAGGAAAGGCCTGATAGTAGCCAGCACCGCCGAGGCCACCGTTAAAAAGGTAACCAGGTAGAAAATCTTCTGGTATGGTTTCACAAACCGGAAAATCTTCCTGAGCACTTCCCAGTCAAAGGCACTTCCGGTTTTGTTGCCGCCTATTTCACTCATGTTGTTTCCTGTTGTCTAAGGCACAGTCCCCCCTGCTAACGTAGAATAGATCTGCACGGGTACGGCACCAGTTCCTGGCCATGCGTTTTAGGCCTGTTTTTTGAAAAACGGCGCCAAAACAGACGTGGCTCTCCCTGCAAAAGTACGCATTTACCCACGCATTTATTGATTCCCTTTTGTGTACCGGTCTGCACCACTCCCGGAGCGCTTTAGAGGGGCGCTTGTATGATTTGGCATGCGTGGATCTACTTGTGCAAACATCCCCCTTCGCCCCTTCAAAGGGGGAGTATCAGCTGGCGTTAGAAGGCACGGAAGAAACTTCCGCGCCATAGAGGGCAGAAGAAGCAGAAGTAATGTGAGGCTGCCGCCCCATGGAAGCTGAAAGCTTCCGCCATTATAGGTCCAGGTTGGAAACTTGAACCAGAGAAAGCGGCAGGCAAGCAGCAATAAGTAAGCAAACAACAATGAACAATCAACACTTCTGCTAGTGGAACCTCTGTTAATTAGCACTTCTGCCCCTGGCTGATGTGCGCAGCACGGGCTCGCCTCAGGCTAGCGGAACAGTAGTGGTTACCTGCAGAGGCAGACAGAGCAGGAGAAGCTGATCAGGAAAGGAACAGAAACCAGTCCTGGGGGGAGCGCCTCTGTTAATACGGTGCCGCACCAGCGGCAAGGCCGGAGGGCCTAGTTTTAACAGCAGTGCGAGCCGGCAGGACGGGGCCCCGCGGCCATGAGCGCTTACCGGAGGCAATGCAACAGCAATGGGATTTCGCACCGCATCAAGCGGCAACGCCAAGGGAACAGCAGACTTCGCATTGCCCCTGCAGCAGCATGACTATGAGGCACCTCATCCAGCAGCCCAGCCAAGAGAACAGCAGGCTAAGCGCCCAGCAAGCAGCGGCTACTGAGGCAACAGCAGGGCCTGCATCTGCTTCCTAGCCAGGCCAACCTGTTTTAGGGCTACTTTCAGAAAAACAGCCTTAAAACAGGAAAAAGCTATTTAATGATAGGATAGCGGGTAAACGGTTTGGAGGGGTCAAAGATCTTCCGGTAGGTAATGTGCGTTTTGTAGATCACGGCACCCAGCATGCGCGTCACCATCATCATTTTAGGGTTGAAATCCCCCACCCAGTTCATCTCCAGTTCTGGGGCATAGTCCATAATGGTTTGGTGGGAGTGGTTCATCATGAACGCATCTACCCCTTTGCCCTGGAACTCGGGCACTACGCCAAAGATAAGCCCAAAGAGCCTTTTGTCCTTCCGGAAACTGTTGCGCCATTTGTAATAGAGAAACTTGAGCTTTCCCCACCAGTCAAACCGGCCGTTCAGGTGCTTGAAAATCTGGTTCAGTTCTGGGAGCAGGATAAAGAACGCAATGGGCTGCTCCTTGTAGTAGGTGAAGAACAGGAGCCTCTCATCCATTACCGGCTTCATGGTTTTCATGAGCTTGCGCACTTTCTCCAGGGTTAGAAAATTGACCCCGGAGTGCCCTCCCCACGCTTTGTTGTAGACCTCCAGAAAATCCTGCGCCAGTTTCTCCAGGTTTTTCTTAGATGCGTGGGCAACCCGGTAGTTGGGGTCCTGGCCCAGTACGGCAGAGCGTTCAATGATTTTAGGGTGCAGCGGGGCGGTGGTACTCCTTTTGTAGGTATACTGCTTGAAGTACACCTGAAAACCATACGCCTCAAAGAGTTCCTTATAATAAGGCGCGTGGTAGAACATGCCATAGTTGGGCTCCGTGAAACCGTCTACCAGCAAGCCCCACCAGCGGTCACGCTCCCCAAAGTTGATGGGGCCGTCCATGGCTTCCATGCCCTGGGCTTCCAGCCAGGATTGACAGGCGTCAAACAGCTGGAAGGCGGCTGCCTGGTCATTGATGCACTCAAAGAAGCCCATGCCGCCGGTAAGGTACTCAGAAGCCGCCTTGGTCTTGTCATTGACAAAAGCCGCCACGCGGCCAATGGTCTGGCCGTGCGCATTCTGTAAGACCCACCTAATGATCTTCCCGTTCTGGAAGTTGGGGTTGCGCCGGGGGTCAAACACTTGCTCAATGTCCTGGTCCAGGGGCCTGATCCAGTGGGGGTGGTTCACGTACAGGCGGGTGGGCAGCTCTAGAAATTCTCTGATCAGGGCGGGGGTGGTGACTTCAAGTAATGGCATATCCTAAAACAGCTTGGCCGGTAAAGATACGCAAATGAACGGCACCAGGTGTGCCGCTGCCGCTAAAGGGTATTCCCTAAAGAGGCAACCACAGCCGGGTGCCGCTGTGATTCCTGCCGCATGGCATTGCTGAAGGTGTAGGGCTGCTGATCATAGGGGCTGGTGTACATCTCCTTCATCACGAGCCAGGAAATGTCAAACCCCAGAAAATACATGGGGACAAAGCTTAGCTTCCAGCCTGCTTCTAACAGTATTTGATGGCGTCTTCTCATGGCGGCCTCCTTTCAGGTAATTCTGCTTCATGAGCAGGTCTAAGGTAAGAACGAAGACTTAAGAGATAGGTTGAGCCGCGGGCGGAAGAGGCTAAAACAAAAAAAAGCCTCACCGGAAGGTGAGGCTTTTAAGGAGTGGGACGTGCTGGATTCGAACCAGCGACCCTCTGCTTGTAAGGCAGATGCTCTGAACCAGCTGAGCTAACATCCCTTTTTTTTATCTTCTGAAGACCTGTTGTCCCCGTTTGATGATGCAAATATGGGGGGTGAAACTGAATCTTCCAAATACCAGCTGAAAAAAAAGTTAAAAAATATTTAATAAAGGCTCTTGAAAAGCTTTTATATATTTAGCGTCAATAACTTAACAAATTAAAAATTTTATGGACAATTCTCTGTACGAAGAAGAATCTGCAGGTATCACCCTGGACCCGGTAATGATGGGCTACTTACGCATTGCTGCCAAGTGGGGCAAGTTCTTAGCCATTGTGGGGTTTGTGATGATAGGGCTTATCGTTCTCTTCGGGGTTTTCTTTGGCACCATCATGGGCAGTGCCATGGGGGGAGCCATGGGGGCCGCCATGCCTGGGGGCGAGATGATGGGCGGGGCCCTGGCCACTTTCATGACGGTGCTTTACCTGCTGTTTGCCGTGCTCTATTTCTTCCCGGTGCTGTACCTGTACCGGTTCTCAGACAAGATGCAGGTAGGGCTGCGGGTGCAAAGCCCAGACGTAGTGCTGGAGTCGTTCAGAAACCTGAAGTCTCTTTTCAAGTTCATGGGGGTGCTGACCATTGTGATCCTGGGCTTCTATGCCCTGGCGCTGGTGTTTGGGGTGTTCGCCGCCAGTATGGCAAGTATGAACTAACCGGAGACAGAACTGCCGGAGAAAGCGGTTTCTGTTTTGGGGCCGTTTTGGCCAAAACAGCCCCAAAACAGAAACCGTAAATTCACAGGTAGCGCCTGGCTGTACGTCGTCCGGGCAACAGACGGGGCCGGGGGCGCTAACCTACCGGCGGGCTGCCACCATATTGGCTAAAAGCGGTCTCCTGCATGGCGTATGGCCAGCTGGCTTTCTGTTTTCGGGCTACTTTTTTGAAAACAGCCCGAAAACAGAAGCCATTACTGGTCAAGTAGAACGCGCCAAGCAAAGCCAGTGCATTTATGAGACGGCTACTAATCTTTTTTGCCCCTAATCAGTACACCGCGCTGGGGCAGCTTTGGTGGCTTTCCCTTGCCTCTGTATCTTTAAGGTTTGGTAGTTAGAAATCCTGTGGGAATTAAGAAAAAGATAGCGCGGTACCTGCTCTTCGCCGTAGGCGGGGTGGTTTTGCTGTTGGCAGTGGCGGTGGGCGCTATTTACCTGTACCAGGATAAGATTATTCAGCTGTTTGTGGCAGAGGCCAACAAGCACATTAAGACCAAGGTGCAGGTGGAGAAGATAGAGGTGACGCTGTGGGAGAAGTTTCCGGCGGTGGCCATCAACCTCAAGAATGTGGAGATCACTGAGGCGGTGGCGGGCAGCACGGCCCCGTTGGCCAAACTTGCCAACATCTACAGCACGTTCAACCTGTGGGACCTCTGGCGCGGCACCTACCACATCAAGGAGCTCTACCTGGAAGAAGGCGAGGTGCGGGTGAAGGTGCTGCCCAACGGGGAGGTGAACTACCGCTTTTACCAGGACGCTGATGCCACCCATGCCGGAAATCTGAGTTTTGACCTGGAGAAGATTGTGCTCCGGAAAGTGCGCATCAGCTATCATGATGCGCCCGGAGACCAGCGGTATGAGCTGCAGGCGCACGCGCTGTCGGCGGCGCTGAGTATTGAGGAGCCGGTAGTGACCATCAAAGCAGAGGGCAGGGCGCTGGTGCATACCCTGCAGGTGGGGGAAAGCGAGTTTCTGAGGCAAAAAGAAATCTCCCTGGGCAGCCAGTTGGCCATCCATACAATAGAAAAGACCATCACCATTTCCCCGTCTGAGCTGCGGGTTGAGAAGGCGGTGTACCAGGTGGGCGGCGAGGTGCTGTTCCCCGCTAAAACCAACCTGGACCTCTTTATTCAGGGCAAAAATACAGACATACAATCATTGCTGGCGCTGTTGCCGCCCCGCTTCACCAAACAGCTGGCGCAGTACCGCAGCAAAGGTGATGTCTATTTCCAGGGCGAGGTCAAGGGCGAAGTCTCTGCTAAGAAGAACCCGTATGTTGACATCAGCTTTGGGGCCAAGGGGGCCTCTTTTTATCACCCAGACTACAAGGAGAAGATTGAGAAGGTGAACCTGGAGGGGCGGTTCACCAACGGGGAAAAGCGCAACAGCCAGACCTCTATGCTGGAACTGCGCAGAGTAACCGGAAGCCTGCGCGGCAGGCCCTTCTCTGGGGAATTCCTGTACCACAACTTCGCCAACCCAGACCTGAAGGCCCAGCTGAGGGCAGATGTAGACGTGGCCCACGTGCTGGGCGTGTTTCCCGTAGAAGACATCAGGAAAGGCAGCGGGCAGGCGCAGGTGCAGCTCTCGTTTGCCGGCAACCTAAAACAGTTCAAAGCCAACCCCAGCCACGCCAGCATCAAGACCAGCGGCGAAGTGAGCCTGAAAGCGGTGAGCCTGCTGTTCAGGCAGCACCCCATGCCCGTCTCCGGCATGAACGGGGCTTTTCTCTTCCGGAAGAATGACGTGGCCGTGACCGATTTCAAAGGCAAGGTGGGGGATTCTGACTTTCTGGTGAACGGGTATTTCAAGAACGTGCTGCCGTGGCTGTTCCTGAAGGGGCAACGGCTGCGCATAGAGGCAGACTTGGCGTCTGCCTTCCTGAACCTGGATCAACTGCTAACCGTTGCCCCGGCAGGTAGGCAAGACCTGGAAAGTACCGGGAAATCTGCTGCCAGAAAAGGGAAAGCCGCCTCTGCCTATGCGTTCAACCTGCCCGCCCATCTGGAGCTGGATCTAAACGCCTCCGTAGCCCGGCTTACGTTCAGGCGGTTCAAGGCCACGCAGCTGCACGGGCAGGTGCGGCTGCAGAACCAGGTGATCACCACCCCCAACATTGCCCTGCAGGCGGTGGGCGGCCGCTTCCAGGTGAGCGGAAACCTGGATGCCCGCAAGCCGCTGATCAGGGTGAACTCGGTCGCCCGCATAGATGAGATCAAGGTAGACAGCCTGATGTACGTGTTTGAAAACTTTGGGCAGAATTTCATTACCCAGCGCCACCTGCAGGGGCAACTGACTGCGCACATTGACTCAGAGCTGTTCTTTGACCACACGCTCTCGCCCCGCACAGATCTCATGCAGGCCGAGATCAAGACCTCTATCAAGAACGGACAGCTCCTGTACTTTGAGCCGCTGCAGAAGATGAGCACGTTCATTGAGCGCCATGAACTGGCCAACCTCAGGTTCTCAGAGCTCAAGAACAACTTCTGGATTCAAGGGCGCACCATTTACATTCCGGAGATGGAAATCAAGTCCAGCACCAGCCGCTTCTCCAATATCACCGTCTCGGGCACCCACACCTTTGACCAGCAGATGGACTACCACCTGCGCATTCCGCTGGCATCGGCGCAGCCGAAACGGGACAAAGACGAGCGCTACGGCGTGGTGGCGGGCGGCTCCACGCCCAACCCCAACTTGTTTCTCACCATCAAAGGCAAGGAGGGTAATTTCAAAGTAGCCTATGACCAGGAAAAGGTGAAAGACAAGATCACCTCTGACCTGGAGCGTGAAAAGCAGGAACTGAAAGATGCCCTGAAAGGGAAGAAGAAGGAAGGGAAGACCGTAAAGCCCGCCCAGGAATATTTTGAGTTTTAGGGAATTTGCGTTTCCGGGCTGTTTTTAGGAAAACAGGCCCAAAACGAGAGCAAGATTTGGGTGATGGTTATGGCTGGGGATTTGGTCACTCCTTTTCGTCATTCTGAAAGAATCTTGTGGGCGAACTAGAAAAGCTTTCTCTGTCTGCGATATTAAATATTCCAATTGCCCAAACCCAGGTCCGGGTTTCTGTTTCCGGCCTACTTTCCCTAAAACCGCCCAAAAACAGAAACCCGCAAGCAAACCATCGGCGCACGCCGAACAACTCCCTGCCAACGCTCAAATTTTCATCGTTCCAAAAAAAAATTCTGAATCCTACTGACAAACAGCTGTCACCGGGGGCGGGTAGTTTTGTTCCATCACTAACCCATTAACCCGTTGACCTATGGAAACCATGACTTCCAACACCCCCACCACCACTTCGGTAATCTCTTCTAAAGACCTGCTAACCCATTGGCAGGCGCACCGCGGCCTTACCCGCAGAGTGATAGAGGCGTTCCCAGAGAAAGAGCTGTTTGAGTTCTCCATTGGCGGCATGCGGCCATTTGCCAAAATAATAATGGAGCTGTTGGCCATTGGCGCGCCCGGCGTAAAGGAAATAGCTGAGGGAACCGTGCAGCAACTGAACGAAGACCTGGAGCAGGCCGACACCAAAGAAAAGATACTAGCCCTCTGGGATGAAGCCACCGCCACCATTGACCAGTATTGGGCCCAAATTCCAGACCAGCGGTTTCAGGAGAAGATTATGGCGTTCGGGCAGTATGAGGGCACTGTGCAGTCAACCGTGCTGTACTACATTGACAACGAGATTCACCACCGTGGGCAAGGCTACGTGTATTTGCGGGCGCTGGGCATTGAACCGCCTTTCTTCTGGCAAAGGTAATTGGGAGGCAGCAACACATGAGAACCGTGCTGGTTTTTAAGACCTCAGTACGTACCCGCCGCAGTGTGAAACAGGTAACGCCCCTGCTGAACCAGTTGCTGGACGCGACGGACCGCTGGAACTTCGACCTGCAGGATTGTGATCACATTCTGCGGGTAGAAGCGCAGGCTATAACGCCTTCTGTGATTATCGACCGGCTCCGGCAGGCGGGTTTTCTGTGTACTGAACTGGAAGACTAAGAATAGACGGGTTCCGTTTTTAGCTGCAATGATGCCTGTACGCGGGCAAGAATGCCGCTCACTTGTTCCTTCAGGCTTTCGGGCTCCAGAATCTGGGCGCAGTCTCCAAACATGACGTACCACCGGGCAAACCCTTCGCAGTGGGGTTCGGTCAGGAAAGTCATCACTACGTAGTCACCGTCTGGTTTTTCAGAGGTGAAACCGTAATAGGTGCGGCTGTTCTGAATGTACCGGGCAAATGACTTTTCTACCCGCAAGACCACTTTCACCTTCTCTGTTGGGGCTTTGGGCTTACGGTAATCAGACAACGGACCGTGCTCTCTGGTGAAGGGGCGGTCCGTTAGTTTTATCTGCAGCATGCGGTCTGTCCGGAACTGGCGGTAATCTGCGCGCAAATGGCAATAGCCCATGATGTACCAGAAATTGTTCTCGTGGAACAGCCCGATGGGCTCAATCAGGCGCTCGGTCGCTTCCTCAGAGCTGAACGCCTGGTACTGCAACGCCACCTGTTTTTTTTCGGCCATGCTGTCTAAGAGCACGTCCAGGGCGTGGGGCGTGTGCTGGTTGAAAAGCTGCGCCGATGTATCTACCCAAATCTGGGCCTCCAGTGCCGCCACCCGCTCCTTGGTACTACCCCGCAGAACCGACTTCACCTTGTACATGGCACTCTCAAAATGCGCCCCCAGGCCTTTGTCGCTGAACTTCTGCATGAGTTTTTCGGCGGCCACAAAACTGCTGGCTTCTTCCTGGGTGAACATGACGGGCGGCAGCCGGTAACCGTCCAGCAATGAGTAACCCACGCCCGCTTCGCCGGTTACGGGCACGCCCGATGCTTCCAGTGACCGAATATCACGGTACACGGTGCGCAGACTCACCTGGAAACGGTCGGCCAGTTCCTGGGCCTTTACCGTACGGCCCGACTGCAAATGGTGCAGCATGGCCACAATGCGGTCAAAACGGTTGAGGGGTTCGCTGTCGTCCATAGAGAGGGTAGGGAATTCGCTCTTAAATCTACCAAAAATCAGGGCATCGTCTTACAGACGAAACAAGGATTGCTAAAATTATTAGGGATTTCCTGTTTTCGGGCTGTTTTGGCCAAAACAGCCCGAAAACAGGAGACTAATCATTTAGACTATCAGTTCTGAAATTATGGATTACTAGAGAAAGAGAAAGGCGGCTATGCAAAAGATAGCCGCCTTTCTTTTAGTAAGCCGGGGCAGTTTATTTGCCCAGCGCCAGACGAATGGCAGTCTCTACAGGCGCGTGACCTTCAACTGAATCATCAAGTGTGAACGCTTTTTGAAGGAATAACGGTGGTTGCGCCATGAATTTAGGGTTTTTGCCCCTGTGCGCTTGCGCCGCGTGCACTAAGAAAGGGTGACACAGATAGACCGTTCCCGCTTGGCCAACTGCAAACGCCTGTTCTCTTTCCGGAAGGGAATCTACCTGTTTGGCGAGCTCCATAAAGGAAAGTCCCTGTTCGCCCTCTGTTGAGAGCAGGTTTGCCACGTCAAGATGTGAGCCTTTGTAGAGCACGGTAGGGGCGTCTGCCTCGGTTACATCAGAATATAAAACCAGCAGCAGCAAGGCGCGGCCTTTAGAGGCTAGGTTGACTCGCCATTCAATGTAATTCGCCGGGTCTTCCCCCGGAAAGCTGGCGTCTACGTGCTTGCCCGTATCTATGGGCAGCTTCTCTGCCGGAAAACGCACCGGGAATGCCCCCACGCTCCGGCAGGGCAACCATCTGCCTTCGCCCACCAATTGATTGAAGGCATGGTGCAGTTTTGGGGTGTTTACTGACTCCACAAAAGGCGGTTGGGTGTACATGCCCAGCCACACCACCGGTTCTGACCAAGTGCTGGGGTCTGCGCGGTCAACCGGAAGGTCTTTCCATAAGATGTCTACTGCGGCGGCGGCAGTCTCCCTGGAAAAAGCGTGGTCAAGGCGTAAGAACCCGGTATGAATGAACTCCTGGATTTGGTTTGGATTTAAAAAATCAGGCATGAGAATAACGTAAAGGAGCCTTCGCCCGATAGCAGGTAGCGGGGTAGGGCAGATGATACAATAAATTTCAAGGGGATAGGCAACAAAAGCCTGAGCACTCATGCTGAAAGCACAAGTGCCGTCACTTCAGAAAGAAGCGAAAAGAGAGAGATTTATAATGTTGGGGCCATTCTCATAAGGCCAAGTAAAGAATATTTCCTTGAATCTACAACTCCAGTCTATCTGATTAAACCTATGCCATTTAGTAGAAGAGAACAAAAAGTTTTACAGCAAAATCACCCGGCAAGCGCTGACAAAGTGCTTCATTCTTCTGTCTTAAAAGTAGAAGGCAGTTTTTAAAGGCGTTTGCCTATGAAGTGATGTTGATAGGAAGGAAAGAGAAACTGGCGGTCGGCGTTTTCGGGCCGTTTTCCGGAAAACAGCCCGAAAATGCAAACCCCTTTTTGGCGGCTGCGTTCAAAAGGCTCTACACCAACTAGAACCACCATGGCTGAAGAAACCGTTTTACTCAAAGACTATTCTGACCAGGAAAAAGGTGCCTATCTGGGGGCCTTGGCCACCATCGCCTCGGCAGACGGACAGGTAACCGAAGACGAACTGGCGTTCCTGCGCCTCTTGGGCGAAGCCGCCGAACTGCCCGATAACCTGCAGCAGGAAATAGAATCTATTGCTAAGAACCCTTCGCAGATAAGTTTGCAGAAGTGCCTGGACGTGCTCCAGGGCAGCCCCCTGCGGTTTTCGTTTGTGACAGACATCATCAGCTTCGCGAAGTCAGACGGCGAGTATTCACAGGAGGAGCAGCGGCGCATCTCAGAGATTGGGCAGTACCTAGGCATTGACCAGAAACAGTTCAGCATTCTGGACCAGTTTGTGGACAAAGCCAACCAGGCCCAGCAGCAGGGCGAAGACCCCACCAGCCAGTCATTCCTGAGCAAAAGCGGCATGGGTGACATGTTCAAGAACTCCGGCATCTCACCGGGCATGGTCACCGGTATGCTGGGCATTTTGGCGCCCATGGTCATTGCCGGCATGATGAACCGCCGCGGCGGGTACGGGCGTGGCTACGGCGGCGGCATGATGGGAGGAGGAATGATGGGCGGCGGCTTAGGCGGACTGCTGGGTGGTTTGCTAGGCGGGGGCATGATGCGCGGCGGCCTATACGGCGGCGGCCGCATGGGTGGCCTGGGCTCTATGGCTTCCATCTTAGGCGGCATGGGCGGCCGAAGCCGGTACGGCAGCATGGGCGGCGGCGGACTGGGTGGTCTGCTGGGCGGTATCTTAGGCGGCGGCCGCAGGGGCAGCGGTTGGTAAAGATAAATTCCTGTTTTCGGGCTGTTTTTCAGAAAACAGCCCGAAAACAGGAAACCAGGAGCGTTCTTGACGTAGAGACCCGGCACCGCCTTGTCTCCCACGCATTCCTGAAAAAAAACTAAGCTCAGTTTTCCTGCCCTCGCGGTTTGGTGACAAACTAACAGCCTGCGCCGTTTGAGACAAGGCGGTGCCGGGTCTTTCTTGCGGTTTAGGCTTGTTTTCAGAAAAAGAGCCCGGAAAGGCATTTTCATTCCCCGCTCTGAAAGGGCTATAGCTTACGCCTCTTCCTGCTTCACGTACACCGTTTGCGTTGGGAAGGCGAATTCGGCGCGGTGGCGCTCTACCACCTCTACAATTTTGTAGTTGATTTCCTCCTTCACGTCAATGTATTCGTCCCAGTCAATAGTGTTGATAAAGTAGAGCACCATAATGTCTTTGGAGTGCGGGCCCAGGTTAAAGAACCGCACGCGGCCGTCCTGGTTGGTGCGCGGGTACTCATCAATGAGGTGCTGAATGTCTGCCACTATGGCCTTGATCTGCTCTGAGGTGGTGTTGTAGGTGAGCGTGATGTCAAACTTTACCCGCCTAAAGGTGCGCAGCGTGAGGTTGTCCAGCGGTTTGTCAATCATGCTCTTGTTGGGCAAAGTTACGTAGCTCTTCTCCATGGTGCGGATGCGCGTGCTCCGGAAACCGATCTTCTCTACAGTGCCAATGATCTCACCCACCTGCACCAGGTCACCCACCACAAAAGGGTGGTCCAGGAAAATGGTGAAAGACGCCAGCAGGTTCTCCAGACTTTCTTTGGCCGCAAACGCGATGGCCAAACCGCCCACCCCCAGGCCGGCCACCAGACCCGCCACATTCACTTTGAAGACAGTGCCCAAAATCACGAAAAAACCGAACAGCACCACAATCACCTTGCTGAAGTCAACAAAGAACGGCACCAGCTGGTCGTCTAGCTTTGACATGGTTCTGGCCGCCCGCTTTGAGAAGATAAGCCCGAAGAAATCTACCAGACGCATGACCACCCAGGTGAGGGAGCTGACCAGGAAGATGCCGTAAATGCGCTGCAGAATACGTTTCAGGCCTAACTCGTTCTTGGCGGGCAAGCCCAGCTCCGGCGGATAATTCAGGCTGTCAAAGGCCATGTAGAGAAACACCAGAAAGGCGAGTACCTCCAGCGGCGTTACCAACAGGCGCTTGAATTCTTCTTTGGTGACCTCAGAGGAGAAGCGTTTGGCCAGTGCCTGAAAAAGAATAGTGGTGAGCAGCCGTGACAGCAGCTCCTTGAACAGGAAGCCGCAGAGCATGATACCGGCAAAAATGAGGTACTGCTGCACCGTGTTCCCTAAAAACACAAGCCTTAGAATATCAGTAAGTTGGTCCTGCATATGTATTTTTATTCCGCTTGCAACCAATGGCGGGGGGCAAGGGTCATCAGGTAAAATTGGGAATTAATCTATGAAACGTAAAATCTCTTCTTTGCTGTGCGTGCTAGGCATGGTGTTTAGCGTGATTTCCTGCCAAATCCCGGCTTCGCCCCAAGAGGGCGAAGGTTCTGATGCCTCCAGCCAGTGGCTGGCTTACCCAGAGACGCAGTGCGCTGATCCCTGGGGGTACTGCAACAAGAGCGGTGACAAGACCGTCTGCGTAAGGGAGCACCTGGAGAAGCTGGGGGTTGACGTGCTGGCGGTCACCGTGAGCGGCAGCTTAGGAGACGGTGCTGTTTGCCTGGCCTGCCAATGCGCCAGCGGGAGGATCTTCAAAGTAAAGGTAAACCAGGCAGACGTTGACCGGGTAGTGGCTATTGGGTTCAAGAAGTTCTAAGCCGGTAAAGCCCCGGTGAAGTACCTCCATTTCCGCATTGGCCGTGGAGAGGAACTTAAATTTCTGTTTTCGGGCTGTTTTTTTAAAAATAGGCCGAAAACAGAAATTAGTGGAGTGTCTGTGCGAGCCACGGGCGGGTTCTTCTAATGGAGAGAGAAGAGCAACGGTTAGCCTTTGCTTTGTCCTCCTGAAAGGATTTTGGCGCAGTTTACCTTGGTCTTTTGCGCTCCAAAACGGCATCAAAGGAACCGGGCTTTGCCATTTCTCTCACTTGGGCGCTGCTATGCTGAACAAAAATGCTTTGCCAGAACCTTTTACTCCCGTTCTTCGCCAGCAAGGCCAAAATGTAAACCAGCTCTTAGGGAACAGGGGGCGAACGGCAAGACCTGTTGCAAAACGCGGGTCTAACTTTTCTCAAGATGCTTTCAGGGAGACGGGAAGTGTAAAACAAAGCACCCGTTTTTGGGCTGTTTTCTGAAAAACAGCCCAAAAACGGGTTGACTGATCTCTCTGAGTCTTTTGAGCAAGTTTACGTTTGTCTATTGCGCTGCAAACGGGCCTTAAAAGCATCTGGCATCGCGGTTGCCCCGCCCCATAGTGCGGCTAAGTTGCTCTAAAAACGTTCTAGAAGCACCTTCCGCTCCCCGTTTTTGCTGCAGAAGCACAGTATAAACCAGCACTTACAGCAATTGACCCAGGGCAATCTCAAAGGAAGTTTTGGCTATCTCTGTTTTCTGCGGATTGCGGTCATGCGTTTTCTCCAGGGCTGTTTTGATGGTGCGGGAGATATCTGAGAAAATGGCCTCATCTGTGATTTCCACATCCTGCTCCATTAAATAGGCAAACACCCGGGCCATGCCGCAGTTAGCCACAAAGTCAGGAATGACAGACACGTGCTGGTCAGCAAACTCGCCGGTTGCCCCAAAGAAAATCTCCGGGTCCTGGAACGGCACGTTGGCTCCGCAGGAAATCACTTCCAGTCCGTTGGCCTTCATGCGCTCTACCTGATCCCGGGTGACCAGGCGGGAGGCCGCCGCCGGAATAAAGATTTCAGCCTCCAGGTCCCAGATGCGTTGGTTCACTTCTTCAAAAGACAGGAGGTTGTCTGCGGTGAGGGTGTTGCCGTGGCGGTTCAGGAACAGATCATTGATTTCGTCTGTGGAGAAACCTGCTGGGTTGATCAGTCCGCCGGCGCGGTCAATGATGCCTACCACTTTCGCGCCTTCACTGGCTAGATAATAGGCGGCTGCCGCGCCTACGTTTCCCCAGCCCTGAATGATGGCGCGTTTGCCTTTCAGGTTGCCGCCCCAGATCTCATAGTAATGGCACACCGCTTTGGCCACGCCGTACCCCGTGATCATGTCGGCCACGGTATATTTGCGGGCGAGGGAAGGGGAATAGTTTACATCTTCCAGCACCTTGCTCACGCCCTGGCGCAGCTGGCCCAGCTTGTTGATCTTTTGCGGCTCAGTGGCGTGGTAGTGGCCGTTGACAATGCCTTCTTGCGGGTGCCACAGGCCGTATTCTTCTGTGATGGGAATTACCTCATGGATCTCGTCTACGTTCAGGTCGCCGCCGGTGCCGTAGTAATTTTTGAGCAGCGGGAACACCACGCGGTACCAACGCTCCAGCACGCCCTGCTTCCTGGGGTCAGCGGGGTCAAAGTTGATCCCAGACTTGGCGCCGCCAATGGCCGGGCCCGATACGGTGAACTTCACCTCCATGGTTTTGGCCAGAGACTCCACCTCGCGTTTATCCAGGCCTTTGCGCATGCGGGTTCCGCCGCCGGCTGCCCCGCCCCGCAGGGAGTTGATGACTACCCAGCCTTCGGCCTCGGTTTCAGAATCTTTCCACTCAAACACAATCTCAGGGCGCTTGTTCTCAAATTTGGCGAGCAGGTCTTTCATAGCGGGAGGTTTGCTTTGGTTACCTGGCAAAGGTAGGGGATAACTAGCGTTTGGTAAAGGGGAAATTGTTTTGCTGTTGGAGGATATCTTTTCTGCTTGAAGCAGGGCGTGGTCTGCTGTTGCTGCTGCCATGGACAGGCATAGCCTGTTGTTCCCTGCTGGGTTGCCGCTGAAAGGCGTTGTTCGCTGGTTTGTTGCCTGCGCGGTTGGCGGATTCGTTGCGCTGCTGGCTGCTGTTGAAATGCTTAGTCTGCTGCTCCCTTGGCTGCGGCAGGAATGTGTAGTCTGTTGTCCCCCTGGCTTTGGCGGTTGACGCAATGCCTTACTCACTGCGTTGTTTCATCTTTTCCGGTAAGCGCTCACGGCCGCGGGGCCCCGTCCTGGCGGTGAGCACTGCTGTTAAAACTAGGCCCTCCGGCCTTGCCGCTAAAGCGGCACCGTATGAACAGAGGCGCTCACCCCCAGGACTGGTTTCTGTTCCTTTCCTGATCAGCTTCTCTGATTGTTAATTGGTTTGCAGGTAACTATTGTAGTCCCGCTAGCCTGAGACGAGCCCGTGCTGCGCACATCAGTCAGAGCAGAAGTGTTGGTTGTGCATTGCTGCTTGCCTGTTGGTCTGGTTCAGACGTTTCGGAGAATGGTAGAGACCAGGCACCGCCTTGTCTCCCACGCATATTTGATACTCCCCCTTTGAAGGGGGCGAAGGGTGATGTTGACACAGGAGGACACGTATTGCAGATAACTCCCCTCCCGGGAGGGGGAGGGGTGGGGTGCACGCATGGCTGATTGATCCCCGCGCGGCTCCCGGCGAGTCTGGAGACTTGCCCCAGCTTATGGTATGAGACCAAGCTGCGGGCCAGTTCCATCTCCAAAATCAATAAGCAGCTATTAGCCATTCATCAGACCTGCGGGCGTCTGTGCCAACTGCCGTTTTCGGCCTACTTTTTCAAAAACAGCCTAAAAACGCTAATTCCAGTAGATAGCGCCGCCGCAGTTGTCATGGCGGGCACCGGTCACACTTTGGAGGCAGTTGGGTTCCTGCCGCCAGCGCAGTACGCCCAGAAACGCGAAGATGAGGGCTTCTTTGAAGTTCACCAGCTCCGGCTCTGGGACCACTACCTCAAAGGTGGGGCCTAAGTAGTGTCTGATCTGCTCTACCAAAAAAGAGTTGAACGCCCCGCCGCCGGTGAGCAGGAGTTTGCCCCGTTGCTGGTCAGCGTGCTGGCGTACCGCCTGGGCAATCTGGTAGCCCATGTGGTGGCAGGCGGTGTGTAGTTTGTCTTGCACAGCAGCTTTCGATTCCTGGATTGCCCGTAAGCTGTTTTCGTCTGCCCACTCCTTGCCAATTGATTTTGGGGAAGGGGCTGAAAAGTAAGATGGCTCATTGAGACGGTCAAACAGGGCTTGGTTGAAGCTGCCGGAGCGGGCCTGGTCACCGTTTTTATCATAGGGCATGCCCAGCTGCCCGGCCAGCGGGTTCAGGAGCATGTTGCAGCAGGAGATGTCAAACGCTAGCCTTCGGTCCTGGCCTTCCTGTGAGATGTTGGAGATGCCGCCCAGGTTGAGGCAGAAATCATATTCGGCGAAGAGCAGGCGGTCGCCAATGGGGACCAGAGGGGCACCTTGTCCGCCCAGGGCAATGTCCAGGGTTCTGAAGTCGCAGACGGTGGGTGCTTCGGCGGCGGCGGCCAGGTACGCGCCGCTGCCCACCTGGAAGGTGATGTGCAGCTGGGGCTGGTGAAACACCGTGTGGCCGTGCGACGAGACAAAATCTACCTGCAGCTGGTGACGGTCTACAAAGGCTTTTACCAGCTCGCCCAGGTAGTGGCCGTAAGCGCGGTCTGTGGCAATAATTTCTACCGCGCTGACCTCTGTGAGGCCTGCCAGACGCTGTACCCATATATCTGAATATGGAACTGTTTCTGTATTAAGTATTTTATATATCCAATTGCCTTCATTATACGTAAATCTGCAATAAGCCAGATCCACTCCGTCTAACGAAGTGCCAGACATTATGCCTATAACATGGTAATTCTCCATGCGTTAAAGTAACGTAATGTTCTGGTAACTCGCAAAAGGGGGTATGAGGCGGGTTTAAAGGGCGCGGGCTGCGCGCCTCATTGTAGTACAGATTTAGTGTGTCCTTATGAAAAGTTTATTATCCAGAGTGGAATCTAAGAAGATAGATAAGGCGGCGTCCATGCTCAAGGTGTTGGCGCATCCTAAAAGGCTGGCCATCGTGGATCTTCTGGGTAAGGAAGATAAAATGACTGTAACGGAGATCTACCAGTACCTGGATCTCCCGCAAGCCATTGCGTCACAGCATTTGATCACACTGAAAGACAAGGGGGTTCTCTCGTCTTTCAAGGTGGGCACCAAAATCTATTATTCCCTATCTATTCCCAAGCTGATTGATGTGATTGACTGTCTGGAGGAGTGCTGCGGCGACCTGTAGCCTTTCTCTTTGCCCGTTTCCCCCATCAAGTAAGTATTCCCCCAGAACCGTTTCCGGCCTGTTTTCTGAAAAGGAGGCTAGAAACGGTTTTAATTTTTTAGGGGAGGGTGGGTTTACCCCTTTCTCATGGGCGCTCACCCCTTTTATTTGGGGAGGTGCGTTGGGCTCTGTTGCTTTGAACCAATTAACGCACAAGCCTATGAACCTCAAGAAACTTACGCCGCTTCCTATTGGGCAACAGGCCATCATCCACGCCGCTTTGGTTTGGGCAGGCCTTACGGTACTGGATACCGCTTTTTACAGTTACAGAGTAGCCACTGAGGGGTACTTCCTGTTTTATGGGAACGGTTCTCCCGTAACCGTTTGGCAACGCCTGGGGGAAACGGTGTTGCGCTGGGAAACCCTGGTGTTTCTGGCAGTGGCGGTAGGGGTGGAGCTGCTCTACCATTTCGTTTTTAAGTGGAAAAGCATCAAAGTCTTTGCCCTTGCCTGCGTGTTGCTTTCTTTGGGCACGGTGGTGGTGCTGCTGCTGGCCTTGCCGCCTCAAGGCTCTGTGGGGGCCGCAGATTTCCTGGTGGTGTTTTTTGAAGTGTTCATCTATGCGGTGTTGTATGCCCTTACCCGCAACCTCATCACCAGGCAGGCCAGGGAGGCAGAACAGAGAAGCCACCATGCCCAGGCCGAACTCAGCACCATCAAAGCCCACCTGAACCCGCACTTCTTTTTCAATACCCTCAACAGCCTGTATGGAACGGCTATCTTGGAGAAGGCAGAAAAAACTGCGCAAAGCGTGGAGCAGCTAGCTGGCATTATGCGCTATGTACTCACAGAGGCGCAGGAGGACCTGACCGAGGTAGCCAACGAAATCAAGTTCCTGCAAGATTACCTGCAGCTGCAGCAAATGCGGTTGCCCGCGCGGGAGAATATTAAGGTGAAGACGGAAATAATCTATGACGGAACCCCCGCCCTCATTGCCCCGCTACTGCTGATCCCTTTCATAGAAAACGCCTTTAAGTACGGCATCAGCCTAGACCAAGACTGTTTTGTGCACCTTTGCCTGCAGGTGAAGGACAGGCAATTGGAGATGGTGCTGGAAAACCAACTATTGCCAGAGCGGCAAAAAGACCACGGCGCGGGCACGGGCCTTGCGCATGCCCTAAAACGCCTGAACCTGCTGTACCCACAAAAACACCATTTGGTGTTGGAAGAGCAACCGCATTACAAAGTCAGGCTCAGGCTTGACATGCGCCAGATAGACCGGTAACTTTAAAAACTCCCTCAAAAGAAAACGCCCATGCGCTGCATTGCCCTAGATGACGAGCCCATTGCCCTGGAAGTACTAAAGGCGCACGCGCAGAAAGTGCCTTTCCTGCAGTTGCAGGAAACATTTGTGAGCGCCTCTGACGCCCTGGCCTATCTGCAGCAGCACCCTGTTGACTTAGTTTTCCTGGATATTAAGATGCCAGACATTACTGGTATTGAAGTAGCCAAACTCATTGGCAACAAGGCCAGCCTTGTCTTTACCACCGCCTTTGCGGAGTTTGCCCTACAGGGGTTTGAGTTGGCCGTGGTAGATTATCTGCTCAAGCCCGTTACTTTTCCCAGGTTTCTGCAGGCCTGTACCCGCGCGCAGGAGCTGTTGCCCCACAGGCAGGCCGGCAACGCTGGGCCGGGGGCTACGCCGGAGTTTCTGTTTGTGAAGGTAGGCTATGACTGGGAACGGGTGAGCCTGTCTGAGCTGCTTTACATTGAAACCGATGATAATTACCTCACCTTTCATGAACCGCACCGCCGTACCCTCACCCGCATGACCCTGGCCGAGGCCCTGGAGAAACTTCCCGCCCAGCGTTTTGTACGTGTGCACCGGTCTTATGTAGTGGCCATTGACAAGATTGAGAAGATAGAGCGGCACCAGGTCACCCTAGCTGGCAAGCCCCTTCCCGTCTCCCCCACCTACCGCGACCATCTGTTGCAGCAGCTGTTATAGAACCACAATTCCCGTTTTAGGCTCATTCCCAGATACGAAGCCCAAAATGACTGCCTTTACTCCTTGTATTTCAGCACCAGCACCGCCGGCACCGGGCGCTGCCCTTCCTTGTCTGAGGGTTTGATGGTGTCTTTGCCTTTGACATACAGCGCACTGGAGCCGCCGCCGTCCAGGTTCAAAGCTTCTTTGCAGCCTAAACCTACCATCAGTGTGGCCAGCTGGTCTAAGCTGGCGCCCTCGGCAATGCCTTTGTGGCGGCCTTCCACCATGAGAATAATCAATTTGTTATCGGGCGTGTAGCCCATCACGGTGCGCGGGTTGGGCCCTCTGAAACTGGCGCCGCCACGCAGTTCTTCCTCTGCCGTGATGTGTGCCTTGCCGTCTTGCACCAGCACCGGGCCACCGCCCACGGCCACCCGTGGTTTCCAGCGTTTCATGTGTTTCACGGTGCGTTTGCTGGGTGCAGGAGCGGGGTTTCCGTTCACTTGGGTAGCGTAAGGTGCGGCCAACTGCATGGTCTTCTGCTTCTTGCCCATGTTGTAGGCCCAGGCCACGTCTGCGGTGCGGTTCCGGAAAAACCCGATGGCCCCGGTGGTGGGGTAGAGGGTGAGGGTGTCTGTGCCCTGGGGGTTCTTGCGCTTCACGGTAGCCTGCGGGGCCAGCACTTTGCCGTCATTGATGACCAGGTTCAGGTTGCGGTTGTCTGCGAAGGAGAAGAACGTGGTGTTGACGGTGGCCAGCACATGGCCAGGTTCCTGCTCAAAATATTGTTGGGGCGTGTAGCGCTTGCCGTTGCCCACGCGGGTTAAAATCTCCAGTTTAGGGTCTTGCAGGTCAGCCTCCAGATAATAGGCTTTGAAGGGTTTGCCGTCCAGGGAGTCAGAGGTGGTGAAGACTTTCACGGAGGCTGGTAAACCCGCTTGGTGTGGGGGGGAGGGAACCCAGCGTACCTGTGCCTGACTGACGAAGGCGACGCAGGCGGCGGTGAGGGCAAGAAGCAACTTTTTCATACCGCCAATATAAAGAGCCGGGGGTAACTTTTGGTAACGTTTAGGTAAAGCTTTTGCCGGGTTTGAAATGTGAATTTCTGTTTCCGGGCTATTTTGTCCAAAACAGGCCGAAAACGCAAAGAAATTTGTGGCAATGCGTGAGAGACAAGGTGGTGCCTGGTCTCTACAAGGGAACATTATAAAACCTTTTGGGAAGATTCACCTCCCAATGCGTAACTTCTAAATCAACGGTGCATAAATTCATCTCGCTCGCCTCTGGCGAGTGTGGGGTGCCTTCGGCCTCTGGCCGAGTTTCTGCTGTATTTGGTTTTTATTTTGTCACGCGGTGGGACGCCCCAGGCATCTCATACCCTCCAGAGGAGAGCGAGGGTATTGGCGTTTTCGGCCCGCTTTTCTGGAAACAGGCCGAAAACGTAAGTCACTAGAATGTCAATGCGTGGGGAAAACAAGCTGCGTCTGCCTTGGGCAAAAGAAAACGGGACTCTCTGTGAAGAAGGTCCCGTTCTGTAGTGGTCAATAAGATGCTCTTAGCTGTGCGCCTCTGCTGACTGTTTCTCCAAGTCAAACAGATCGGTGAGTACGTCAATGAGGGTTTCGGCCTCGCCGCGTTTGCAGGCGGCTTTGAGTTGCAGTACCGGCAGCTTGATGATTTTCTGCATCATAGACTTGGTGATCTCGTCCATGCGCTTGGCTTCTTCAGTAGACAGCTTCTTCATGTACCGGGCCATCTCCTCCTGGCGTATGCTCTCCAGTGCGTTTTTCAGCTTCTGGATGGTAGGTGACACGTTCATATCCCGGCTCCAGTCTTCAAAGCTGGCAATAGACTCAGAGATGATCTGCTTTACATGGGGCACAGCGGCCAGGCGGCGTTGCAGGGCCTCAGAGGCTTTGTTCTGGATAGTGTCAATGTTGTAGACCAGTACGCCCGGAATCTGCTCAATCTCCGGCTCCACGCTGCGGGGTACGCTCAGGTCAATGAAGAACTTGTAGGTCAGCACGTTCAGGCGGCTTACCATCTCTTTGGTGAAGAACGGCTCGTCACGGGCAATGGAAGAGATCACCACATCTGCCTCTTTCATGGCCTCTACCAGGTTCTCAAACGGAACCACCTGTAAGCCGCACTCATCTGCCAGCAACTGGGCCTTGGCGGTGGTACGGTTGGCTATTTTCACGTTTTTGAACTCAGAGTCTTGCAGGTGGCGGCAGACATCAGCGCCAATCTCACCCAGGCCCACTACCAGTATTTTAGGATCAGTGATGTCAGCCACCAGGCTTTCCACCAGCTCCAGGGCAGCGTAAGAGGTAGAGGCGGCCCCGTCTCTGAAAGACGTTTCCTGCACTACGCGCTTGTTGGTGAAGAAGATGGTGTGCAGCAGGCGGTGCAGGAACGGGCCGGCGGCCTCGTTGTCTACACTCCACTGGTAGGCCTGCTTCACCTGGTTGGAGATCTGCATGTCGCCCACCACCTGCGCGTCTAGGCCCATGGCCACGTTGAACAGGTGCTGCACGGCGTCTGCGTGCTCATTCACTATGGTGAAGTAGTCCAGGTACTGGGAAATATTGGCAATGCCCTTGCTAATGCCCAACAGCTTCACTATTTCGTGGCTGTAATCAGCATCAGAGGTATAATAAACTTCAGTGCGGTTGCACGTGGAGAGTACAAGAATGTCAGTTGCCTGAATGAAATTTTTGAGCGTTTGCAGGAACTGTCGGCACGACCCCTCATCCAAGGCGATAAGCTCCCGTATGTCTAGGGGAGCTTTTTTATATGAAAGACTGACGGCTCTAAAATTGTGAAGCATACGGCAGTTTTAAACTAGCTTGCAAAATTACTTCCATCTGTTATAAAAAAGAAGGATACCGCTTAAAATGTGTTATTTATACAGGTTCTAAATTGCGCTGAGACAGGGGGCAATGGTGTATCTTCGCTCAGAAAGTACCTTTCTCTGCACACGTACGTAGGCAGAACATCGTTAGGGCTGTACATGATTCCAACTAAGATCTATTCTAAGAAATCACGGCTAAAGCTGCTCATCATCATAGTTGCGTTGGTGATTGGGGGGGCTACCGTGGTCTATACCAACCTGCTGGTGGCCAAGCTGTCTGAGCGCGAGCAGCAACTCATTGACCTGTACGCCAAAGGCCTGAGATACATGGGCAACGCTGAGATTGACTCAGACAACCTGGTGTTTGTGCAGGAGGAGATCATTGACGCCAACCGGTCAGTGCCCGTTATCCTGACTGACGAGCAGGAGAACGTACTCGCTTATAAGAACCTCACCATTCCAGAAAAGATTTCAGAAAAGCGAAAAAAAGCCCTGCTGCAGCGCGAGGTGGCCAAGATGAAGACACAGCACAAGCCCATTGTGGTGGCCTACCAGGATGATTTCAGGAATTACATCTTTTACAAAGACTCTGAGCTGCTCACCCAGCTGCGGTACTACCCGTATGTGCAGCTCACTGTCATAGCCTGCCTCTCGCTCATTGCCTACTATGCCTTCAGTTATTCCCGCAAGGCAGAACAAAACCGTGTGTGGGTGGGCCTGGCCAAGGAGACGGCGCACCAGCTGGGTACGCCGCTGTCTTCTTTGATGGCGTGGTATGAGTACCTGAAAGCCAGCCCGCGGTTTGAGAACGAGCCCATTGTGGAGGAGCTGGGCAAAGACGTGAAGCGGCTGGAGATCATCACCGAGCGCTTCTCCAACATTGGCTCAGTGCCGGTGCTCAAAGACGAGCCTATTCTGCGGGTGGTGGAAAACGCCATTGGTTACCTGCGCAACCGCGTGTCTAACAAGGTGAGCATTGTGGTAGAGTCAGACTTCCCGCCAGAGACCACCGCCAAAGTGAACGTGCCGCTGTTTGAGTGGGTTATTGAGAACATCTGTAAAAACGCCGTTGACGCCATGGAGGGCAAGGGCAGCATTACGCTGCGTCTGGTGCGGGCGGGGGCCAAAGACGCGTTGGCGTTAGATATACAGGATACCGGCAAAGGCATTCCCAAAACCAAGCAGGAAGAAGTCTTTTTGCCCGGCTACACCACCAAGAAACGCGGCTGGGGCCTGGGCCTCGCGCTGGCGCGAAGAATCATTGAGAACTACCACCAGGGCCGGCTGTTTGTGAAATCTTCTGAGGTGGGCAAGGGCACCACGTTCCGGTTGATTCTGAATAGATAAGTGCGTTTCCGGCCTGTTTTTGAAAAAAGAGGCTGGAAGCGGAATTAGTGGAAAAGATTGCGGATTCTGTAATACAAGCCGCGTGGCGAATACCATTTGTAATTCACTCCTGTTACCACAATGCCTGTTGAGATTTCAGCATCTGGATCTTCATGTAAGAATATAGTTTTTGTTTGGCCGGTAAATGCTTTTGTTGATTTTTCTAGAGCCCTGTACCCAAGGTAAGAAAGCACCACTACAGAGTTTTCTCCAGAAACATGTTGAGGAATCTCTAACGTGAAATTCCCTTCCATATCTGTAGGCGCACCAATAGTTGTGCCTTTTAAAACAATGGAAACCCCAGAGAGAGGTTTTTTGGATAAAGAATCAAGTATTTGCCCCTTTAAAATCAAAGTGCTGTCGCTGGAAAAATATTCATTTGGCTGATTTGGAGAAGGTATATCAGAAGATAAATGTGTTTGTTGAAAGGTAGACGTAGGCGGTTTCTCCTTCGCATGAGTGTCCTTCGCGCTTATCCAAACTAATACTCCTAATGCCGCCGCTTTCCATGTCCACTTATTCTGTGAAATGGGAGTGGGCATTAATTCCCTTTCTAATTGCTTGTTCTTAAATCTCCCGCAGGTTTCCCCTTTCTGTTTCCCTAGCCAATGGACCACCTCGGCATCTGTCATGGTGGTAAAATCAACCACCGTTTTCTGGCAGCTCTGGCAGTAACGGCCTTGGCTGTGAGGCGTCATGGCGGTCCAGTCCTCTTGGCAGGGCGTGGGAATGGAAACGGTGAGGGCTTGGGTTGGCATACGTGCTGTTTTAGAGCTGTTTTCAGAAAAAGAGGCTGGAAACGGGATTATCTGAAGAAGTCTTCTATCCTGTAATATAAGCTTTGGAAAGCGTTGGTACTCTTTGTAGGAATGCCGCTTACAGAGACACCTCCCAATACTCCAGATAATGATTTTAAAATATCATTGTCAGAGATTAAAGCTAGCTGGAGAGATTGCCCAAGGTTCAAGTCTGCTAGCCTGAAACGTTGTGTTTGGTAACCAACCGCTGAAATTACCAGCCATTGCTTCTCCAGCGGAATGGTTCTGGAATACGGTAATGAAAAGTGGCCCAGTTCATTTGCCGAAGTCTCAACCGTGTCATTTAGCCTGATTTTTATTTGAGTAGGACCGCCCGCCGGAAATGCGATGACCATTCCGCTAATGGTGCTGCTGTCATGTTTTGCCACAGAAGGAATGACAGAAGGCTGAGAAGATGGCAGTAATTCAATTGTAGCGTTTCGGCCAGAAGAATTTTGGGCTTCAGCCGAATGAATACCGAACCAGGCACCAATACAGAAAACCAGGGTTTTCTGCTTCCAGTTAGAAGCTCTAGATGAGACCGGGCGCAAATTTCTTTCAAGCTGGTCTTCCCTGAATCTTCCGCAGGTTTTACCGTTTTGCCTGGTGAGCCAATTTATCATTTGGGCATCGGTCATGGCGGTAAAATCAATTACCGTTGTAGAACAGCTTTGGCAGAAACGCCCCTGTTTTTCAGGTGTCATGGCGAACCAGTCCTCTTGGCAAGGGTTGGGGACGTTGATAAGGACGTGGCGGTTGGGCATGGTTTCTGTTTTTGGGCTGTTTTCAGGAAAAGAGGCTAAAAACGCACTTAGGAAAAGAAGTGCTTCAGCTTATCTAGGAATAGTACGTTTCCTTTGGGTTTCTCCCACTGAATTCCAATGCCTCCAAGATAAGCTACCTCAAGCTCAAGGGTAACGGGGGCATTCTTCATTAGTAACTTCTTTAGCTTCACTTCTTTGGGCCGGTACCCGATAAATGAAAATATAACTACTTGCTTTTCAAGGTCTATATGCTCCGGTAATTGAAAACTGAATTCTCCTTTTGCATTGGTAGCTATCTGAATATTGGTGCCTTTCAAATACACCGTCACCCCGGTCATTGCTTCCTTTTCATCAGCCGAAACCACAACGCCTTTTATTCCTTTTCCCTCCTTTGGTTTTAAGGAAGTCCCTGTAAAGCTGGAAGGTTCATAGTCCCTTTGAGTTAAAGGCTCAATTGGCTGCGCAGGTAACTCATTTGCCGCTACCGCCTTTGTGCTCACCCACGCTGACAAGCCTAGAATGGCCGCATGCCGTTTCCAGTCCCAGCCCCGTTTAGTAGGAATAGGCACCTGTAAGACTCGGTTTAATTGATAGGGATTGAGGCGGCCACAGGTTTCCCCTTTCTGTTTGGCAAACCATTCAACCACGTCCGCATCAGTCATAGAAGTAAAATCTACCACGGTTTTCTGGCAGCTGGGGCAGTAACGGCCTTGGCTGTGAGGCGTCATGTCAGCCCAGGACTGTTGGCAGGGCTGGGGCACGGTAAGGGTGAGACGGCGGCTGGTCATGGGGCTGGGGCTTTCCTAAATATACGCATTCAGAATATTTTCCTTAACTTTTACCCTGAATTTCTACACCAAACCGAACAAGTGAGCTTTAAAAGTCTATTCCGCCGCAAGAGTTTAAGCAATGTGATGCACACCCCGCCCGCCGATGTAGCCGCCCATGTGGGCTCGGTGGAGGAGGGGCTGGAGCGAAACCTGTCTGTGCGTGATCTAACCTCGCTGGGCATTGCCGCCATCATTGGGGCCGGTATTTTCAGTACCATTGGCAACGCCAGCTATGACGGCGGCCCGGCAGTGTCAATGCTGTTTGTATTCACCGCCATCGCGTGTGCGTTTTCAGCGCTCTGCTACGCCCAGTTTGCGGCCACTATTCCCGCCAGCGGCTCTGCCTATACCTATGCCTACGCCTCGTTTGGGGAGCTGGCAGCCTGGATCATTGGTTGGGCGCTCATCATGGAATACACGGTGGGGAACATTGTGGTGGCTATTTCCTGGAGCGATTACTTTACCGGCCTTTTGAGCGGCATGGGCTGGGATATTCCGGCGTGGCTCACCATGGGGACCCAGAGCGCGCATAAAGGGTATGAGGAGGTAGTGGCGTTGTTGCAGGCGGGGCAACCGCTCACGGCGGCAGATCCGGTGCAGCTGGAGGCGTACAACACGTGGCTGGCCGCCCCAGACTTCTTAGGCGGGAAGCTGGTGGTAGACTTGCCCGCCTTCATGATCAACCTGGTCATCACCACCCTGGTGTACATTGGGATCAAAGAATCTAAGAATGCGTCTAACCTGCTGGTGGTGCTCAAGATGATTGTGGTGCTGGTGGTGATTGCCGTGGGGATTTTCTACGTGAACCCGGCCAACTGGAGCCCGTTTGCGCCCAATGGCGTGGGGGGCGTCTTGAAAGGCGTGAGCGCGGTGTTCTTCGCCTATATTGGCTTTGACGCCATTAGCACTACCGCAGAGGAGTGTAAAAACCCGCAGCGCGATTTGCCCCGCGCCATGATTTACGCGCTCATTATCTGCACGGTCTTGTACGTGATTATCACGCTGGTACTCACGGGGATGGTGCCCTATACAGAACTGGCCGTAGGTGACCCGTTGGCGTATGTGTTCACCAAAGTAGGGGTTGACTGGCTGGCGGGCGTGGTGGCGGTGAGTGCCATTTTTGCCATGGCCTCGGTGCTGCTGGTGTTCCAGATTGGCCAGCCCCGCATCTGGATGACCATGTCGCGCGACGGGTTATTGCCCCCGGTTTTCTCTAAGATCCACCCCAGGTTCAGAACACCGTCTTTCTCCACGCTGGTGACCGGTTTCTTTGTAGGCGTGCCGGCGCTGCTCCTGAACATGGATCTGGTGATTGACCTCACCAGTATTGGCACCCTGTTCGCCTTTGCCCTGGTGTGCGGCGGCATCTTGATCATTGACCCGCATGGCACCTCAGAAGCCCGCTTCAAGGTGCCTTACCTGAGCGGACGGTTTCTGGTGCCGTTGCTGCTGCTCATAGGCGGGGTGCTGGTATTGTTGTACAACCGCGAAAACGTAGATGCCTTCTGGAGTGCGGTGGCGTTTGACGGCGGGTATGAAACCTTCAGGCATGAAATCCCCATGCTGGTGTTCCTGATCTCCTGTGTGCTGCTGGCGGTGGTGTCATTTACCAAACGTCTGTCACTGCTGCCGGTTCTGGGGCTCCTGACCAACCTGTACCTGATGACCCAGTTAGGGGTGAACAACTGGCTGCTGTTCACCGTGTGGCTGCTCATTGGCCTGGCCATCTACTTTGGGTACAGCTACCGGAACAGCAAACTGGCAGCCCGCTCATAGCGGCTCTCCCGTATTGCAGAATGTGCTTAGGGCAAAGGCCCTTTCTCTGGTGAAGAGAAAGGGCCTTTGCTGTTAAAATGCCTGTATACAAGCTATATTAAGGCAGAGTAGAAGCAGCTACGGTTGAATTTTAAAATGGTTGCAAAAAGGTTGCGGTAATTTTAGGAAGCTTGCCGGAAACAGGTTATTTTTATGGAAAATTACCTACCTAGCCTGACGGACCGTGATTGAGAGAGAACTACTAGAAAGCCATCTGCGTCTTTCCTACCGGGAAGACATGGGCATCCTGTTCATGCGCTGGACCAAGCAGGTGAATTCAGAGCAGTTGCGCAAGGGCTACCTTGACGCGCTGGCCTTTGCCGAAGAGTTGAACGTTCACCTCTGGCTCATTGACCTGAGAGGGCGGGGTGGGGCTACGCCCGAAGACGAAGCCTGGATTCTGGATGAGTTTTTTCTGGAGGCGGAAGGGCGGCTAGGGCACAAGAGCTACATTGGTTATCTGCTTTCGCCGGCCCATTTCACCCATGTGCGGGACAACGTAGGCCTTGAAAAACTCAACGCTTTCAGCAGCAACACCACCATTAACGTGTTTACCTCAGAGTCAGGGGCCGTGAACTGGCTTTCTAACCTGCATGAGGTAGAAGTGCTGCCAAAACGGAAATAACCCCTTCCCGCTTTTCATCAGGCAGAGACAAAGCCGCTTCTTTGCCCAATGGGTCCAGATGATTTCTGTTTCTGGCCTGTTTTCCCAAAAACAGCTCTAAACCAGACCGGTCACCCCTTTTTCCCCTTTCTATTTCGCCCGGTTCACCAGGAGTACGCCCGCCAGAATGATGGCCATGCCCACGTAGTGCAGGAGGTGGATGGTTTCCCCGTCGGCCACGCCCCAAATCAGCGCTACAATAGGCATCAAATAGGTGGAGGTGCTGGCGAACAGCGTATTGGTCATGTGAATCAGCTTGTTGTAGAACACCAGGCCAATGGCCGTGCTGAACACCGCTAAGATGGCAATGTACCCCAAGGCTTCCCAGGCTGCTGGCTGCGTGGTGAGTTTGTCAAACGCCGGGGTGGTACAGAGGTAGGCAAAGGCAATTGGCCCCACCGTAAGCAACGCCAGGCTGGCCATGGTCAACGGCTTAATGCCGCCCAGGCAGTGCTTGATGATGTTCAGGCTTCCGCCGTATAAAATGGTCGCCAGTACCACGTACAGCCCATAAAAGGAGTTGGAGGAGCTTTCCTGGGCGCTGCCCGAAAATATCAACACCGCCGTGCCGCCAATCCCAATCAAGATGCCCAGCGTGCGCAGCCACGTAATGCGCTGCTGAAAGAAAAGAGCCCCAATGATCAGCGTGAACAGGGCGGTAAGCGAATTCAGTACCCCGGCCAGTCCGCTGGCCAGTTTTGTCTCCGCATACGCAAAGAGAAACGCCGGAATCAGGTTGCCGATGAGTCCGCTCAGCAACAGAAACTTCCACTGGTGCGGCTTGGGTGCTTTTAGCCCCTTCAGCGCGAACGGTAGCAGCGCCAGTGTGGCAATGGTGATGCGAATGGCCCCCAGCTCATCTGACGAGAAAACCTCCAGCCCTTTTTTGATCAGGATAAAAGACGTGCCCCAGATCAAGGCCAACCCAATTAGAATCACCCACGCCATGGTGGGGGTAGAAGTGGCTGGTTCAGTAATAGAAGGAGGGATGGTTTTGTTTGGCACAACAAGGCTGCTACGGCAGAATTAAAAATGAGGCTGCAAAGATAGGGAATCGGTCAGAGACTGGATATTAATAGAGACTGGATATTAATAAGGTTAGGATTACGTTTTCGGGCTGTTTTTGAAAAAATAGGCGGAAAACGTAAAAGCAGATTCTCACTCCTTTTGGGGGAGGCTGAGCGGGTTGCGAGGCAGCTCAAGTTGTCATGGCAAAGGCTATTGGCGCAGTCGCTCGCAGGTCTGTGAGACGCTACGAGGTCTTTTGAGCAGGATTTCTTTGGCGCAGATTCCTGTGCATGGTTTGGTCACGCGCTAGTTTTGTATGCCCTCAATACCGGCCCTTTGCTGGCGCGAGACTCCAGTCTCGTGACAAAGAGTGCTGCGAGTCTCCGGACTCGCCGGGACCACAGGGGATAATAGTCTGCAACCATGCTTGCGCATACTGATCCCCTCCGCTTCGGTCGTCAGGAGACGGAGACTACATGCCCGAGGACGGATCGTGAGCAGATAGATGGGAGTCTGGAGACTCCAACCGCCTGTCGGCACGAGTCCAGAGACTCGCGCCAGCGCGTTTTTAACAATCAACAATAGACAATCAGCAATTCTCAAAAGACCTCGCAGCGACTTCCATGCCTGCGAGCGTCTATGGTCTATGTCACAACCCCTGCTAAAAAAAGCCCTCACAAGTTTTCAAAACCTATGAGGGCTACAAAAGTATTTCCGTTTTCGGCCTGTTTTCAGAAAAACAAGCCGAAAACGCCTCTGCAAAAGAAAAAAGCTTACTCTAGCTCTGCATACTCCATAGAGTTGGCAATCTCATCTAAGATGGCGTAAATCTCAGCCGGGTCTTCGGTCTGCACCAGTCGGGTGCGGTAGGTTTTCACGTTGGGCAAACCCCTGAAATAGTTGGCATAGTGGCGGCGCATCTCAAAAATACCCAGGCGCGGGCCTTTCCACTCCAGGCTTTTGTCAAAGTGCATCTTGCACATGTCAATGCGCTCCTGAAGGGTGGGTGGGGCCAGCAGTTCGCCGGTCTGCATGTAGTGCTTGATTTCCCTGAAAATCCAGGGGTAACCAATGGAGGCGCGGCCCACCATGATACCGTCTACGCCAAACCGCTCTTTGTACTCCACCGCCTTCTGCGGCGTGTCAATGTCGCCGTTCCCGAAGATGGGGATCTGGATGCGCGGGTTCTCCTTGATCTTTCTAATCAGCGTCCAGTCGGCCTCGCCTTTGTACATCTGCACACGGGTGCGGCCGTGCACGGTGAGGGCTTTGATGCCAATGTCCTGCAGGCGCTCGGCCACTTCCTCTACGTTTTTGGTGCTGTCATCCCAGCCCAGGCGGGTTTTCACGGTCACCGGCAAGCCGAAGGGCTCCACGGCTTTCACAATGGCCGAGGTCATGGCCACCATTTTAGGAACATCGCGCAACAGCGCGGCCCCGGCTCCTTTGCAGGCCACGTTCTTCACGGGGCAGCCGTAGTTGATGTCAATCAAATCTGGCCCCACCTGCGCCGAAATCACCGCAGACTCCCGCATGGCCTCAATCTCAGACCCAAAGATCTGGATCCCGATGGGGCGCTCATAATCAAATATATCCAGTTTCTGGCGGCTCTTGGCGGCGTCTCTGATGAGACCCTCAGACGAGATGAACTCGGTGTACATCAAGTCAGCGCCGTTGGCTTTGCAGACGGCCCTGAACGGCGGGTCGCTCACGTCTTCCATAGGGGCCAGCAGCAGCGGGAACGCCGGAAGTTCCAGATTGCCAATTTTTACCACGTGCTTCAGTTTAAATAATTCGCGTAAATTTACCTCTTTAAAACCACACCGCCTATATGAAAGGTTTCATCTCGCCCAATCTGCACCCGCTTAAGTCGCTTTTGCTGTTCTTTGTGTTCGCGCTGGCGGGGCTGTTCATTGGGAGTTTTCTGGCGGTGGTGCTGGTGAAAACCATCTGGGGTATTGGCCTCATGGACATTGGCGACATGCTGGCCCGGCCCGCAGACTACCCTGAAAGCCGCCCGGCGCTGGTGCTGTACCAGGGGGTGGTGCATCTGGTAGGGTTTACGGTGGCCGCTTTGGCTTTTTTGAAAGTGAATGCCCATCGGCCGTTGGCCTTTCTTTTGCCCCGTGCCACGGTGCCCTTCTACCTGCTGCTGGGCACGGTGGTGCTGTTTCTGGTGATCATGCCGGCGGCGTCTTGGGTGGTAGACTGGAACGCCAACGTTGATTTCCCTGATTTCATGGCGGGGTTTGAGCGTTGGGCGAAGGAGAAGGAGGAGGCGCTGCGGCAGTTAACCCTGGAGCTCACTAAGATTGAAAGCGTTCCGCAGTTGATTCTGGGGCTTTTTGTGTTTGCCGTGCTTCCCGCCATTGGCGAAGAATTGGTTTTTAGGGGTATTGTGCAGAATGAGCTGCAGCGGTGGTGGCGTAACCCGCACGTGGCCATCTGGGTGGCGGCGTTCATCTTTGGGGCCATTCACATGCAGTTCTACGGCATGCTGCCGCGCATGCTGCTGGGGGTGCTGTTTGGGTACCTGTACTGGTGGTCTGGTAATCTGTGGGTGCCTATTGTGGGGCACTTTACCAATAACGGGTTTATGGTGCTCATGATGTTTCTGCAGCAGCGGGGGCAGATACAGCTAGACATAGAATCTACCCAAGCCTCACCGTGGCATCTTTCCCTGGTGTCGCTGGGGCTGACAGTGGGGCTGCTGTATGTCCTGTACAGGGCTTTCAGGCAGCATGGGGCTGCGCCCCATGAAGACGTAGAACCTTCCCGTTTTTAAAGCATACATTACGTTCAAGCCTACACCAACTTCCCCTACCTGACAGTTTATACCATAGTAAAATTTTATCCATAGCGCATCATGGAAGCTACCCCAAAGAACTTATCAGAATTAACAGACCAGGAACTGCTGGCCGAAGCGAAAAAACAGAAATCAGGTGCTATCATCAACGCCGTGTTCATCGGGTTTCTGGTGGGGATAGTCTTTTACAGCGTTTTGAGCAATGCGTACGGGCTTTTCACCCTGCTTCCTTTGTTTTTAGTGTACACACTAATCAAGAACTCAAAGTACAGTACGAAAGAAGTGGAAGTTCTTTTGAAGGAGCGGGGTTTAAGATAGCACAATGGCTGGGAACTGTAAGAATTGCAACACTGAGGTAACGCTCAACTATTGCCCAAACTGTGGCCAACCGGCTCAAGTGAAGCGGATTGACGGGCATTACATTTTGCATGAGATTGAGCACGTGCTGCATTTTGAGCGGGGCATTCTCTATACCATTAGAGAGCTCATCATCAACCCGGGCCAAAACATACGAAACTACCTGTCAGAGAACCGGAGCCGTTTGGTCAAGCCCATCATTTTCATCATTATCACGTCGCTGATCTATTCTGTTTGCAGCAGCTTGTTTCATTTAGAAGACAGGTATATGAGCTATCAGGGAGATAATACGTCTGCCACCAGCGCTATTTTTGCGTGGGTGCAAGGCCACTACGGCTATGCCAACATCATCATGAGCGTGTTCATTGCCCTTTGGATTAAACTGTTTTTCAGGAAAAGCCCTTACAACCTGTTTGAGATCTTAATTCTGCTGTGCTTTGTCATGGGCATGGGCATGTTGATTTATGCCGTCTTCGGGATTGCCGAAGGGCTGACCCATTTTGACTTTCTGCAGGTAGGGATGATCATTGGGGTTTTCTATACAACCTTTGCCATTGGCCAATTCTTTGCCCCGCGCAAAGTTGCCAGTTATATCAAAGCACTTTTTGCCTATTTGTTGGGCATGATCACCTTTTCAGTGGCGGCTCTGGCAATAGGCACAATGATAGATCTGCTGCTGCGGTAATAACTTGCAGGTGCCAACATTTTGTCAAATAGGCTATTCCCGTTTTTAGCCTCTTTTCCCAAAACAGCCCAGAAACGCAACTACAATCCCCTACTCGCGTCGCACGTATAATCTCTGCGTATAACCACCTTTTATGGAGCAACCACAACCTAAAAAAGAACTTAACAACCTGCAGCTGCGCCTGCTGGCGGGCATTATTGGTGGCGCTGTTTTCATTGGGGCCATCTTCTGGAGCGCCTGGACGTTTTTCCTGCTGTTTCTGGTGCTCACGGTGCTGGGGCTGCTGGAGTTCTACCGCCTGCTGGCGGGCAAAGGCTACCAGCCTAACAAAGCGCTGGGCGTGCTGCTGGGGCTGGAGCTGTACGTGATGTTCTTCTGGGTGAAGTACGGCGGGTTAGACCCCCAATGGCTGTACCTGCTGCTGCCCCTGATGGCGTTCACCCTGGTGGCAGAGCTGTACCGCAAGAAGGAACACCCGTTTGAGAACATTGCCTTTACGCTGTTGGGGGTGCTCTATATTGCCGTTCCCTTCGCGCTGCTGCATGTGCTGGCGTTCTGGCCAGAGCGGTACAGCTGGCAGATTATTCTGGGGGTGATGTTCCTGATCTGGGCTTCAGACACCGGTGCCTACGCTGCCGGGAAAACCTTTGGCAAGCACAAGCTGTTCCCCCGCATCTCTCCGGGTAAAACCTGGGAAGGCTGGGCCGGGGGCGTGGTGCTGTCTCTGGTGGTAGGCTGGGTGCTGTCTCTGGTGTATTTTGACCTGTCCCTGGAACTTTGGCTGGGCATGGCCGTATTGGTGGCGGTGTTTGGCGTGTTGGGCGACCTGGTGGAGTCTATGCTCAAGCGCAACCTGGGGGTCAAAGACTCCGGCACCTTGATTCCGGGCCACGGCGGTATTCTGGACCGTTTTGACAGCCTTATTCTGGTAGTTCCCTTTCTGGTTGCTTTTCTGGAGCTGACTCACTTATAATTTCTTGAAAGAGCCTGCTAAATGCTAGTTTGGTGTTAGGAATTTGATAATTTTGCAGCCAAATTAAGCCAATATATTATTAAATTTATAAACATGGCAGAGTATAAAGCGGTGTTAAACAGCAAAATGGCCTACAAAGAGCCAGCCCCCATCAAAGACAAGGAGAACCCTTTTGAGTCTATGATGTCGCGTTTCAACATAGCAGCAGAAGTTCTGGGCTTAGATGACGAGACGTATGAAGTGCTCAAGTCGCCCACGCGGCAGGTGATTGTGAACCTGCCCGTGACCATGGACGATGGCCGCGTAAAGGTGTTTGAAGGTTTCAGGGTGGTGCACTCCAATATCCTGGGCCCTTCTAAAGGCGGCATACGCTATGACAAAAACGTGTTCCTGGATGAGGTGAAAGCCCTGGCCGCCTGGATGACCTGGAAATGTGCCGTGGTGGATATCCCGTACGGCGGTGCCAAAGGCGGCATTGTCTGCGACCCTTCCACCATGTCTGCCGGCGAGATTGAGCGTTTGACCCGGGCGTATACCGTGGCTTTGATAGATATTTTCGGGCCTGACCAGGATATTCCGGCCCCGGACATGGGAACCGGCCCGCGGGAGATGGCGTGGCTCATGGATGAGTACTCCAAGACCAAAGGCATGACGGTGAACTCAGTGGTGACGGGTAAACCGTTGGTGCTGGGTGGCTCTTTGGGCCGGGTAGAGGCTACGGGCCGCGGGGTAATGGTTTCGGCCATGGCCGCCATGGAGAAACTGGGCATGGACCCTACGCAGTCAACCGCTGCCGTGCAGGGCTTTGGGAACGTAGGTTCCTGGGCGGCCAAGCTGCTGGCCGAGCGCGGCGTGAAAATCCTGGGCGTGAGTGACGTGAGCGGGGCCTACTGGAATGACAATGGCATTGACATTGAAGCGGCTATTGCCTACAAAAATGCGCACAACGGCCGGCTGGAGGGCTTTACCGGGGCTGAGATCATTGACAACGAGCAACTGCTGGTCTCTAAGGTAGACGTGCTGGTGCCGGCCGCCGTAGAAGACGTGATCACTGCCCGCAACGCAGACCAGATTCAGGCCAGGTTGATTGTAGAAGGCGCCAATGGCCCTACTTCGGCGAACGCCGATAAAATCATCAATGAGAAAGGCATCATGGTGGTGCCAGACATTCTGGCCAACTCAGGCGGGGTGACCGTTTCTTACTTTGAGTGGGTGCAGAACCGCCTGGGCTACAAGTGGAGCCTGGACATGGTGACCGAGCGCTCTGACCGGATCATGACTGAAGCCTTCAACAAGGTCTACGCCACGTCTCAGAAATATAGCGTGCCCATGCGCATTGCCGCCTACATTGTGGCCATTGACAAAGTGGCCCAGACCTACAAGTTCCGGGGCGGCTTCTAAGCAGGTGCTGTAACGGCTAATAGGGTTAAAAATTACTGCCTCCTGTCTTTTTTTAGATAGGAGGCAGTTTTTTTTATATTTTTGCTTTTAAAGCCGTAAGTGTATCTAATGAAAATTCATAAGGAAGGTCGAAAGATTCTGTTTTTTACCCTGTTGATCCTGTTGGTGTTGAACATGGTGCTGTACTATTTTAACAGCGAACACCTCACCTTCAACCGGATTTTCTCAGGTATTTCCTTCATTGTATTCCTGCTCATTCTGCAGTTCTTCCGGAGCCCGTACCGCAACCTGCTCCTGCATGAGGACCTGGTGGTTGCCCCCGCCGACGGCAAAGTGGTGGTAATTGAAAACGTGGAGGAGCCGGAGTATTTCAAAGATACCCGCAAGCAGATTTCTATCTTCATGTCACCCATCAACGTGCACATTACGCGTAACCCGGTGTCTGGCATTGTAAAGTACTTCAAGTACCACCCGGGGCATTATCTGGTGGCGTGGCACCCAAAGTCCAGCACCAAGAACGAGCGCACCACAGTGGTGGTAGAGTCATTGGCCGGTCCAGAGGTGTTGTTCAGGCAGATTGCCGGGGCCATGGCCCGCAGAATAGTCTGGTACGTGACCGAAGGCGATGAAGTAAACCAGGGCGAGGAGTTCGGGTTTATCAAGTTTGGCTCCCGGGTAGACATCTTTGTGCCCGTTGACACCGAAGTGAAGGTAGAACTGGGCCAGAAAACCAAAGGCGGCCAGACCGTGATTGCCCAATTGAAGACCACTAATTCAGGGTCTATCTTCGGGTAAGGTTTCTGTGTCAGGTAACGCAGTTGCGTATCAGGTAGCACGTAGCACGACTTTTCTGTTTTTTTATAAAAAAAGAAGCCTCATCTGGGTAAGATGAGGCTTTTTGCGTTTTCGGCCTATTTTTGCGAAAACAGGCCGAAAACAGGAATTTTAAAGGTGATGCTGCTCTTAGAAGGAGAGGGAAGAGCTTTGGCCAATAGATGTAACCGCTTCTCCTAATATAGACATTCTATGGCGCAAGCGTCCGCTTGTGACCAGGTATATCTGATTCAGAAATGCGCGCCGGCACAAGCGGACGCTTGCGCCATTATCAACCGAATCGCACCAAGTCGCTATTTCCGTTTCTGGCCTGTTTTCGCCAAAACAGGCCAAAAACAGAAAGTCTTGCTACGTGATACGCACTACTTGATACGAGCTTAGAACCAGTTCTCTGCCAGCTTCATTAACTGCTCCAGGTACTTCTGGTCTACGGCATCAAAGTCATCTAACCGGTCACTGTCTACGTCTAAGACCATTTTCACGGCACCGTTTTTGATCACAGGCACCACAATCTCAGACTTGGAGGCGCTGCTGCAGGCAATATGCCCCGGAAACGCTTCTACGTCTGGCACCAGAATGGTTTCCTGGCGGGTGTAGCAGGCGCCGCACACCCCCTTGTGAAACGGAATGCGGGTGCACGCCACCGGTCCCTGGAACGGCCCCAGCACCAGTTGGTCTTCCTTCACCAGGTACGCCCCCACCCAGAAAAACCCGAAGGTTTCTTTCAGCGCGGCCATCACATTGGCCAAGTTGGCTATCAGATCGGGTTCTCCGGTGACCAGAGCTTCAATCTGGGGCAGGAGCGCCTGGTATTTTTCTTCTTTGGTAAGGGTGCTGTCTATGAATAAGTCTTCGGCCATGAGATACTATGCTTTTGAATAAAGTGCTGAGGTGCCAATAAGAAGGCGCGCCGCAACTGTGTGACTACAACTGCAAAGGTAGGGCAGTAGGTTTCCTGTCGCAACTGGTTTCATAAAACGGAACGCCAGATTCCCCTCCTGCGAGAAGGCCGGTAAGTTTTCTCACCGCTGCATGAAGCGGCGAGCAAAGCCAGGGAATCGGCCGGAGGCCGAAAGTAGCTCACACTTGCGGGACGCGGGCGATTGGAGTAATTTCTATGGAACAGAACGCCCATCATGGAGGAGGTGCTCTTCTGCTAAAGAGAAACTGCTGGGCTAGGGGAGCCGCTCCTTTGGTTCTGGAACTAGCGGCGCCAGTTGAAAATGGCAATATTGTCACAATGTTGCGCAGCCGCAAACAGGGGCAGCGGGAGCCTCTTTTTCTGTCTGTTTTTCGGCAAAGCCGATGTTCTGTTTTCGGCCTGTTTTCTGAAAAACAGGCCGAAAACAGAAAAGTTAAAGGGTGAAGTGGTTCCGGTAAATAGTCAGTTCATCAGCGCCTGCCAAATTTCTGGAAGCAAATGGCATGGCCGGCAGGGCGGGAGCCTTCACGCCGTCCCTCAATTTTACCGGGCTTTTGAACACCCGTATCTCGTCCCAGAGCCCAGCCTGCAGAAACGTTTCCAGTAGCACGGTGCCGCCCTCTACCAATACAGACTGCACCTGCCGCTGATGCAGGTCCTGCAACATCTGCTCCATGAAACCGCCTTCCGGCGAAAGGGTAACGAACTGGGTTTTGGGCAGATTTTCCTTCCGCGCCAGCGTGTACACCAACGTAGGGTGGGTGTCATCTAACAGGTGGTGCGTGCCGGGTACCTGGAGTTGCCTGTCAATGAAGATACGGGTGGGGGCCTGCCCTTGCCAGTGCCGAACGTTGAGCCGGGGGTTGTCATGCAGGGCGGTGCGGGTGCCTACTAGAATGGCCTGCTCTTCTGTGCGCCACTTGTGCACCAGCTTCTGAGACAAAGTGCCAGAGATTTGGCAGCCTTTAAACCCGGGGAGCGCGATAAAGCCATCAGCAGACTCGGCCCATTTCAAAACCAGGTAGGGGCGCTTTCTGGTCTGGAAGGTGAAGAAGCGCCGGTTCATCTCCAGGCCCTCCGGTTCTAAGACGCCTATGTGAACTTTGCAGCCGGCATCTACCAGTTTTTGAATGCCTCTGCCAGACACCAGCGGGTTGGGGTCTGTGTTGCAGATCACCACGTCCCGTACGCCGTGGGTTATCAGAAAATCAGCGCAGGGCGGGGTTTTGCCGTAGTGGGAGCAGGGCTCCAGCGTCACATACACGGTGCTGGCTGGCAAAAGGCTTTTGTCTTGCACGCTGTTGAGGGCATTGACCTCGGCGTGCGGACCGCCAAACTGCTGGTGCCAGCCTTCGCCAATGATCTTGCCCTGGTGTACTACCACGCAGCCTACCATGGGGTTGGGGCGCACCCAGCCCTGGCCCAGGGTGGCCAGGTCAAGGGCGCGTTGCATGAATTTCTGATGAGCAGGCATAGGCTGTTTACGGGCAATTTGTGTGATTCATGTCCCAATATCGGCTGTTTTTTCAGAAATTGCCCAAAACTGAAGAGGATGCCCACCATAGGAGAGGTTTTAGCGCAACTGGCGCAACAGCTAGAACAAGTCTACGAGCAACCTGAAGCCCGCACTATGTCTGAGTGGGTGCTGGAGCATTTCCTGCAGACCAACCGGTTTGGGCTCATGCAAAAGCGAGCCGGGGCTGCCTCAGAAATTCTGCTAGAACAGGTTAGGCAAGCGCAGCAGCGGCTGTTGCGGCAGGAACCGCTGCAATATGTGCTGGGTGAGGCGTCTTTCTACGGACGGGAGTTTAAGGTGACGCCCGCCGTGCTGATTCCGCGGCCGGAGACAGAGGAACTGGTGCAGTGGGTTGTCAAAACGTATGAGCGCCACCCAGAAGTAAGGCTGCTGGACATTGGTACCGGCAGTGGCTGCATCCCTATCACGCTGGCCGCCGAACTAGAGCAGGCGCACGTGTGGGGGCTGGATGTTTCTGGAGATGCTTTAGAGGTGGCAAAAAGAAACGCTCTGGAGCTGGGGCAGCGGGTGGAGTGGCTGCAGCAGGATATTTTGCGGGAGGTGCCCGGGTTGCCGCCCCATAGCCTGGATGCCGTGATCAGTAACCCGCCGTATGTGCTGGAGCAGGAAAAAGAACTGATGCGTGAGAACGTCTTGCACCATGAGCCCCACCTGGCGCTGTTTGTGCCCAATGAGGACCCGCTGCTGTTCTACCGGAGAATTGCCGAGGTGGCGCAGCGGCTGCTGAAGCCCGGCGGGAGGCTCTTTTTTGAGATCAATGAGCAGTTCGCGCAGGAGACCGTGGCTATGCTGCAGGCGCAGGGGTACAGTGAGGCCCGTGTGAGAACAGACCTGCGGGGTAAGGAGCGGATGGTAGCGGCCACGTGGGCGGGCAACTGATGCTCTTGCCTTTCTGCGCTTACCAACACACTTTTAGAAAATGGCGCAAAAACAGCTGATTCAGTAAGGATTTCTTTCTTTAGATTCGCCTTTTTTAGCAGCAAGGCTGGTGGTAACAAACAGATTACAAGGAATTGTTATAAAACTTGTACCTTTGCGGTAGTAAAAAAGTAATATCCCTGCAGAGGCTTTTTGCGTATGCAGCCTGATTCTGTAGAAGCTCACGTTATACATGACTGACACCACCCCCCCGTATTTTGCCCATGAGACCGCCGTCATTGACGGGGGCTGCCAGATTGGGGAAGGCACCAAGATATGGCACTTCTCCCACATCATGCCAGACTGTGTGATTGGGAAACGCTGCAATATTGGCCAGAATGTGGTGGTCTCACCTGGCGTGGTGCTGGGGGAGAATGTGAAGATCCAGAACAACGTCTCTGTGTACAGCGGGGTGATCTGTGAGGATGACGTGTTCCTGGGGCCCTCTATGGTCTTCACCAACGTACTAAACCCGCGCAGCGCCATCAACCGCCGGGGCGAATACCAGAAAACGCTGGTGCAGAAGGGCGCCAGCATAGGGGCCAATGCCACGGTTGTCTGCGGAAACACCATAGGGGCCTACGCCCTGGTTGGGGCCGGGGCCGTGGTGACTAAAGATGTGCCCCCGTATGCCCTGGTCTACGGCAATCCTTCCAGGCAGCACGGCTGGGTGAGCGAGGCGGGCCACAAGCTGCAATTCAGCAATGAGAATAATATAGCCAGCTGCCCCGAGACCGGTGAGCAGTACCGGCTGGAAAATAATAGTGTAACTAAACTGTCCATTTAAAATAATTTTATTGTGTATCAGCAACTCCTCAACAAAGAAGCCAAGCTGGCGGTTATCGGATTAGGATATGTAGGGCTCCCCATTGCGCTGGAATTCGCGAAGAAGATCAGCGTGATCGGGTTTGACATCAACGAGAAGCGCGTGGAGATGATGCGCAACAACATTGACCCCAGCGGGGAGCTGGAATCTTCGGCTTTTGAGGGCGCTGATATCACGTTCACCCATGAGCTGGACGTGCTGAAAGAAGCCCGTTTCTTTATTGTCGCGGTGCCTACCCCCATTGACGCCTACGCGCTGCCAGACCTGAAGCCGCTTTTGGGTGCCTCCGGAACGGTTGGGAAAGTGTTGAAGCAAGGTGACTACGTAGTGTTTGAGTCTACGGTGTATCCAGGCTGTACAGAGGAGGACTGTATCCCGGTTCTGGAGCGCGAGTCAGGTTTGAAGTTCCCCGAAGATTTCAAGGTGGGGTACTCTCCTGAGCGTATCAACCCCGGTGACAAGGAGCATACCTTGACTAAAATTGTGAAGGTGGTTTCTGGCTGTGACGCTGAGTCGCTGGACGTGATTGCGAAGGTCTATGAACTGGTAGTAGAGGCCGGTGTGCACCGCGCGTCTTCCATCAAGGTGGCAGAGGCGGCCAAAATCATCGAGAACACCCAGCGCGACGTGAATATCGCCCTGATGAACGAGCTCTCCATCATTTTTGACCGCATGAACATCAACACGTTTGAGGTACTGGAGGCGGCGGGCACCAAGTGGAACTTCCTCAAGTTCTTCCCGGGGCTGGTGGGCGGCCACTGCATTGGCGTGGACCCGTATTACCTGACTTACAAGGCCAAAGCGCTGGGCTATGACTCCAAAGTGATCCTGAGCGGCCGTACCATCAATGACGGCATGGGGGCTTACGTGGCCAGCAAGGCCATCAAGATGATGATCAAGGAGGGCGTGGCCATCTCCAAAGCCAAAGTGCTGGTGATGGGCGCTACCTTCAAGGAGAACGTAGAGGATATCCGCAACTCAAAGGTGGCAGACGTGATCAACGAGCTGAAGAGCTTTGGGGTGCAGGTAGACGTGGTAGACCCGTATGCCTCCTCTGAGGAGCTGGAGCATGAGTATGGCTTTGCCCTGACCCAGAACCCCAGCAATGACTATGATGCCGTGGTGGTGGCTGTGAACCACAAAGACTACCTGGGCCATGACGAGGACTACTTCAAGGGCATCTCCTCTGACAACCCTATTGTAATTGATCTCAAGGGCATTTACCGCGGCAAAATCAATTCACTGCCTTACTGGAGCTTATAAAATCTTACTATGCGTAAAATCTTGGTAACAGGCGGGGCTGGCTATATTGGCTCCCACACGGTAGTAGAACTGTACAATGCAGGCTACACCCCCATTATTGTTGATAACTTCAGCAATACGGAGGAGCGGGTGTTGCAGGGGCTTGCCCAAATTCTGGGACATGAGGTGGTTTGCCACAAAGTAGACTGTACAGATGCCGCCGCGTTACAGGAGGTATTTACCAAGGAAGGGAAATTTGAAGGGGTGATCCATTTTGCCGCCTTCAAGGCGGTAGGGGAGTCTGTAAGTGAGCCACTGAAGTATTACCACAACAACGTGGCAGGCCTGGTGACGCTTTTGCAGGTGATGGAAGCAAACAACGTGAGCAATCTGGTTTTCTCCTCTTCCTGCACGGTCTATGGTATTCCGGAGAAACTGCCGGTGACAGAAGAGACGCCTACCCAGAAAGCCAATTCGCCGTACGGCAACACCAAAAAGATTGACGAGGAAATCTTGCGGGATGTGGCCGCCAGTGGAAATTATGGCATCAAAACCATTGCCCTGCGCTATTTCAACCCCATTGGGGCGCATGAGACTGCCTTGATTGGCGAACTGCCGCTTGGGGTCCCTAACAATCTGGTGCCGTTCATTACCCAAACTGCAGCCGGGATCAGGGAAAGCCTTACCGTCTACGGCACTGATTATGACACCCCAGACGGGAGCTGCATTAGAGATTACGTGCACGTGGTAGACTTAGCCAAGGCACATGTGGCGGCCATTAGGCGCCTGGAGCAGGAGAATGCGGCTGCTTTTGAAGTATTCAACATAGGGACCGGCCAGGGCAGCAGTGTCTTGGAAGTGGTGAAAGCTTTTGAAAAAGCCACGGATACTCCATTCCCTTACAAAACCGGCCCACGTCGCCCGGGCGATGTACCGGCAATTTACGCAGATGTGACCAAGGCCACAGAGGAGTTAGGCTTCAAAACATCTTTGTCTTTGCAAGACAGTTTGGCCAGTTCCTGGAAATGGCAGCAACAATTGATGAAGTAACATTAGAGCAAATGAAAATACTTATTACCGGCGGCGCTGGTTTCATTGGGTCGCACGTGGTGCGGTTATTCGTGAACAAGTACCCGAACTATCAAATCTTCAATCTTGATAAGCTGACGTATGCGGGCAACCTGCAGAACCTGACAGATATTGAGAGTTCGCCTAATTATACTTTCATCAAAGGTGATATTGTTGACCAGGAGTACATCAACGGCCTTTTTCAGGAACACCAATTTGATGCGGTGATTCACTTAGCCGCAGAGTCGCACGTAGACCGGTCTATCACGGACCCAATGGCCTTTGTGCGTACCAACGTGAACGGGACGTGTAATCTACTGCACGCGGCCAAAGAACTTTGGAAAGCTGACTTTACCAATAAGCTTTTCTACCATGTCTCTACAGATGAGGTGTACGGCTCGCTTGGCGAGGAAGGCATGTTCACAGAGGAGACCAAGTATGACCCGCGGTCCCCGTATTCGGCCTCTAAGGCCAGTTCAGACCACTTTGTGCGGGCGTACTACCATACCTATGGCCTCCCGGTAAAGGTGTCTAACTGCTCCAACAACTACGGCCCCAACCATTTCCCGGAGAAGCTGATTCCGCTGGCGCTGAACAATATCAAGAATAACAAGCCCGTGCCGGTGTATGGCAAAGGCGAAAACATCAGAGACTGGCTGTACGTGCTGGACCATGCGCGTGCCATTGATGACGTGTTCCATAAAGGCAAGGTAGGTGATACCTATAACATTGGTGGCGTGAACGAGTGGCGCAACATTGACCTTATTCACCTGCTCTGCGACATCATGGACCAGAAACTGGGCCGTGAGACCGGTGCTTCCCGCCAACTGATCACCTTTGTGACAGATAGGGCCGGGCATGATCTTCGCTACGCCATTGACTCGTCTAAAATTATGAACGAACTGGGCTGGAAGCCTTCTGTGAACTTTGAGGAAGGGCTGGAGAAGACGGTAGACTGGTACCTGCAAAATGAGGAGTGGCTCCAGGAAGTAACCTCTGGCCACTACCAGGCTTACTACAAAGAGCAATATACCCGGTAAATGAAAATTGCGTTTTCGGCCTGTTTTTCAGAAAAGAGGCTGAAAACGCAATTTTGCTTTACCTCAAGTCACGTGCTTAAATAGGCGGCAGAGGCTTTTGTAATAGGAAAAGAAGAGGAAAGGCTGTTTTGGCCCTGATTTCCTGAAAACAGGCCAAAAACAGCATCTATTCTTTGTTCCTGATTCTGAATTCTTAATTAGTTACAGTGTACGAACATCCTTTTCACAGCGGCTCCTTGGAGCAAACTTCTTTTTTAGTCACCGGCGGCGCTGGCTTTATTGGTTCTAACCTGGTAGAGTACCTGTTGAAGTACAACGCCAGAAAAGTGCGGGTACTGGATAATTACTCCAACGGTTTCCATAAAAACCTGAGAGCTTTCCAAGATAATGACAGACTAGAAGTGCTGGAGGGCGATATCCGGAATCTGGAAACCTGCATGCAAGCCTGTCAAGGCATGGATGTAGTGCTGCACCAGGCAGCCTTGGGCTCTGTTCCGCGCAGCGTGAAAGATCCGGTCACCTCTAATGAAGTAAACGTGGGTGGGTTTGTGAACATGCTCATGGCCACTAAGGAGCAAGGCGTGAAACGGTTTGTGTACGCGGCTTCATCGTCTACCTATGGTGACAGCAAGTCCCTGCCTAAGGTGGAAGACGTGATTGGCCGTCCGCTTTCTCCGTATGCGGTGACCAAGTACGCCAATGAGCTGTACGCAGACGTGTTTGGTAAAACCTACGGCATGGAAATCATTGGCTTGCGGTATTTCAATATTTTTGGGCCGCGCCAGGACCCGAATGGGGCGTATGCGGCAGTCATTCCGTTGTTCATTGATGCGGTACTGAACGGCAAGCCTCCCAGAATGAACGGTGACGGCGGGCAAACCCGTGACTTCACCTTCGTGGAGAACTGCGTGGAGGCCAACATACGCGCCGCTCTGGTGGAAAACCCAGAGGCCATCAACCAGGTGTACAACATTGCCGTGGGCGATAGAACCTCTTTGAATGATCTTTTCAACATTCTGAAAGACGAGGCGGGGGTAGACATCACCCCAGAATATGGCCCAGAGCGTGCAGGTGACATCAGAGACAGCTTGGCTGATATCTCTAAAGCGCAGCGGTTGTTGGGCTATGACCCGCAGATCAGGATTAGGGAAGGTCTACAGAAAACCTTAGCCTGGTTCAGAGATAACCAGGACTTCATCTATAACCAGAAATAGACCATGAAAGGAATCATCTTAGCAGGGGGCTCCGGCACCAGATTGCACCCTCTCACCCTAGCGGTAAGCAAGCAGCTGATGCCGGTGTATGATAAACCCATGATCTATTATCCGCTGTCAACGTTGATGCTGGCCGGTATAAGAGACATCCTGATTATCTCCACGCCGCATGACCTCCCCATGTTTGAGCGCCTGCTGGGTGACGGCAGCCAGATTGGCTGCAACTTCAGCTATACGGTGCAGGAGGTGCCCAACGGTCTGGCGCAGGCGTTTGTGTTAGGTGCTGACTTTGTTGGCCAGGACAAGGCTGCCCTGATCCTGGGGGATAATATCTTCTACGGCTCCGGCATGAGTAAACTGTTGCAAGCCAACAATGACCCAGAAGGCGGGGTGGTCTACGCATACCACGTGCACGACCCCGAGCGTTACGGGGTGGTGGAGTTTGATGAAAACAAGAAAGCCCTGTCTATTGAAGAAAAGCCCAAACAGCCTAAGTCTAAGTACGCCGTACCGGGGTTGTATTTCTATGACAATGATGTGATTGAGATCGCTAAGAATCTGGAGCCAAGCCCCAGAGGCGAGTATGAGATCACAGATGTGAACAAAGAATACCTGCGCCGGGGCAAACTCAAGGTTGGGATCTTAGACAGAGGAACGGCCTGGTTAGACACCGGCACCATCCAGTCATTGATGCAGGCGGCCACCTTTGTGCAGGTGATTGAAGAGCGGCAGGGGCTGAAGATAGGCTCTATTGAAGAAGTGGCCTACCGTATGGGCTTTATTGACGCAGAGCAGCTGCAGCGCATTGCTGAACCGTTGCGCAAAAGCGGCTACGGGGATTACCTGCTTAATATTCTGAAGTAGCCATAGCCCATGAGGAACGCAAACAGCCCGAAGGCAGAACCCATTTCTGTTTTCGGGCTGTTTTTTTGAAAACAGGCCAAAAACAGCTTTAATTGGGGAATAGCAAACCCACTACCAACCCAACCAGAATCAAGGCGGGGGCCGGAATCTTGGTCCAGAGCAGCAGGGCAAACGTCACTACCACCAATCCAAAATTGTAGGGGGTGTTCTCAATGGGGTGGTACAACATGATGGCCGCCGCGCAGACCATGCCAGAGCCAACGGCGTTGATCCCTTCTAAGGACGCTTGAATCACCCGGTACTTCCTGAGTTCCTCCCAGAACCTGATCACAAAGAAGATCAAAAACGTGCCCGGCAGAAAGATGGCAATCGTAGACACCACGCCACCAATAAGCTGGCCGGTAATCCCGTAGTTCCGCATGGAGAGGGTGCCTATATAGGAGCAGAAGGAAAAGACCGGACCCGGTAGCGCCTGAACCATGGCAAAGCCGGAGAGAAACTCTTTGGAGCTCAGATAGTGCTTGAACTCCACAAACTCAGTGTACATCAACGGAATCAGCACCTGCCCGCCGCCAAAAATGAGGCTGCCGTTTCGGTAGAAGTTCTCAAACAGGAGCACCGCCCGCAATTGCGTATACCTTCCCAGTAAGGCGGCACCCACAAATACGCCCAGGAACAGCACAAAATTTGCCCACTCTACCTTCATGGGCTTCTTCTCCAGAATGGGCTGCGCTGAGAACCGGAACGCCGTGAGACTGCCTCCGGCCAACAGCAGAACCGGGAAAACCCAGGGAGACCGGAAGAAATAGGCCAGAATAGCAGACACCATCAATATCACAATGCCCAACTTGGTAGTCACCACCTTTGAACTGATGCGGTAGGCGGCAAACGCCACAAAGCCCACCGCCATGGGCTGAATAAAGCGGGTAAAGCCCAGCGGGGCGCCCTGTTCTCCTAAGAAGGAAATCAAAACGGCGGCGGCAATCATAATGAGGGCCGCGGGGGCAATCCAGACCAGCAGGGTAAGGTACGCCAGGTTGGGGCCGCCAATTTTGAAGCCAATGGCCGTAATAGTTTGCGTAGACGAAGGGCCGGGCAGAATGTTGCAGAGCGCATTCAACTCCAGCAGCTCCTTCTCATTGATGTACCGGCGGCGTTCCACCAGCAGCTGCAGCATCATGGCCACGTGCGCCTGCGGCCCACCAAACGCCGTAAGCGAAAGGGAGGCTACATCTTTCAGGAAAATGTAGTTACGGGGACGCAAGTGGGTATAAGGGGAAAATTGTTTTAAGCTTAATTTTTAAAAATAAGCAGAAAAACGAAAGGAGCCCTAAAAGGCCCCTTTCAAAATCAGTAGGAATGGCTTATTTTTTTAGCCCAAGCTCTACCAGACGCTCGTTCAGAAAGTCACCGGCGGTAATATCTGGGAACTGCTTGGGGTTCTGCGCGTCAATGCAGCTCTCCAGGCAGGTCAGGTCCATCTCAGAGCGCGGGTGCATGAAGAACGGAATGGAGTAGCGCGACGTGTTCATGAGCTCACGCGGCGGGTTCACCACGCGGTGAATGGTAGACTTGAGCTTGTTGTTGGTGTGGCGGCTCAGCATATCGCCCACATTGACCACAATCTGCTCTGGCAGGGCGGTGATGGGAATCCATTTGCCGTCACGGCGCAGCACTTGCAGGCCATCGGCGCTTGCGCCCATCAACAGGGTAATGAGGTTGATGTCTCCGTGTTCGGCGGCGCGTACGGCATCTGCTGGCACGCTGTCTGGGTCTTCAATAGGGAAGTAATGGATGGCGCGCAGAATACTGTTCCCGTTGTGCACCTTGTCATCAAAGTAGTTCTCTGGCAGCTCCAGGTACAGGGCAATGGCGCGCAGCATGTTCTTACCGGCTTCCTCCAGTAACTTGTAGGCGGTAGAGGTGGCCGGCTGGAAGTCTTCTACCTCAGCGGGCCAAACGTTCTCTGGATATTCGTCTTTGATAGGGTCATTGTCGGTCACCATCTGGCCCACGTGGTAGAACTCCTTGAGGTCACCGGTGTTGCGGCCTTTGGCGTGTTCTTTCCCTTTGCCCACGTAGCCGCGCTGACCAGCCAGGCCCGGGATCTCATATTTGCTTTTCACCTCATCTGGCAGCCCAAAAAACTCCTGGGTAGAAGCGTATAACCGTTTGGTCAGGTCATCACTGAGGCCGTGGTTTTTAATGGCCACAAACCCAATGTTCTGGTATGCCTCGCCCAACGCCTGCACAAAAGCAGCTTTGCGGGCAGGATCGCCAGACGTGAAGTCGGCTAAGTCTAAAGAAGGGATTTCCTCTAATAATTTCTCGCTCATGGTCTTCTAATGACGGGTTGTAAAATATGGGTGTTGAGGGGGCTGCAAGTTACAAATTTTCTACCTTTGAAACATTCTACGTATTTGTACGAAAACCATTCCTATGAAAAAGAAACATTTATCTTTTGTAGCCATTGCCGCTCTGCTCATAGCGAGCGCCTGTGATGGGAACCGTTCTGCTTCCACCACTGATACTGACAGCACTGCCACCGCTGACCACAGCATGGGGCATGACAGCGCGGGCGTGCAGCATGCGGGCACTATGGGAACACCCATGGAAAAGGGCGGCTTGAAAGTGTATTCCTACAGCAATTCGGTAGACTTCCCAGACGCTGACCTTGACCTGAACCAGCCGGAGAAAAACGGGAAAGTGGCAGGTGACTCCGTGCAGTTTGAGTACGAGGTGAAAAACTACCAGTTGAGCCAGCAGACCCCAGACGCTGCCACCCATGAGCATGCCAACTCCAAAGAGGGGCAGCACATCCACAACATTGTAGACAACGAGCCCTATACCGCCCACTACAAACCCAGCTTCAAGAAAGCCATTGAGCCGGGCCAGCACGTGGTGCTGTCTTTCCTGTCACGGTCTTACCATGAGAGCATCAAGCATAAAGACGCCTATGACCTGCGGGTGATCACGGTGGGCAACGGTGGCAAGAGCAACCTTAAGTTTGATGAAGGCGGGCAGCACCTGTTCTACAGCCGCCCCAAAGGTGAATACAAAGGCGCTGACACCAAGAAGGTCATGCTGGATTTCTATCTGGTGAACACCTCGCTTGACAAAGGCGGCAACAAGGTGCGTGCGACCATCAACGGCAATGAGTTCATTCTGGACCAGTGGCTGCCGTACCTGGTAGAGGGCCTGCCTATGGGCGAAAACACCTTCAAGCTGGAGCTGATCAACAGCCAGGGCCAGGTGATCCCGGGGCCATTCAATACCGTAGAACGCAAAATTACCCTGAAGCAATAAACGTACGTGCCATATTAAAAAACAGAGAAGCCGCTCCCAACAGAGCGGCTTCTCTGTTTTTAGGCTGTTTTTGAGAAAACAGCCTAAAAACAGGAATGTCTCTTTACAGGGCGCAAAGGTAGAAAGGGTGGGTGGAAGCGGAAGCCCGGCCCGTAAATCCAATACTGCCCAAAGTCCTTCAGAACTGGTTCTTGTTTTCGGCTTAGTTTTCTGAAAACAACCCTAAAACAGGAGTGGTTTTTTTGCCCCGAACTGGGCATTACCCTTCAGCTCCTTCTTGAAAGCCCTGTTGGTCTCTTTTCTCCTCAAGGGCAATGGCTTCTTCCTCCCCCTTCACCTCTACGCCGTAGTCTCCCAGCACATCTTCAATGTAGAGCATCTTCACCAGTACCATGACCACCGCTACCATAGGCACTGCCAGGAGCAGGCCCCACATGCCGGCAATGAGCCCCAGCAGCACCTGGCCCATAATGGTGAGAATGGGAGGGAGGTCAATGATCTTCTTCTGAACCAGCGGGGTGAGCACGTACCCTTCTAGGCTCTGCAGGGCAATAAAGAAGAGAACCACAGTGAGCGCCTTGGTGGGGTCCTGTACCAGCGCCAGCAAAACGGCGGGAGCCCCGGCAATGAACGGCCCAATATTGGGTATGAATTCCAGCAGACCGGCAAACACCCCCAGCAGCAGGGAAAGCGGTATCCCTATGATTGACAGGCCAACGGCGGTGAGAATGCCAATAACGGCCATGGCCAGCAGCGTGCCCTTTAGCCACCCCCAAAGCGTGTACCTAAGCACATGAAGCACCTCACGGGTTCTGGGTCTGCGGGGTTTAGGCACCAGCCGTACCAGCGCATTGGCGGTTTCGCGGGGTGAAGTGGCCAGGTAAATGCCAATCACCAGCACAATCAGCATATTTGCCAGCGCCCCAAAGGTGGTGGAGAAGAAAGAGAAGGCATTCCGCATGACGGAGCCCTGCTCTTTCAGCATCTGTTCTGGCGGCGGAATCTGCTTCAGGAGCTGCTGCCCGTAAGGCAACGTGGCAATCTGTTGCTTTAGTTTATCATAGGCCTCTGGAAGCGCTTTGCCCAATTGCTCAGACTGCTCAGACAGACTGGGCCCCAGATACATGAACAAACCCACTACCGCCCCTGCCAGAAGCAGGCAGACAATGCCCAATGACCACTTGTAAGGCACCTTGGTGTGCCGCTGCAGGAACGAGCTCAGGCCGTGCAGCAGAATACCAAAAAGCACGGCGGCAAAGAAAACCAGCAGCACCTGAAACGCCATTCTCACAATGGTGTAAAAAAGGAACAGGAGTGCCGCCACCAACGCCACCAGAAGAACTCTTTTCAGAAACTGGTGCGAGGAGGTAGAAGTTGTATTTGTGTGAGGTGCAGGGTTGGGTGTCATAGGCAACGGGAATAGAGAAAGACAGACCCTTTTACGTAGTACGTGCAAAAATTGCTATATATCATCAAAGTAATGTTGTGGGCCGAAGGAACTGGACTGAAAGACGCTTCTTGAAAAAATGTGAGAAAAAAAGGATGGGAACGCAACTAATCCCGCGCATATCCGATAAAATGGATTCGCCTCTCTGTGTAGGGGCCGGCTGGCCGACGCCAGTCAGCAGACATTGTTCAAAACCATTATATTTATTTTACAACTATGGAAAATCAAACCAACCAACTGCCCCAGGCTGATGCCTCACAAGCCACTTCTTATGACCAGGATTCAGCCAACCGCACCAATGCTTCTGCTCAGGCAAACGGCAAAGGCGGCATGCTGGATAGCATTACAGGCAGCTTGAGTAACATTCAGGTGCCACAGGCGGTGAAAGACTTTGGGGCAACTTGCGCCCGCACGTATAACGGCCTGAGCACCACCCAAAAAGTAATTGGCGGTGCGGCCCTGGCACTGGGAGCCGGGTACCTGGCTGCCTCTAAACAAGGCTGGGTGAGCCAAGGAAAAATGGCCCTTAAAAACAGAAAAGCTGGCAAGAACGCGTAAGTGTAGCGACACCGGCTTAAGAGCTTTTTTACATTTGCCTGTTGCGCTGCAAACGGGCCTTTAAAGAACCTGACATTGCGGTTGCCTTGCACCAGGCGCTGCTATGCTGCTCTAAAACGGGATAGAAGAACCTTTCGCCCCCCGTTTCGCCTGCAAAAGCAAAATGTAAACCAGCGCTAAAATAGAAAAGGCGACCACATCTTGTGGTCGCCTTTTCTATTTTGATATATTCTGTATTAGCGTCTGCCGCCCCGGTTGCCAGATGACCGCCGGTCATTGCTGCCGCTCCCTTGGGTGCTGGCTTGGCGGTTGTCTGGCCTTCTGCCGCTGTTCTGGCTTTGCCCGGTTCTGGGGCTTCGGCCTTGGCCGCCCCCGCGGTTGGCAGAAGGCGTAGAGCGGGCTTTGTCAGTTGACTTGCCGCCGCCAATGGGCAGTTTTTGGTAATCAGCATGATATGGCTGCTCTTCTTCAACGGGTATGGTCTGCTTGGTAAGCCGCTCAATATCCCGCAGGTAAGGCAGTTCTGTGTCATCACAGAAGGAAAGCGCCATGCCCTCAGCGCCAGCCCGGCCGGTACGGCCAATGCGGTGTACGTAGGTCTCCGGCTCATTGGGCAGGTCAACGTTGATCACGTGGGTTAAATCATCTACGTCAATGCCACGGGCGGCAATGTCTGTTGCCACCAGCGCTTTCAATTCATTGTTCTTGAACTGGGTAAGGGCTTTCACGCGCGTGCTCTGGGCTTTGTCACCGTGAATAGACTGCGCAGAGATGCCTACCTTAGACAGTTCTTTGGCAATGCGGTCTGCACCGTGCTTGGTGCGCGAGAAAACCAGGGCCCGTTGAATCTCGTCGCCTTTGAGCAAATGCTTCAGGAGGGCGCGCTTGTAGGTTTTCTCCACAAAAAACACTTTTTGGGCAATCTTCTCTGCGGTGCTGGAAACAGGGGTCACCTCTACATACACCGGCTCCCGAAGAATGCTGGAAGACAGTTTCTGAATTTCCTGCGGCATGGTGGCCGAGAACAGCAGCGTCTGGCGGTTGGCCGGTATCTGGGCAATGACTTTGCGTACGTCATGAATAAAGCCCATGTCCAGCATACGGTCAGCCTCATCCAGAATAAACGTTTCAATATGCTTGAGAGACAGCAGGCCCTGGTTCATGAGGTCCAGCAGACGGCCGGGGGTGGCCACCAGAATGTCTACCCCGCGTCTGATCTGCTCTACCTGCGGCACTTGCCCCACGCCGCCAAACACCACCGTGTGGCGTATTTTGGTATAGCGGCCGTAGGCTTTTATGCTGTCACCAATCTGTAGGGCCAGCTCACGGGTAGGGGTCAGGATCAAGGCCCTGATGGCTTTGGCCGGATGGGCGGGCCCGGCTTCATGCAGGCGCTGCAGCAGCGGCAAGCTGAAAGCCGCGGTTTTACCGGTTCCGGTTTGGGCGCAGCCCAGCAGGTCATCACCGTTTAGCACCGGCGGAATAGCCTGTTCCTGAATAGGGGTAGGGGAGGTATATCCTTCCTCCTGCAGGGCCTGCAGGATAGGGTCAATTAAATTAAGTTCTGAAAATGTCATGTTCAATCATAGCGGCCTACTTACGGCCAAAAATAAAAGGCGAGAGCATCAGCGCCCATCGCCTACCTTTTAAAGACACAAAGCTACACAAAAAGATTCAGTATGCGTTTTTCGCCTGTTTTGGTGAAAACGGCTCATAAACAGAAGCTTTGTTGGTAGGGCGGTATGCTTTCTGAGGCAACCTTCACGCCTGAAAAGGGTTAAATATCTGGTAAATCTGCCTTGCCCCTTTCTAATGGGAGAAACGGCCGAATAAATGAACAAGACTATGGGATCTAAAAAGAAAGACAAAGAGCAAAAAAAGAAAAAGACCAAGAAGCCGTCTAAGAAACGTATGAATAAATGGCTGCGGGCGGGCTTAAGCGGGCTGGCAGGAGCCGTGGCGGTAACGGCCGTGCATGAAACGGTGCGGCGCTTCTACCCCAATGCCCCCCGTATGGATATTCTGGGCATGCGCGCCATCTCCAAAGGGCTGCACTACGCCGGAAAAACGCCACCTACTGAAGAAAGGCTGCACACTTGGTCCCTGGTGGGAGACATTGTCTCCAATGGGTTGTACTACAGCCTCACCGGTTCTAAAAAGAACGCACTGTGGCGGGGCTCCATTTTAGGGGCAGTGGCTGGAATTGGCGGCGTAGTGCTGCCCGGGCCCATGGGCTTAGGGACCGCCCCCAGCAACCGCACCCGTGAAACGCAGGCGCTCACCATTGCCTATTACCTTATGGCCGGAGTGGTGGCCGGTGCGGTGGGCAGATGGCTGAGGAAAGTGAAGGTGTAACGGTTACATTTCCCTTGTAAGGTTTCGGGGTGCTGTTTTCGGCCTGTTTTTTAGAAAACAGGTCGAAAACAGCACCCCGAAATGTGCATAAACTGGACTTAGTTCTTTCGGCCAGAGCCGCTTTTCTTGCCGCCGCCGTCTTGTTTGTTCACGGTGGCCCAGGCACGCTTTTCTGCTTCTTCCTGTGAAACGCCGCGTTTTTCATAGCCTTCTTCTATGTGCCCGGCTTTGCGCTTCTGCTTGTCTGTGTACGCTGATTTATCTCCCTGTGGCATAGCTTTATGGTTAATGATACATAAGGCAGTATACGGTTGCGGCCAAAAAAGAGCCTACGGTTTGCAGTGGCAGAGCACTTCCCGCTGAATGGGGGCCGTCTTATAGTCTGGCAAGGAGAACTCTTTCATGTAAATCACAGAAAGTTCGTTTATCTGTTCTTCTTTGGGGTGTTCCTCGTTCCAGCGGCGAAGCAGGTAGAAGCAATAGTAGGGCCGCATGTACGCGTTGGGCGAGAACAGGTAGTTCTCTGAGTATTTACGCCAGCGGTCATTCTTGAAGAGGCTCACCACACTGGCCGGTTTGGCGGTGTCAGGCTCTTTGCCTTGCTGGTTGAGGTCAACCTTAAGGTTAGAATTGGTGATGCCTTCCAGAATGTACCAGCCATCATCTTTAAAGACGTTGGGCGCAAACATACTCCAGTTCTGGTCCAACCTGGGGAGTAGGGTGGCCAGGTGCAACTGCTGGGGTACGGTAAAGTACGGTTTGCCCAAGGTGCCCAGGTTCCACCAGAAAGCCAGAGCCAGGGCGGTCAGAACCAGGCCTTCCCGGAGGTAGTGGCCGTGCAGTCTTTCTGCCCACCGGGGTTTGTTCCAGGCCACGTTCACGTGCACAGACAGAGGGGGGCGCAAGTGGGTGCCCAGCCGGGACCACCGTTGCTGTACCCGGGAAAAGCCCACCCGCAGGCGTCGGTCCAGAAAGTCCATGGCGGGGGTGGGCAGCAGGCCAATGACCGCTGAGATACTGATGAGATAGAAAAGCCCCACGTACAGGGTCAGGCTAATGCCTATGTGCAGGCCAATGATGGAGAAAATGAACAGCAGCCGGAACCACGTGTTCTTCCAGGGGATCAGGAGGATAAACGGCAGGTACAGCTCCCCATAGTAAGTGGCATGGGTGAGAAACTTCATGAGCTGAGGGTACTGGTACAGGATTCGGCCGCCGGGCATCAGGATCTGGTCAAGGCTGAGGGCGTAGTAGAGGGCGGTACCGTCTGTGGTCCAGTCTGGGCCAGATTTGAGCAAGGCGGTAAACACATACACCCACGCCACCTGCAGAAGATAGGCAACGGTGGCTGCGCCGAAGTAAGAGGTGGAGAGATTCTTTTCGACCGTAAGGTCACGGCGGGCATCCAGGGAATAATGGCGGTGCCACGGCAGGAACATACCCCAGAACAGCAGCATGCGCAGCAAACCGTCACCTGACTGGGAGATGAGCGGGTTCCGGTTCTGGAGGGAGAGCAGCAGCAGCCAGGAGATAAACGTGGCCCAGCGGGTGTGGTACCCCAGCAGCAAAGAGACAGCGGCCACCGCGGCCACGGCAAACAGGAGCGCCTGGAACTGCCACATACCGCTAAGGGCGTGCAAAGAGAAAAAATACTGGTTCCAGGCGTTGGCGTGGAGCACGTGCAGCGGCAGCACGCCCATGTTGGAGTAGTGTGCCTCTAGGTCAGAAGCCCTGATGGCGATATCTAACAGCAGCACGCTCGCCACCCAGATGCGCATGAGGGAAAGGGCGCGGGTGTCTGCATAAAAAATGCGGTGCAGGTATTGCTGAATCAGATGCATGCGGTAATTACGGAGTGGGTGAAGGAAGAAAGCAGGAAAGGCAAAACCTTTCGGTCTTGCCTTTCCCAATTATCTAAACAGCACTTTTGTGCCTGTGGCTTCTACTAGCGGGCGGTGGTGCCAGTAGTACCAGTGGTGGTGCCAGTTGTGGTTCCTGTGGTAGTTCCGGTAGTGGTGCCGGTAGTAGTACCAGTTGTTCCAGTAGTACCGGTGGTAGTGCCAGTAGTAGTTCCTGTTGTTCCGGTAGTACCAGTTGTACCAGTGGTGGTGCCGGTGGTAGTACCAGTTGTAGTACCGGTGGTACCTGTTGTACCAGTGGTGGTTCCGGTGGTGCCATATGTGGTACCGGTAGTGCCAGTGGTGCCCGTGGTGGTACCGGTGGTGGTGTCATCAGTAGTACCAGTGGTCTCAGTGCTCATGTCTGTGGTGGTGGTATCAGTGGTTGTTTCTGAACTGCCAGAGCAAGAAGTCAACGCCGTAGCGGCTACCAACGCAGCTGCCGCGAACACATTTAAAAATGATTTTTTCATAGTTTTAACAGGTAATAGTTGAATAAAAGTTGTTTTTGTTTCAGCTTCCTGTTGTACGAGACGTTTTTAGAAAGGTGTTCTTTAGACAGAAAAAAATTTCCTTGAAAAGTACTTTCCCGCATTTGTCTTGGCCTGTTTAACATAAAAGAAGGGTGTGTTTTGAATCTTTAGAAGAAAACAGGCAGCCCAGAAGTTTGCCAGGGCAGTATGGGAACACAAGTTGTGACAACGTCTTAAAGGAGAAATAGCGCAGCCGCAGGCACCTGCCGCCCTTTATGTCAGCCCGTGCCCAGAAGTGGGCAGCATCAGAACAAGAGCAGTGTTTGCGGGTACAGGAAAATTAAATTGTAAGCAGCACAGGGCTTTCCAGCTTTGGGCCACGTTTGCTTCTGTTTTAGGGCTGTTTTTTGAAGAACAGCCCTAAAACAGAAGTACACCAGACCTGAGGGCAGGCATAAACTGACATTGCGGCAGAGGCTGCAAAAGAAAACCCAAGACAGACGCCATGCACGCCGCAAAGAGGGCTGCTCCATTGTCTAAATATCCAACTCCGGCAGTTTCTGTGCGTACCCTCTATTATTAAAGTGAGCGCCATGGCTACAGCGGTTTCTTCTTCTACAGTGCTGTTTGACGGGGTGTGCAACCTCTGCAACGGCTTTGTGCAGTTTGTCATCAACCATGACCCGGAGGGCAAGTTTACCTTTGCCTCTCTGCAGTCAGAGACGGGGCAGCAGACCTTGCGCGCCCACGGTTTCCCCACCCAGCAGTTCAGTACGGTTCTGCTCCTTGAAAACGGGAAGCTCTACTCCCGCTCCACTGCCGCGCTGCGTATTCTGCGGGGCCTGCGCGGCGGGTGGTCCTGGCTTTACGGTTTTATCCTGGTGCCCCGGTTTCTGCGCGACCCCCTCTATGACTGGGTGTCCAGGAACCGGTACCGCTGGTTTGGGCAGCAGGAAAGCTGCATGCTCCCCACCCCTGAGCTCCAGGCGAGGTTCCTGTAGGGCACCTTAGAACATCTTCATGGGGCCGGGGCAGACACGCCGTCACGGGTTCTTCGCCTCACTTTTTCCTGTTCCTCTATAGAGAAAAGGTGTTTTTGACCTGTTTTTGCCAAAACAAGCCAAAAACGTGCATTTCTTTGCCGATTTCATGCCGTAAGTTTGTATGTTTAATACAAACGAACATCTGTGGAAAAAATAGATTCCTTTCTTGCCGAAGCCAGCAGTCTGGCCTGGGGCATGCCTTTGCTGATCTTGCTCATGGGCGGCGGCCTGTTCCTGATGCTGTACTGCCGGTTTGTACCGTTCCGTCATTTGGGGCATTCACTTGAAATCCTCAGCGGAAAATATGTTGATCCCAATGCCCCGGGGCAGATCAGTCCGTTTCAGGCCATGTCTGGGGCGCTGGCGTCAACCATTGGCATGGGGAACATCAGCGGTGTGGCCGTAGGCATTGCCATGGGCGGCCCCGGTGTGCTGTTCTGGATGTGGGTGAGCGCCCTGGTGGGCATGGCTACCAAGTTCTTCACCTGTACGCTCTCTGTCATGTACCGCGGCCGCAATGAGCGCGGCGAGGTAGAGGGCGGCCCCATGTACATGGTCACTGAGGGGCTGGGCCGGAAATGGAAGCCGCTGTCCGTCCTCTTCGCCGCGGCGGGCCTGATTGGTACACTGCCGTTGTTCCAGTCAAACCAACTCACCCAGATTGTGCGCGATGTGGTACTGGTGCCCAGCGGCATGATAGGGGAAGATGCTTTTGTTGCCAACCTGTTCATGGGGCTGGCTTTGGCCTTGCCCGTGGCCATCATCATGTTTGGGGGCCTTAAGCGCATAGCCAACGTGGCCACCAAGCTGGTGCCGCTCATGGTGGTGCTTTACACGGGCTCTGTGCTGTACATTATTTTTGTCAATCTTCCGGCGGTGCCGAACATGTTTGCCATGATCTTTGAAGACGCCTTCAGCGCCGAGACCATGTTGGGAGGGGCCGTGATGCAGATCATTATCTTAGGCGCCCGCCGCGCGTCTTTCTCCAATGAGGCCGGTATTGGAACCGCCGCCATGATGCACGGTGAGTCCATGACCAATGAGCCGGTGCGCGAAGGGCTGGTGGCCATGCTGGAGCCGTTCATTGACACCATTATTGTCTGTACCATGACAGGTTTGGCCATTCTGGTAACGGGCGTCTGGCAGTCTGGTGATACCAACGGAGTCAGCATGACGGCTGCCGCCTTCAGTGAGGCCATGCCCGTAGTAGGCAAGTACCTGCTGGTGCTCTGCGTGTTCATCTTCGCGTTTACCTCTCTGTTCTCTTACTGCTACTACGGCGCCAAGTGCTTCACCTATCTGTTCGGGTTCAAGTACCGGAAGGTGTATGACTACTTCTACATCTCCACCGTGATCATTGGCGCAGTGATCACCCTGACGTCTATCATCAACCTGATTGACACCGCCTTCGCCCTGATGGCGGTCCCTACCATGGCGTGTGCGCTGTTCCTGGCGCCTAAAGTGATGGCGGCCGCGCGTGATTATTTTGGCAGAATGAAAGCAGAGCGCGAAAGGAGTATCACGTAGCAAGTAGCACGTATCAGATAGCAAGATTCGGGCTTCCGTTTTCGGGCTGTTTTTCCAAAAACAGCCCGAAAACGGAATTATTTTTTACGCTGGCGCGAGTTTAAAGACTCGTGACAAAGCGTGCGGCGAGTCTCCAGACTCGCCGGGAGCTATAAACCGGTAATACTTGCGAAATGGAGTCTGGAGACTCCACGCACCCATCGGCACGAGTCTGGAGACTCGCGCCAGAAAACGTCCTGCCGCCAGTTTGAGTGCGCCCAAACTGGCGGCAGGACGTTTTCCGTTTTTAGGCTGTTTTTCCAAAAACAGGCCAAAAACGGAAAGAGGCGGTTCCTTTATGGGAACCGCCTCTTTATAAATCATCGTGCTACGTGATACGCGCTACTTGATACTCACAGGCTACATACTCAGGTACAGGTTGCGCTCACCATAAATCTTGGTGAAGTACTCATCTTCCAGGTTGTCAATGAAGTAGATGGCCTCACCGGTTGACTTCATCTCTGGCCCCAGTTCCTTGTTCACCTCTGGGAACTTGCTGTGGGAGAACACCGGCACTTTGATCGCGTAGCCTTTCTTCACCGGGTTGAAGGTGAAATCGGTTACCTTCTTCTCGCCCAGCATCACTTTGGCGGCGTAGTTCACGTACGGCTCCTGGTAAGCTTTGGCAATGAACGGTACCGTGCGGCTGGCGCGCGGGTTGGCTTCAATGATGTACACCGTCTCGTTCTTAATGGCAAACTGGATGTTGATGAGGCCCACCGTATTCAGCGCCAGGGCGATTTTCTTCGTGTACTCCTCAATCTGGTTCATCACGTTCTCGCTCAGGTCAAACGGAGGCAGCACCGCGTACGAGTCACCGGAGTGGATACCGGCCGGTTCAATATGCTCCATCACGCCGATGATGTGCACATTCTCGCCGTCACAGATGGCATCAGCCTCGGCTTCAATGGCGCGGTCCAGGAAGTGGTCCAGGAGTACGTGGTTGCCCGGGCTGTCTTTCAGGATGTCCAGCACCTGCGCTTCCAGCTCCTTCTCATTGATGACAATCTTCATGTTCTGGCCACCCAACACGTAGCTAGGACGCACCAGCAGCGGGAACTTCAGGTCTTTGCACACTTCCAAGGCTTCCTCGGCAGAGGTTACGCTCGCGAACGGTGGGTACGGAATGTTGTTTTCCTTCAACAAAGTAGAGAAGGCGCCGCGGTCTTCGGCCAAATCAAGGCTCTCATAGGTAGTGCCCATGATCTTGATGCCGTAGCGGGTGAGTTTCTCGGCCAGTTTCAAAGCAGTCTGTCCACCCAACTGTACAATGACACCTTCTGGTTTTTCGTGCAGAATAATGTCATAGATGTGCTCCCAGAATACCGGCTCAAAGTACAGCTTGTCAGAGATGTCTGAGTCTGTAGAAACGGTCTCAGGGTTGCAGTTGATCATGATGGTCTCATAACCACACTCGCTGGCCGCCAAAACGCCGTGCACGCAGGAGTAGTCAAACTCAATGCCCTGCCCAATGCGGTTAGGACCGGAACCCAGTACCACCACTTTTTTGCGGTCAGAGACCACGCTCTCGTTCTCGCCGTCAAAGGTGCTGTAGTAGTACGGTGTCACGGCCTCAAATTCGGCGGCGCAGGTATCTACCATCTTGAACACGCGCTTGATGCCCATGCTGGTACGCTTCTCGTGCACTTCGCTTTCCTTGCAGCGCAGCAGGTACGCCAGTTGTCTATCGGCGAAGCCTTTCACTTTGGCGCTGCGCATCAAATCTGCCGGAATAGAATCAATGGTATGCTTCAGAACCTCGCGCTCAGTAAGCTCCAGCTCCTCAATCTGCTGCAGGAACCAAGGGTCAATCTTGGTCACCTTCTGAATGGTGCTGGTGGCTACGCCGAATTTCATGGCGTCTTTGATGGTGAAGAGTCTGTCCCAACTTGGATTGGCCAGGCTGTCCATGAGCTGGTCATAGTTGGTTTTCTCTTTGCCATCGGCGCCCAGGCCGTTCCGCTTAATTTCCAGGCTCTGGCAAGCTTTCTGCAGCGCCTCCTGGAAGGTACGGCCGATGCCCATCACTTCACCCACAGATTTCATCTGCAAGCCCAGTTTCTTGTTGGCACCTTTGAACTTGTCAAAGTTCCAGCGGGGTATTTTCACAATCACATAGTCCAGCGCGGGCTCAAAGAACGCCGAGGTGGTTTTGGTGATGGAGTTTTTCAGTTCGTCCAGGTTATAGCCAATGGCCAGTTTAGCGGCTACTTTGGCAATAGGATACCCGGTAGCTTTAGAAGCCAGCGCCGAAGAGCGGCTCACGCGCGGGTTAATCTCAATGGCAATGATGGTGTCATCTTCTGGGTTCACCGAGAACTGCACGTTACAGCCGCCGGCAAACTGCCCAATGCCGTTCATCATTTTAATGGCCAAATCACGCATCTGTTGGTAGATGGTGTCTGGCAGGGTCATGGCTGGGGCCACCGTGATGGAGTCACCGGTGTGGATACCCATGGGGTCAAAGTTCTCAATGGAGCAGATGATGATCACGTTGCCGATGTTGTCACGCAACAGCTCCAGCTCGTACTCTTTCCAGCCCAAAATGCTCTGCTCCACCAACACCTCATGGGTAGGGCTGGCGTGCAGACCGCGGGTCAAAGCGGCGTCAAATTCCTCTGGCGTGTTCACGAAGCCACCGCCGGTTCCCCCCAAGGTGAACGACGGACGGATCACGAGCGGGAACCCGATTTCTTGGGCAATTTCCTTGCCTTCCAGGAACGAGGTAGCCGTGTTGCCTTTGCAGACATTTACGCCCAACTCAATCATGAGCAAACGGAATTTCTCGCGGTCTTCGGTGGTTTCAATGGCTTTGATGTCTACACCAATGATTTTCACGTTGTACTTCTTCCAGATGCCGGCTTTCTCGCAGTCAATGGCCAGGTTGAGCGCGGTCTGGCCGCCCATGGTAGGCAGTACCGCATCAATCTGGTGCTTCTCCAGAATCTCAATAATCGACTTCTTCTCCAGCGGCTTCAGGTACACGTTGTCCGCGGTGATGGAGTCGGTCATGATGGTGGCGGGGTTGGAGTTGATGAGGGTGACCTCAATCCCCTCTTCGCGCAGCGAGCGGGCGGCTTGGGAGCCGGAGTAGTCAAATTCACAAGCTTGGCCAATCACAATAGGACCGGAACCAATGATCAGGACTGACTTGATGGAATTATCTTTGGGCATTAGTAAAGCGGTATGTATAAATTGCCCAAAGTTAAGGCAGAAAGTTTAGAAATTAGGGAAAAACTTGCCAAAACGGGTAAAAAAAGTTAAGGTATTCACCGCTTTCCTTCTAAGTAAGAAAAAGGGCACTTATAGAAGCACTGCAGCTACCAGGGCAATCAAGGCCACATAGGCCACAGAATAGGCAATGACAGGAATTGCCAGAAACCAGATTCTGGCCTTGTATGGATCTGCGTCTGTTACCGTAGTGACTCCCCGGTAGCTGACATACACAGAGTAGTAAGACATGAAGAGCAGCAGGGCCGTGGAGAAGGTGTCCCAGGCCGTTAAATCAGCGTACGGGTCATTGGGCTTCTCATTGATAAAGGTACAGGCCAGGCCAATCCCTAAGATGGCGGTGTTCACCACCACACTGGAATACAGATACAAACTTCTGGAGAGGCTAAGGTTAGAAGTGCCGCCCGCCCATTTCAGGCGCACGTTGTAAAACCAGCCGGCAATGTAATACCATAGCCACCCCCCAAACAGAGCGGTAAAAAGAACGGTGATCCAGTAGCCGGGCCATTCATTCAGCATGCTGCTCTCCAGGGTGCCCCTCATCTCGCTTTTCATTAATTGGGCGTCTATGCGGTCTACGCCATACCCCAACCCGTACAGCACGCTGGCCATGGCAAAGAAGTTAGCTCTGCCTTCTGGGGTGAAATGGTGGGCGAAGAAGGTTTTAGGAGCCAGAAAGAGGGTTTGCCAGAAGGCAAGGGGGCTGGCTGGCGGGCCCGTAGGAAGTTCTTCGTCATCAAGGGGGGGGAGCACGGGGCCGGGCAGTTCTGCAAAGTGTTCAGGCGGCATAGGCGGGAGGGGAAGGGGAGGCGTTCCTTCCTTGTTGAAGGTAACAAATAATCTGTGATGGTCCTGTTTTTTTGAAAACAGAAACAGAGCAATGTCTGTTATCCTTCTAAATCAATTATTCTCTGTAATTTTGGCCTCCCTCCCCCAGAAGTCTCTATTCCATTCATTTTTTAGTGCATGCAGCTCTACCGTCAGCTTTCACAGGTTGGGTTTCTGAGAACCTATTCTGTCAAGTTCCTCTTTGTGGCATTTCTGGGGATCCACATTCCGTTGATCGGGATTATCATCTTTATTACGCTGAACTCCGGGCACTCGTTCACCTCCTGGGGCATTATTGCCTACACGCTGGCGTTGACCCTGGTGGCAACCGGTATTACGCTGGTGATCCTGAACCAGCTGATCAAACCCATTCTGCTGGCCAAGGAGGCGTTGCATGGGTATTTGATCAACAAAGAGCTGCCCAGCCTGCCAGAGCAGTACACAGATGAAATAGGCGTGTTGCTGCGAGACATCCAGACCACTGTCACCTCTGTAGACAGCCTCTTGCAGGAAAAGCGGGACCTGGTCTCCATGCTGTCTCATGACCTGCGTACGCCCACCATCACCATTCTGGATGTGGTGCGGCTGCTGAAGGAGAGCCCAGAGGAGCAGGAGAGCCTGCCGCAGTATCTGGAGCAAATAAAGAACGTGGGCGAGAAGCAGCTGCAGCTTATGGACACTGTGCTCACATTGCTGAAAAATGAACAGCGCATGGAAGCCGCCATCCAGAAGAAAACCGTGGTGCTGGCCCCTATGATCAGGGGTACCATATTGCAGCTGCACCATCTCATGACCCAGAAAAAGCTGCAGATCAAACAACACGTGTCGGCCACGCTCAAGGTGAACGTAGACCCCTCCTCTTTTGAGCAGGTGCTCAGTAACCTGATGGTCAATGCCGTCAAGTTCTCCCACCCCGGCCAAACCATTTCCATTGAGGCTGAAGAAAAGGAGAACCGGCTGTTCCTGCACTTCAAAGACCAGGGAATTGGCTTTGCCCCAGATGCCAGGGAGAAAATCTTTGACCGCTTTACCCAGTTCCGGCAGTTGGGCACTGCCGGCGAAGCCACCAACGGGGTAGGGCTGTATCTCTGCCAGAAAATCATGCGCCAACACGGCGGGGCGTTGGTAGCGCACAGTGCAGGGGTGGGGCAAGGCGCCACCTTCACCATTGAACTGTCTAAAAACTAGCCAGAAAGAAGCTGTAAAGAGAATCAAGGTTTCTGTTTTTGGGCTGTTTTTCAGAAAACAGCCCGAAAACAGAAACCGGTTTTTGCCAGGTATGTTGCACAGGCTTCACTTTTTCTTTTACAAGAAAAGGTGAAGCTTTTTTGCGTTTAAACTGTTGCGTACCTACTTTGCTGAGAATTGCCTTACCGTATTTGCTTTTGGTGGTGCTCATAGGCTATCTATGCCCCGGCCAAAGCAGGCGCTAAACACTATGTAAAGACACGTTCTGGATAGGTTTTCCGCAACGAAGAGCTAAGGTTGAAGCTGGTAGGCGGGCCCAGGAAAACAGAAGTACTTCTGGCACTTCTGCCACGGGCCCTGCCAGGGCAGGAGGAACTTAGTTACAGGCCAGCCGTATTAGAAGGTTCACTCTTTACTTTACTCTGAAAAGGGTAGAGATGTGTATAGTACTAGAAAGGCATTGATTTTGCTGCCGCCGGCTCTTTGAGAGAAAAGGGCGGGCAGAGAAAAATTAACTTTTCATCGGTTTTCCTTTTTTTATGGGTTCAGAATCAGAGGTTATTTCAGCCTTTTCACAAAAAGAGCAGACAGAAAACCGGTATCAGCTGCTAATTGACAGCGTTACAGATTACGCAATATTCCTGCTGGATGAAACCGGTCACGTAGCCACCTGGAACGCGGGGGCCAGACGCATCAAGGGGTATGAGCAGGAAGAGATCATTGGCAAGCATTTCTCCTCGTTCTACACGCCAGATGCCATTGCCAGGGACTACCCGGCCTATGAGCTTAGGGAAGCCATTGCCTGGGGCCGGTTTGAAGACGAGGGCTGGCGCGTGCGCAAAGACGGCTCGGTTTTCTGGGCCAACGTCATCATCACCCCGGTATATAACGCCGCCCGCACCCTCATTGGTTTTTCTAAAGTCACCCGTGACCTGTCTGAAAGGAAGAAGGCCGAAGATGACTTGTACAAGGCGTATGAAGAGCTGAAAGACAGTGAAGAGCGGTACCGGCTACTAATAGAAGGCGTTACAGACTATGCCATCTTTATGCTGGACCCCGCCGGGCACGTGGCCACCTGGAATGCCGGAGCCAGAAGAATCAAAGGGTATGAGCCCCATGAGATCATTGGCAAGTACTTCGCTAAGTTTTACAGCAAAGACGCCGTGCTCTCCGGCTACCCTGAATACGAGCTGAAAGAGGCAAAGGCCAAAGGCCGGTTTGAAGACGAGGGCTGGCGGTACCGCAAAGACGGCACCCCTTTCTGGGCCAACGTAGTCATCACGGCCATTTACAACAAGGAGAACGAGCTGCTCGGTTTCTCAAAGATCACCCGTGACCTCACAGAGAAGAAACAGCTGGAAGAGCAGTTGTTCCGGATTCATGAAGATCTGAAAGAAAGCGAGGAGAAAACGCGCATGCTGGTAGAGAGCGTGAGAGACTACGCCATCATCATGCTCAACCCAGACGGCCTGATCTCCAGCTGGAACGCCGGGGCTGAACGCATCAAAGGCTATAAAGCCAAGGAGATCATGGGGAAACACTTCTCCGCCTTCTACTCCCGCGAGGCCGTGGCCAGTGGGTTTCCGCAGTTTGAGTTGCAGCGGGCGCTGGCAGTCGGGCGTTTTGAAGATGAAGGCTGGCGCATCAGAAAAGACGGCACCGCCTTCTGGGCCAATGTGCTCATCACCCCTATCCACAATGAAGACAAACGGCTGCTGGGCTTTGCCAAAATAACCCGTGACCTGACTGAGCGCCGCCGTAATGAGGAGCTGATGCAGAAGAACATGGAGCTGGTCCGGATCAACAATGACCTGGACAACTTTGTCTACACCGCCTCCCATGACCTCAAAGCGCCCATTGCCAATTTAGAAGGACTCCTCACGGCCCTGCAAGATGATTTAGGTACGGCAAAAGACCAGTTCAGTGGCATTCTGGGCATGATGGGGGGAGCCATCTCCACGCTAAGGAGGGTGATCACAGACTTGGCAGATGTGACCAGAATTCAGCAAGACAAAGATGAGGTGGAAAAAGTGGAACTGCATGATATTCTGGCCGAAGTCAAAGACAGCCTGCGTGATTTGATTTACGCTACCGGGGCAGAGATCATTGTAGACAAGTTAGAGTTTGAAAGTGTGAAATATTCCCGCAAGAACCTGCGCAGCATTCTCTACAACCTGGTATCTAACGCCCTTAAGTACGCACACCCGGAAAGGCCCCCTAAAATTACCATCCGCACCAGAATGGCAGAGGCGGGGGAGCAAGTGCTCTCTGTGGCTGATAATGGGCTGGGAATCCCAGAAAATCAGATTTCAAAGGTGTTTGCCATGTACAAACGCGTGCATGACCATGTAGAAGGCTCTGGTATTGGCCTGTATCTGGTGAGAAAGATCCTGGACAACTCAGGGGACAGGATCACCCTGGAAAGCAAAGAAGGTGTAGGTTCTGTCTTCTATGTGTATTTCCACCAAAGGCATTCTGCCACCACCCGCAGTTAGCGGGAAGAGGCTGTAAAAATTAGGTAAATGCGTTTTGGGGCTGTTTTTGTAAAAACAGCCCCAAAACGCATTTTGTTTACGAAGAAATCTCCCGCCGTTCCCACTCGGTGCGCAGTTTGAGCAAGGGCAGTAGCTCTTCCAGGTACCAATGCTGCAGCTCGTCGCTGGCGCGGAAGGGCGTGAGGTCTACCGGCAGTTCGTCTTTGAGGTGCTGCATGCGGGCGGTGTGCACCAGGCGGGAATCCAGCACCACAAACGCACCTTTGTCTTTTTCGCGGCGCACTAGCCGCCCGAAGCCCTGTCTCAATTTATGCTGACTGGCCGGGTAGTAGAACTTGCTCCAGAACAGGGCGCCCTCCACCTCACGGCGGTGCGCCACCAGCGGGTTCCCCAGAGACGGATTAGGCAACCGGAAAACAATCACCTGCGAGAGCGTCACCCCCGGAAAATCAACCCCCGACCACATGCGGTCCAGCCCCAGCAACACCGAGTGCTCTTCCTGCCGGAACCGCCTGATTTCCCAGAGGCTGGTGCCTTCCTGTTTGAGCAGTTCAATGTCATAGGCAGGCAGGCGGGGGTGCAGCCAGCGGTAAGCGTCTTCCATGTCGCGGCGGCTGGTGAAGAGCACCAACGTGCGGCCATTCAGCGCCACTATGCACTTGAGCAGCGTTTCCATAGAAGTCTGGAGCCAGTTCTGCTTCTGCGCCTGCGCCATTTTATGTTCATAACAGGGAATGAAGGCGGGCACCACGGCGTGCACTTTTTCCTGCTGCTCATAGTTGAACGGCGAGAGGTAGCGCACTTCCTGCTCAAACGGCTCCTGGCGGCCCAGCTGGTTTCTGAAATACTGCGTGTTGCCCGCTACGTACAGCGTAGCCGAGGTGAACAGCAGGCTAGGATACACGTGCTGCAGTTTCTCCATCTCGTCTTGCAGATAATACGGCATCTTGCACACAGCCCAGTTCTGCCCATTTTTCTCCAGCACGTGAATCCACTTGCGGGCCGGGAAGTCACTGGTGATTTTCTGGAGTGTCTCAGCAAACTCGGCGGCTTTTTCTTTGTAAGTCTCCAGACGGCTGAAGGTCTTGTCCTCAGGCTTTTTGAGGAGCTTCAGAATTCGGTCTATCTTGCCCGCTACAAACTGCACGGCGGTGAGCAGTTCCTGCAGCGCCTGCTCAATGTCAGCGCTGAATTCCCGCTTGACCCAGCGGCCTTCTTCCTGCAGAGAGATTTCCTCCTGCCACCGCTGCTCGCCCCCCGGGATAGGCAAGGCTTTAATCAGTTCGCCGCTGGCTCTGATGGTGTCACAGTCGCGGTGAATGGAGTCAATCTCGTCCAGTACCAGCAAAGAGGTTTCAGTTTCTACGTGGTGCGCCACCCGCTCTGCCACCACGGTTAAAAAGCCTTTGCGTTTTTCTGTGCCCAAAAGCGGACGCAGGAGCCGGGCTTCCAGCACGCCAATATTAAAATTCAGGCTCAGGGCGCTCCGCGCGAAGTCGGGGAACTGGTCGGCCTCGTCAATGATGCAGTGCTGAATGGTATCTGTGAGCTTGGGCGGCAGCTGCAGCAGCTTATGGTGGTTGGTCACAATGATATCGGCCGCATAGGCCTGCTCCATGTGGCGGGCGTAGGTGCACTTGGCGGGTTCCAGGCACAGCTTGGGCACGCAGACTTCCTGGGCGTTGGCCTCAGTGAGCAGGCGGTACGTATCTGGCAGAATGGCCTTGATGTTCTGCGGAATTTCCTCTACCTCGCCTTGGGTATGGTGCACGCGCAGCACCAGGTAGAGCCAGCTCAACCCTTCGCGTACGGTGCCTTTCTCCTGCACCACCAGCTCATCATATAAATCCAGCAGCGCTGATACGCACACGTAGTTGTTCTTGCCTTTCACAATGGCGGGCCGAAGGTGCGCGTGCAACCCGCCCTTGAACCGTAGCCTGGGGATTTCGCCCTGCATGACCTGTTCCTGCAGGTTTTTGGTTGCCGTGGCCACCACCACCTTGCGGCCCGGGTTCAAGCGCAGCAATTCGGCGGCAGCCATAAGGTAGCCCATGGTTTTCCCGGTGCCGGTGCCGGCCTCGGCTACAAACGTGCCTTTGGCGGTGAGGGCTTTGCTGCAGAATTGGGCGTATTGCAGCTGCGCGTACCGTTCCGGGAGGTTGTATTTCTTGTACCACGCGTGCAGCGCGTCTTGAATAAGCCCGTCAGACGCTACCGCGATGTCTACGCGGGGTTTCACCAACGGGGCTTCGGGCACGGTAGGGAGCCAGGAAGTAAAGAGCTCGCGCAGATGGAACGGCAGTACGGGTACGTTTCTGGTAGCGGGCGGCGTGAGCCAGTGCAAATCCAGCGGTTCCAATGTTTCTACGTGTTCGGCGGCGGCTTGCAGGGTGCGCCAGGCGCTTCCCATGAAGATAGAGCCTAAGTCCAGCACCTGCCGCAGCAGCTGCATGAACAGCGTGGGCTCCCCGTATTCGTTCTCCGGTGTGCTGGGAATTTTCTGCAGCAGCACCTCCAGCAGCTGGAAAAGGTGCGTGTGCAGCGCGGCCAGCGCCACGTGCAGGGGCTGGGAGGCCGGTTTTTTCTGGGCGGCGGTGGAACGGGCCACCACGTCACCTATCTCCATGAGGTTGAGGTGCGGCAGAAAGAACGAAGACAGCAGGGCCAGATCTGCGCAGACGGGCGGGGTGGCCATGCCCGCCAGCAGGTACTGCTTGAGCCACGTTTGCTCATGCCGCTCGTGAAAGAAAAAGACGTGCGTGAAATGCGCCAGATGCGCCTGCACCTCACCTTTCTGCTCCTGCCAGGTAGGGGCGCTTTTGGCCTGCTCCCTGCTGATTTTGGACAGTTGCTGCACGCTTCGGCCAAAGGCTACCTCCGGGTTGAAGAACCACTCCCGCAGCACCGCGTTCCCCTTCTGCAACGACAAGACGCCCACCTGCAGCAGCCCGTGCTTAGAGCCGTAGGCGCCGGTGGCGTATAGATGCACAATGGCAAAGTTTGGGGAGTCAGCTTTCATCAGGAGAACCTCTTTCACACGTCTGGCAGACTGCAAAGGTACTTGATGGGAAGGAATTTACCGTAAAATAGTGAAGGGTGCCGCGCTGGTTTCCAGATTCCTGTTTTCGGCCTGTTTTTGGGAAAACAGGCCGAAAACGGAAAGAGCGTTCAGAAATTAAATGGCAAGCGTTTCTCTTTGTCAACGGTTTTCTGACGATGGCGCGGAAGTTACTTTCATGATTATGAATCATACGTAAGTCACGGAAGTAACTTCCGCGCCATAGAAAATATAAAGACCGGCACTAAGGAATTCAATGAATATGATTTGCGGCCTCCAGAACAGTTAAATAAAGGAGATTATCCCTTGAGGATTACCCAAACGAGAGTTTGGGGTAGCGAGCGCAGCTCATTAAGAGGTGTGTTTGCACAGGAGAATATACATTGCTGAAAATCTACCTTTCTACGGAATTCCTGTGCCAAGATAGAGAACGCCATGTCCAGCTGGTGTAAACACCCCACTAACTCCCCCTCAAGAGGAGAATCATATGAAGCAGACGTTTTCTGCTCTATGAAACTTATGGCCAGGCCTTATGCAATTCCGGATTAATGCTAAATGAAAACCAAACCCTCCGTTTTCAGCCTCTTTTCTGAAAAACAGCCCCAAAACGAAAAAAGCCGCACAATGCGTGCGGCTCTTTTCTATATATGCAGTGGTGTGGTTGTATACCGGGTTAAGCAACATTCACTTCGGCTAAGGTGGGGTAGTCTGTGTAGCCCTTCTCGCCGGTATTGCTGTAGAACGTATTTGGGTCTGGTTGGTTGAGTGGGGCGTTCTGCGCGAATCTTTCTACCAAGTCTGGGTTCGCGATGAACGGTACGCCGTAAGCTACCAGATCAGCGTTTCCTTCTTCAATCACTTTGTTGCCTGTCTCCTGCGTAAAGCCGCCGTTGATGATGAGCGTGCCGTTGTAAAGCGGCCTGAAGTGCCTGGCTATCTCTTTGATGGCAAACGGCAGGTCGGCTACTTTTTTAGACGCCTCTGTCAGGTGCAGGTAGGCCAGGGTATAGTCGTTCAGGCGTTGCACGATGTACTCAAACGTGGGCGCGGTCTCCTCGTCAACCACAATGCCAAACTGCTGGTGCATAGACGGATTCAGGCGTACGCCCACGCGGCTCAGGTCAATTTCCTCTTTCACGGCGTCCAGCACCTCAAAGAGGAAGCGGGCGCGGTTTTCGGCGGAGCCGCCGTATTCATCTGTGCGCTGGTTAGAGCAGGTGCTGAAGAACTGGTGGAACAGGTAGCCGTTAGACGCGTGAATCTCTACGCCGTCAAAACCGGCTTTCACGGCGTTGGCAGCCGCTTTTTTGAAATCCTGCACAATGCCTTTGATTTCTTCAACCGTTAATGCGCGCGGCGTCACGGTGTCTTGGAAACCCTGCGGCGTGAAGGCTTTGTCATGGGGGTTGATAGCCGACGGCGCCACCGGCAGCTCGCCGTTGTGGAAGTCTGGGTGCGACATGCGGCCCACGTGCCACAGCTGCGCATAAATCTTTCCGCCTTTGGCGTGCACGGCCTCAGTGACCAGTTGCCAGCCGGCCACCTGCGCGTCTGTGTAAATGCCGGGCACGTTGATGTACCCAATGGCCTGCGAACTCACAGGCGTGCCCTCGGTGATGATTAACCCGGCGCTGGCGCGCTGGGCGTAGTATTCTGCTACCAGCGGCGTGGCGGCGTGTGCTTCGTTAGCAGCGCGGCTTCTGGTCATGGGGGCCATTACCAGGCGGTTTTTCAGGTCTAAAGCCCCTTTTTGCAAAGGCTGTAACAGTGGTTGGTTTGATTGAACAGTCATCGTTTTATTTTTCTTTGTTTTTACATTAGTTGTATATACAACTGTATGGGTAAAAAATTTTAGCTGCGGTCTCTGATTTTGTCCATCAGTTCGCCAATCAGCGTGGCCTCCTCTGGGTTGATTTGCTTGAACCTGGCTTCCAGGCCTTGAATAATGTTGTCAGTTTCCTTCAGCAGTTCCAGGCCCTTCTCAGTGATGATGATGTCTACCTTGCGGCGGTTCTCGCTGCACTGGCAGCGGGTCACCAGCCCTTTCTCCAGCAGTTTGTCTACCAGGCGGGTGGCGTTGGAGTCACGGTCCATCATGCGCTCCTGGATCAGGCCCAGCGTGGCGGGGTTGGGGTACTGCCCGCGCAGAATGCCCAGCACGTTGTTCTGCTGGGACGACAGCCCCAGCGGCTTCAGCTGGCAGCTGAGTTCCTTCAGGAGCCAGTTACCCGTAAACATCACATTCACGATCATGCGGTGATAGGGGCTCTTAAAGGATTTCTGCTTTAACTCGTCTTCTAATCTCATGGGCGTTCGCCGTTGTAGATGCAAATGTAAAGATAACTATTGTATATACAACAATTGTGTGGTCTTAGTTCCGCCCAAACGTAGTTTCCTTTAGGAAAGCCTTGCCCAGAACAGGCACAAGCGGCTGTAGAAGGCAAGGGTTGGGCCCCATAGGCCTGAAAAATGGGAATGCCCCTGCGTTTTGGGGCTGTTTTTCTGAAAACAGCCCCAAAACGCTATTGGGCCAGCACCTGCTCCAGCGCCGGGGTCAAGTCCTCAAACTTGGCGAAGCCGCGGGTAACCAGGTAGAGTTTATCCCCATTCTGCGCCACTATTGACGGGTAGCCCTGAATGCCCCACGCCTGCACCTGCGCAAACTCCTGCTGCGCCTTGAGGCGGTACTGGTCATCAGAGAATTTGGCTTTGAATTCGTCTGCTGTCAGGCCGGTCTCATGGCCCAGGGGTATGTAGGTTTCTACTTCGTTCAAGTCTTTGCCTTCTTTGAAATGCAGGTCCTGCACGGCTTTGGCATACTTCACCTGCTGGTCTGGCTGCTGTTCTTTCAAGATGGCCAGGGCAAGGGCGGGCGGTTCAGAGTTGGCTACGTAGGTGCCTTTGTCCAGCACGTCTTTCAGGTAGGCATCGCCCATGGTTACGCCAGAGATTTCATTGAGCCGCGGCATGGCCTGCTTGATAAAACTGGCCATGTTGCCAATGGGCCCTACGCGGTCGCCCAGGATCATGCCGCCGCTCAGCACCTCAAAATTAAATCTATCGGCGTACGCCGAATGCAGTTTCTCTATTTGCGGCCCCATGGCGAAGCACCAGCCGCAGAGCGCGTCTGAGATATAGAAAATGGTAGGCTTATTTTGTAAAGTCATGAGTTCTGAGTCTTGAGTCAAGAGTTGAACGAAAGATAGGGATAAGCGTTTTTGGCCTGTTTTCCCACAATACTTCGGACAGTTTATGCTGCGATTCTGCCGAAGTTAAGGACACAGTCTGTTTTGTCCTTGTTATTTAAGTGGCTTTTGTCAAAACCGAA
>NZ_JACJIQ010000014.1:0-166028 GCF_014138425.1 Rufibacter ruber
CCACCACTCCGGCCATTGGGCCCCTGCAAACAGTGTGCCTTCAGCCGTTGCCCTGTTGGAACAGTGCTGATCAGCACTCCCTATTGCGTTACCTCATTCGCTAGTCTTTCTTATCAACCTGCTTTTGACTGCTTATTCACATTTATAAATTGCTCTTTAAATACCAATAGAATATTTGGGATTGGAATGTCTTTTTGAATTATGACCGACATAAAAAAGGGGGGTAGTGAAATTTTCACTACCCCCCTTTTTTATGTCGGTCATATTAATATAAACTTACTCCCACGTAATTGTAAGGCGAAATTTTTCTCAGCTCCTCTTTCACCTTCTCTGAAACTTGTAAGGTTACTATAAATTGGCTCATGGTAGAAGCAGTTACTTTTTCGTTGGTTCTGGTTAAACCTTTCAGTGCTTCATAAGGAGATGGGTAGCCCTCACGTCTTAAAACTGTTTGTATTGCCTCGGCTACTACAGCCCAATTATTCTCAAGATCTTTCTCCAACGCCTGCTGATTTAGCTCTAGTTTATTTATTCCCTTTTTCAATGACCTTAAGGCAATAAGGGTATGGGCAAATGGTACGCCCACGTTCCGCAATACAGTAGAGTCTGTCAAATCCCGCTGTAATCTGGAGATGGGCAGTTTTTCTGCTAAATATCCAAAGATGGCATTGGCAAGACTTAAATTCCCTTCTGCATTCTCAAAATCAATAGGATTGACTTTGTGCGGCATGGCAGAAGATCCTATTTCTCCGGCTTTTATCTTTTGCTTGAAGTACCCCATTGATACATATTGCCAAATGTCTCTTGCAAAATCTATCAAAATGGTGTTAAGTCTTCTGACATTGTCAAAAAGAGCAGCCAGATGGTCATAGTGCTCTATCTGGGTTGTTACCTGACTGCGGGTAATCTTGAGGGTGTCAGAAAGAAAATTGTTTCCGAACTCAACCCAATTGATAGTAGGGTAGGCCACATGGTGGGCATTAAAATTACCCGTAGCGCCTCCAAACTTACCGGCCATGGGTACTGATTTTAACAGCTCCAGTTGTTGCTCCATGCGTTCCAGAAATACATAAATCTCCTTTCCAAGTCTTGTAGGGGAGGCTGGTTGGCCGTGGGTATGGGCAAGCATAGGTATGTCTTTCCACTGTTGAGCCATTTGAAGCAGCAGCTCCTGTACCTGTTTTATTTCTGGAAGAAGTACTTCCTGCAAGGCATCTTGCAGAGAAACAGGAATGGCTGTGTTATTGATATCTTGAGAGGTTAATCCAAAATGCACAAACTCTTTCTGCTCGCCAATCCCAAGCTTTTCAAATTTATCTTTGATGAAGTATTCAACTGCCTTTACATCATGATTAGTGACTTTTTCTGTCTCCTTGATCTGTAGGGCATCTTCCTCAGTGAAATTTTGATAGATATTTCTCATCTCAGAGAAAAGAGAATGGTCAATACTTTGAAGTTGGGGGAGAGGCAACTCACAAAGGGCAATAAAATATTCAATCTCTACCAGCACTCTGTACCGGATGAGGGCAAACTCTGAAAAATAAGGGGCAAGTTCTGCCGTTTGGTTTCTGTATCGGCCATCAACAGGGGAGATGGCGGTTAAGGTGGTTAATTCCATGTAAGTGAAAGTTTCCCAAATATAAGCATGTTCCCGTTAATGGCTAATGGGTAGGGTTACCAAGAAAATCACTGTTCAGCCAGACATTTGAAAAGAGGAACAAATGCGGAAAGATTACGTATTTACGCACTTGTCCGCTAAGCCATTTTGAGGTAAAGGGTAAAGCCTTACATTTGCAGTTGGTGTGGTATACATTTTGTTATATAGGCACCCGTAGAACTTATTTTTAGAAGCCTTGTCTAAGATCAAACAATTTTTTGTTCGTAATAAAAAGAAGATACTCATAGGGCTGGGAGTGTTCCTGGGGCTATTATTAGTTGCGTTTGCCATCTTCTTCTTGAACAGAGAACGCCTGTTACAGTATGCGGTTAAAAAAGTTGTTCAGAAAGTTGAGAACAGATACCCGGCTGACCTTCAGATTGGGAAAGCCCAGTTCAAAGGCTTGGCAACAGTATTGGTGACAGACATTTCATTTGTGCCAGAGAACCAGCCCAAGCTTTTACAGATAGATACCGTAGAGGCAACTGTGAGCGTACGTTCGCTTTTTCTGGGAAGGTTGGTGTTCAAGCAGTTTGACGTTGCCAATGGGGACGTGACTGCCTTCAAGCAGGACAGTGTAGACAATTTCTCGTTCCTTTATAAGAAGAAAGCCACTGGTGAAGAAGAGAAAACCAAAGACGCGAAAGAAAAGTCAAACTACGGGACCATCTTAAACAGGTTGATTGAGACAGCTTTTGAGAATGTGCCAGATGGGGTGAATTTCAGAAATCTGGGAGTCATCTTTCAAAACAACGGCAGAACCATTAGTATGCGCTTGCCCACCCTTACGGTAGAAGACGGGCAGATACAAGGGCGAATGGCTATCACCACAGATTCCATCACCAACACCATGTATGTAAATGGGGTAATAGATCCTGATGAGTACCTGTTGGCGGCTAAGATGTACGCAGAGAAAGCCGGTGGAATCCAGGTACCCTATATCCAGCAGAAGTTTGGCGCCACCATGCGCTTTGACACCCTGAGCCTGAGCATCACTGACAAGGTATTTAAGAATGACCAACTTACCATTACGGGTGAATCCAGTGCCCATGGCCTGGTCCTGAATCACCCAAAGATTGCTGATGAAGATGTCTTTGTGAAGAACGGGGCCTTAAAGTATGTGATTACGTTAGGGAATCATTACTATTCGCTTGATACGCTTTCAGAAGTGCGGGTGAACAAAGCCGTTTTTTACCCGCAGCTTACCTATGAGACGCGGCCCAACAGGAAAATTGGGGTTAAGATAGATTCCCCTAACATACCGGCCAATGACCTTTTCGAATCAATGCCGCCTGGTTTGTTTGATACCTTCCAGGGCATGCGGGCCAATGGGAGCTTCAAGTACCACATGGACTTTTACGTAGACATGGCCAAGGTAGACAGTCTTACCTTCAACTCAGACTTAGACGGCCAGAACCTGGAGATTACCCAGTTTGGTGAGCAGGACTTGCGTAAAATAAACCGTGAGTTTGAGCACACGGTGTATGAGAATGGCAAACCCACCAGAACTTTTTTGGTGGGGCCCTCCAACCCTAATTTTACTCCCTATAACCAGATATCAAACTATCTCAAAAATGCGATCCTGACGGCAGAAGACCCCAGGTTCTTCACCCACAAAGGCTTCCATGAGGGTGCTTTCAGGCATTCCTTGATCACGAATATCAAAGAAGGGTCTTTTGTAAGGGGCGGGAGCACTGTGGCCATGCAGCTGGTGAAGAATGTGTACCTCACCAGAAAGAAGACCATCACCAGAAAAGTAGAGGAGGCTTTGATTGTTTGGCTGATAGAAAATCTGAACCTGAGCACAAAACAACGCATGTACGAGGTGTACCTGAACATTATTGAATGGGGACCTAACATTTATGGGGTAAAGGAAGGGGCCCAGTTCTATTTCTCTAAACGGCCAAGTGAGCTGACCCTGGAGGAGAGTATGTTCATGGCCAGCATTGTACCTAAACCAAAGCAATACCGCACGTATTTTAACCAGTATGGCGAGCTGAGGGCTTACCCAAGATATTTCTTCAATCTGATCAGCGGGAACATGCTGAAACGCGGACTGATCTCCCCCTCTGAGCATGCCAGTGTGTCTTCTTACGTGAACCTGAACGGAAGGGCGGGTAACTTTATCATGGCCAAGCCAGATACCACTCAAATCATGGACACCCTGCAGTTAGCACCTATTGACCTGCTTGATTTTTAACCTGCCACCGCTAGAACGGCAGAGGCCGGAGTGTGGTGAACATTCTGGCCTCTGCTGTTTTTGGGGCCATTACTGCAGCTGTATGCTCATGGTTTGGCAGTGCTGCATGATATGCCCAGATTCTGTTTTGGGGCTGATTTCTGGAAAACAGGCCCAAAATAGAACCAGGGCAACAACCCTTGCCTATAATCATAGAGAAGAAGTAGAAACTGTTACTCTTCCACCTCCTCAGGGAAAGGCATTTCAGGTTTATCTTTCTTGGGGAAAACAAGGGAGAGAATCACAGAGACAGCCAGGATAAAGGCTACCACACCCAGCGCAATGCGCATGTCCAGGTGGTAAATATCTGAGAGCACCAGCTTCATACCAATGAATACCAATATCAGGGACAGACCGTAGTGCAGATAGTGGAACAGCTGCATAATTCCTGCCAGCGCAAAGTAAAGCGCCCGTAAGCCCAGCAACGCGAATACGTTTGAGGTGTAAACAATAAACGGATCTTTGGAGATAGCCAGAATGGCCGGGATAGAATCTGCTGCAAAGACAATATCTGTGGTCTCTACCATAATGAGCACCAGAAAAAGCGGTGTGGCAAACCGGGTCTTGTCAATTTTGACGAAGAACTTGTCACCGTACTGCTTGTTGGTGACCGGCACGTACCGGCTCACAAATTTGACCACGGGGTTGGCCTCCGGGTCAATATCATCATCACTTTTGCTGAAGGCCATGCGTACGCCAGTAAAGACCAGGAAGCCGCCCAGAATGTAAATAATAAAGTGGAACTTGGCTATGAGTGTCACGCCCACCAGAATAAAGACAGCCCTGAAAAACAGCGCCCCCAACACCCCCCAGAAGAGAATCTTGTGCTGCACGGCAGAAGGCACCTTAAAGTAATTGAAGATGAGAATGAACACAAACAGATTGTCTACGCTCAGTGACTTCTCTATCAGGTAGGCGGTTAAGAACTCAAGGGCAGGGGTGCTGCCTTTCCAGAAGTAGATGCCCACATTGAACGCCAGCGAAAGGGCGATCCAGAAAGCACTCCAGAGCAGCGCCTCCTTTATCTTGACCACGTGGCTTTTCCGGTGAAACACAAATAGGTCCAGTGCCAGCAGAACCAGGACAAATACATTAAAGGCTACCCAAAAGATGATATCTGTATTCACAAGTCTTCGGTTTTACTTCGGCCCCGCCCTCTGAACAAGGTGTGAGTTAAACCCAGGTGTTGAGTTGGGCGGGCCGTTAGGTTACAAAACCGAAAGATACAGCTTCTGGTTGGCAAAACCATAGCAGAAGAGAAGCCGAGGTGGGCTGTTTTTGGCCTGTTTTCACAAAAACAGCTCCAAAACAGAAACCGCCCTTTAACGGGAGAAGCTTCTGAACATGCTGCTCAGCTTCATCTGAATCACCCCCAGAAAGGCTTCCTTGATAATGCCTTTGCTCATTTTTGACTGGCCTTTGGCACGGTCAGTAAAGATGATAGGCACCTCTTTGATCTTAAACCCAAACTTATAAGTGAGAAACTTCATCTCAATCTGGAAGGCGTACCCAATAAACCGGATGCGGTCCAGGTTGATGGTCTCCAGTACATGGCTTCTGTAACACTTGAAACCGGCAGTGGCGTCATGAATAGGCATACCCGTAATGAACCGCACGTATTTGCTGGCAAAGTAAGAGAGCAGCACCCGGCTCATAGGCCAGTTCACCACGTTGACCCCGTTGCTGTAACGGCTGCCAATGGCCATGTCATACCCGTCAATGGCGCAGGCGTGGTACAGGTGCAGGAGGTCCTCAGGGTTGTGGGAGAAATCAGCATCCATTTCAAAGATATACCGGTAACCGTTGCGCAGGGCATATTTGAACCCGTGAATATAGGCGGTGCCCAGTCCCAGCTTTCCCTTGCGCCGCTCCAGGAACAGCTGCTCCGGAAACTCAGCCTGCAGGCGCTCTACGGCCTCAGCTGTGCCGTCTGGTGAATTGTCATCTATGATCAGGACATGGAAAGGGTGTGGCAACGAAAAGACCTTGCGGATAATCGCCTGGATATTCTCTATTTCATTATAGGTCGGGATGACCACCACCGATTCTTTCATTCCCCAAATATAGCCGTTCTGGCTTTATTGGAAGGAAGGCCGTCTGGAATATATTTTCTGGGCTATACTTTTGGCAAATGCAATGCAGTCACGAACGGCCGGGCCAGCCACCCAGTTGGCACAGGCAAAGAGGTGCTCCTCTTCCAGTACCTCGGCCAGGCGGTGCACATCAAGTATAAACTGGTCTGGCTGCGGAAGCGCCTTAGGCCAGACGTGGCAGTGCTGAAACAAAGGGCTACCTGAGATGGAGTAGTTCTGCTGGAGCTCCCGGTGCACCTTCTGCGGCACCTGTGCCGCAGAAGCGGGGCCGCTGTGCACAAATGATGAAAACAACACCTCGCCTTCGGGGCATACCGCAGGAAAGACAGAGCTGCTCCAGATACTTCCTGTACTCACCGGGTTTTCCTTGCCGGGGTGCAGCGCGCCCAAACCGTTCAGCGTAAACCCTACGTTCTGCTTGCGGTAAGCGGTATGCACCACCGTTAACGGGGCATAGTTCACGTTTTGCAGCGCGGCTGACAGACCCGGGGCGGTGTACTCCAGCAGTTCGGCCGCGGCGTGGGCCGGCAGGGCCAGCACCACCAGGTCATATTCCTCATCGCTGAGACCTTCCTGGTCATGGCGTATGCTCAGGAAGAATTTCCCTCTGTTCTTATGGATCATCTCCACCTCATGGTCCAGGTGCAGGGAAACCAGTTTAGAGGCAATGGCGTTGGGCAGGGCTTGCAAACCAGGGGCCAGGGTGAAAATCTGGGAGGGTTCCCCTTTGTGCTGCTTCACCAACCCCTTCAGGACAGACCCATGCGCGCGCTCCAGCTCTTTCATGGCCGGAAACGTTTTCTCCAGCAACAGGGTATCTGGGTCACCCCCGTAAACACCCGCCACCAGAGGCTGTACCAGGTAGTCTACCACCTCCTGCCCAAAACGGCGCAGGAAAAAGTGGCCCACGGTTTCCCCCGGAATCTCCTGCCGGGGCTTTTGCACCTCCTGGCTGATCTGGAGCTTGGTGTGCCACGAGAAAAAGGAGTTCAGCAGCAGTTTGAGGGGCGAAGTGGGAATGCTGTGAAATTTCCCATTCCTGAGAATGAACCGTTGCCGCGCTGCCTGGGCAGGCCAGATGATCTGGGAGTCCAGTTTAAGCTCCTGCAGCAGGTCCTGCAGCTCCCCGTTCATCTGGAGGGCATGCGGCCCCAGCTCCAGCTGGTAACCGCTCTGCGCCCTGCTTTTGACCATGCCGCCCACTTCAGAGCTGCTTTCAAAGAGGTCATAGCGTATGCCTAGCTTCTGGAGGTAGTAAGCCAATGCCAAACCGGAGATACCTGCACCAATAATGGCTACCTTCATGGGGGATACACGTCAATGGAGCCTATAGGTACGCAAGAAGCCGGTTGCTGTTTTGAAGCTGTTTTAGAGAAAATAGCCCAAAAACAGGTTTTCATGGAAAGCTTCTGAAGTTCTCCTTACTTTTGACCTATGAACCAGACACAAATGCCTCTTTTAAATAAAGCTGTTTTTCTTGACCGTGACGGAGTGCTGAATGTAGAGCGGGGCGAGTACACCTACCGCTTAGAAGACTTTGAAGTGGCTCCCGGCGTGCCAGAGGCGCTGCAGCTGTTAAAAGCAGCGGGCTATCTCCTGATTGTGATCACCAACCAGGCGGGGGTGGTTAAAGGGCTTTACACCAAAGAAGATGTGCTGGCGTGTCACCAGAAACTACAGGCCGCCACCGGAAACCTGCTGGATGACATTTACCTGGCGCCTGGGCACCCCACTTTCTCTGAGTCCCTTCGCCGCAAGCCAGACAGCCTCATGCTGGAGAAAGCCATGGCTAAATATATGATTGACCCCGCCCAGTCCTGGTTTGTAGGGGACCATCTGCGCGATATGCAGGCGGGTCAGAAATGCGGCGTGCGTACTATTTTGGTTGGGGAGTGGCCTGCGGGCACCCATGAGCGCCAATCCGCAGATTTGCTGTCGGCTACCCGCGAGATACTGAGCTAGTCCCAATTTTCCTACCCAATGCTGTTTTCGGCTTGTTTTTGGGAAAACAGCCCCAAAACAGGAATTCCCCTGCCGGCAGCCAACCAAAAAGCGGGGGCAATGCTGGGGGGGCTTAAATAGAATAATAGAATTTCAGCTTGGGAAGGGGAATAGGGAGCCACTTTGGCGGGCATATTTTTTTGCCTGAAAAAAGGTTGTGACCTTCAGCAAAGCGGCAGCATACATTCCCGCAGGGGTTCCATGGTTCCTGTTTTTGGCTTGTTTTCAGAAAAACAGCCCCAAAACAGACCCGCTTTGGGCGCAAAGGCCCAAGGACGCAAGGGATGGATATAAAACAAAAAACCGGGAATCAAACCCGGTTCTTCATTGATGTCATGTCTGAGTATACTTAGCCGTTGATGTTGTGGGCGGCGGGCGTCTCAGGGTTGGCTTTCACCAGTACTGTTTTTTCAGTGGCTTGGCTAGGCTTAGTAGCATATGCCGGGCAGGTAGAAGACTTGCAAGACGCAAAGCCAAACATGCCAATAGCGGCCAGAAGTAAAAAGTTTTTCATAAACAAGGATGACAGATGTGGGTATAGTACGCCAAAGCTACACTTTTTGTGACAGCTTTGGCATACTTTTTCTGTAATTTTTTTCTAGTCCTTATACCCAAGTATCTGAAGCATAGATTCTACATTCTGCTCTTCGGCAAATACCCATGATTTTAAGCTTCCGTCTGCCTCCCGGTCAATAATCACGTGCTTGGGTGACGGGATTAAACAATGCTTAATGCCGCCGTACCCGCTTAAACTCTCCTGGTACGCCCCCGTGTGGAAGAAGCCAATGTACTGCGGCTCCTGCTGCTCTTTCTGGATCTTGGGCAGGAACACCTGGAAGCTGTGCATCTCAGAGTTGTAGTAATCCTGACTGTCACAGGTAAGCCCGCCAATGTTCAGGCGCTGGTAAGGTTTATCCCAATGGTTGAGAGCCATTAGAATGTAGCGCTGGTTCAAGGCCCAGGTGTCTGGCAGGTTGGTGATGAACGAGCCGTCAATCATGTACCAGAGCTCCTTGTCGTTCTGCAGCTTGGTATCTAAGATAGAGTAGATGTGCGCGCCGCTTTCGCCTACGGTGTAAATCCCGAACTCGGTGAAGATATTCGGCTCTGCCACACCCTCTTCACGGCAAATGCGTTGAATGGTGCGCAGAATCTCCTCAATCATGTACCGGTAGTTGTAATCAAACTGGATAGAGGTCTTGATGGGGAAGCCGCCGCCAATGTCAATGGTGTCCAGGTCTGGGCACAGCTTCTTCATCTCGCAGTACTTGTGCACAAAGCGGCTCAACTCTGACCAATAGTAAGAGGTGTCTTTGATGCCCGTGTTGATGAAATAATGGAGCATCTTGAGCTTGAACTTGGGGTTGTCCTTAATCTTGCTCTCATACAAGCCCACCACGTCATTGTAGTTAATGCCCAGGCGCGAGGTGTAGAATTGGAACTTAGGCTCCTCATCTGAGGCCAGCCTGATGCCCAACTGGCATTCGCCTTCTACAAATTGCTCATAATGGTCAATTTCTCCCAGATGGTCTAATACCGGCGTCACGTTCTTGAAACCGTCATTGATCATGCTGGTGATATGGTTGCGGTACAGTTCCCGCTTAAAACCGTTGCACACCACAAACACGTCTTTGTTTACTTTGCCCTTCTCATACAGCGCCCTGATGATGGGCATGTCAAAGGAAGAAGACGTCTCAATATGAATGTCGTTCTTGAGCGCCTCTTCCAGCACAAAAGAGAAGTGGCTGGACTTGGTGCAGTAGCAATAGGTATACGTTCCCTGGTAATTCAGCTTCTCCATAGACTCCTTGAAAAGAATCTTGGCCTTCTGAATCTGGGAACTGATCTTAGGCAAATAGGTGAGGCGCAGCGGCGTACCGTACTGCTTCACCAACTCCATCATAGGAATGCCGTTGAAAGAGAGTTCGTTGTTGGTAACTGTGAATTCCTCCGTAGGGAAATCAAAGGTTTGGTGTATAAGGTCGGTGTATTTATCCATTAGAGAGTTGTGGCTTTACGAAAGCCGATAACGTGCAATATTCCTGCTATTTTACCATCTTTGCAAAAAGTAGGTTCGCTTTCACATGAAAAAAATCAGACTGATAGAAGTTAAATCTGAGCTGGGGGCGGGTAAGCGCGGCGCCAGTCTGGGCGTAGATGCCCTCAAGATTGCGTGCCTCAACAAAGGGTCAGATTATTTCAAGCGGTTCACGTCTGTAGAAGTGCCCAACTTCAATGACGTCATGTTTGAGAAGAACCTCTTCCCGCACGCCAAATACATTGACAGCATTCTGCAGACCTACAAGCGCATCAGTAACACGGTAGAACAAACCTTTGACCTGGGAATGTTCCCACTGGTGCTGGCCGGTGACCATTCTAACGCAGGCGGAACCATTGCGGGCATCAAAGCCACGTACCCAGACAAAACCTTGGGCGTGATTTGGGTAGACGCGCACGCCGATATCCACTCGCCGTACACCACGCCCTCTGGCAACATGCACGGCATGCCGCTGGCCGCCTCTCTGGGCGAAGACAACCTGGACTGCAAAGTCAACGACCCGGCCCCTGAAACCATCTTCTTCTGGGAAGCCCTGAAACGGGTTGGCACCGAGGAGCCGAAGATCAGGCACGAACACATTGTCTATATAGTCACCCGCAGCTACGAGAAGCCCGAGGTCTACCTTTTTGACAAGCACAACATCAAGAATTTCACGTATCCGGAGGTCATCGCCAAGGGCGTGGAGCAAGTGGCCCAGGAAGCCCTGAACCGTCTGAAAGACTGTGACATGATTTACGTGTCATTTGACGTGGACAGCCTGGATTCGAAGTTCTCCAAAGGCACCGGCACGCCGGTAGAGGTGGGGCTGAACGTGGAACAGGCCAAAGAACTGTGCCATCATCTGGTGAGCGACCCCAGGGTGGTGTGCTTTGAGATGGTGGAAATCAACCCTACGCTAGACGCGGAAAATATTATGGCGCAAAACGCCTTTGAGATACTAGAACATACTACCCAGGCCATTGAAGACCGGCTGAACCAATCTTCTTCAACGGCCACCGCATAAAGCACCCATGAAACAATTAGAAGCACAAATTGCCCAGGCGCTGAGCCAGGCGCTGCAAGATACTTTCCAACACACTTTCCCCGCTGAGCAAATCAACCTGCAGCCTACCCGCAAGGAGTTTGCTGGCACCTTTACGTTTGTCACGTTCCCGTTCACCAAAGCCTTGGGCAAAGGCCCCGAGCAGATAGGGCAGGCGCTGGGCGATTCTCTGGTGCAGCACGCGCCGCAGGTGGCTGGCTACAACGTAGTGAAAGGTTTCCTGAACATTGAAATCAAAGACAGCGTGTGGCTGCAGCTGTTCGCTGAGCAGGTAAGCCAGTTTGGCGCTGATTTGGCAAAAACAGGCCAGAAACAGAAAGTGGTGGTAGAATATTCTTCGCCCAACACGAACAAACCGCTGCACCTGGGTCACCTGCGGAATAACTTCCTGGGTTACTCGGTGGCCGAGATTCTGAAAGCCGCCGGATATGACGTAGTGAAAGCCAACCTGGTAAACGACCGCGGCATTCACATCTGCAAGTCCATGATTGCCTATGAGAAGTTCGGGCAGGGCGAAACGCCGGAGAGCGCTAATATCAAAGGCGACCACTTGGTGGGTAAGTACTACGTGGAGTTTGACAAAGCTTATAAAGCCGAGATTGACCAGCTGGTAGCGCAGGGCATTGACAAAGAGCAAGCGAAAAAACAGGCCCCGCTTATGCTGGAAGCCCAGGAAATGCTCCAGAAATGGGAGCAAGGCGACGCCGAAACCATCGCCCTCTGGCAAAAAATGAACGGATGGGTGTATGACGGCTTCAATGCTACCTACAAAAACATTGGCGTTGACTTTGACAAGTTCTATTATGAGTCAAACACCTATTTATTGGGCAAGGACCGCGTAGACGAAGGCCTCGCCAAAGGCGTGTTCTTCAAAAAGCCCGATGGCTCCGTGTGGGTTGACCTCACAGAGGAAGGTCTGGACGAGAAACTGTTGCTCCGGGCAGACGGCACATCGGTGTACATCACCCAAGACCTCGGTACCGCCGAACTAAAGTACGAAGACTTTGGCTACGACCAGTCGCTGTACGTGGTGGCTGATGAGCAGAATTACCATTTCCAGGTACTGAAAGCAGTCTTGAAAAAGCTGCAGAAACCGTACGCCGATGGCATTGTACACTTGTCTTACGGCATGGTAGACCTACCCAGCGGCAAGATGAAATCCCGCGAAGGCACCGTGGTAGACGCCGATGAGCTGGTGCAGGAGATGATTGACACCGCCCGCCAGAAAACCGATGAGCTGGGTAAAATTGACGGCTTCACCCCCGAGGAGGCGCAGCAACTGTACCACACCCTCGCCATGGGCGCGCTCAAATACTTCCTGTTAAAGGTAGACCCCAAGAAACGCATGCTGTTCAACCCCGAGGAATCTATTGAATTCCACGGTAACACCGGCCCGTTTGTGCAGTACACCCACGCCCGTATTGCCGCCATTCAGCGAAAAGCCGCCGAAATGGGCATTGTTTCTGAGACTTCGGCGTTTGATGGCGTGTCTGATTTGCATGAGACCGAGCGTGACGTGTTGGTATTACTGAACTATGCAGAGGCCACTATTGCCGATGCCGCCCGCAATTTCGCGCCGAGCATCATTGCGCAATACGCCTTTGACATGGCCAAAGCCTACAACCGTTTCTACACCGAAGTGCCTATTTTCCAGGAAACCGATGCGAAGAAACTAAGCTTCCGGATTGCGCTTTCCCGTCAGGTGGCGCAAACCATCAAGCGCATGATGGTGCTGTTGGGCATTGCCGTGCCGGAGAGAATGTAGTTTTCCTGTTTCCGGGCTGTTTTCGCGAAAACAAGCCGAAAACGGAAAGGAAGAATTAAGGCCGCTTGGCAGAACAAAACTTTAGAAATCCGGTTAACCAGATAAGACAAAAGCATTATGCAACAATTACTCAGCCTTCTTTCCTTGAGCTTCCTGCTGGCCTGCTCTACGCCGGCGGCGTCTACCAAGGAAACCAAAACCCAAAAAACGACTGCTATGGAATCAACCGCGGCTTCTTCTATCTATGACATTGAACTGGTGACCAACGAGGGGAAAAAGACCACCCTCAAACCGTACAAAGGCAAGAAAATCCTGATTGTGAACGTGGCCTCCAAATGCGGCTACACCAAGCAGTACGCTGACCTGGAGAAACTCCACAAGCTGCACGGCGACAAGGTGGTGGTGCTGGGGTTCCCGGCCAACGACTTTGGCGGGCAGGAGCCGGGCTCAGACGAAGATATTGCCGAGTTCTGCCAGAAGAACTTCGGGGTGACGTTCCCGCTGTTCCAGAAGGCATCTGTGATTGGCGCTGAACAGCAGCCGCTCTACAAGTGGCTCACCAACAAAGACCTGAACGGCGTGACCGCCGAAGCCCCGGCCTGGAACTTCAGCAAATACCTGATTTCAGAAGACGGCAAAATCCTGAAGTTCTATCCCTCAAAAGTGACTCCGCTGAGCGAAGAACTGCTGCGCGACATTAACCTCTAGTTTTACGTGGATTTGGAAAAAACAGGCCAGAAACGGCCTAGTGCGGGTACGTGGGTATCGGCTTTCCGGTTACGCACGCTGCCCCTTTCTTTGTCTTGCATTGGCATGGGCGGTTTCCTGGCCGCCGCAGACCATCTCTCACGGTGGCCGGTGCTGCTGCTCTGCGTGCTGACCACCCTGTTCCTGCAGATTCTCTCCAACCTGGCCAATGACTACGGTGATACCAGGCACGGCGCCGACAGCCAACACCGTGAGGGTCCTAAGCGGGCTGTGCAGGCGGGGCAGATAACGCCGGGCCAGATGAAGGCAGCCATCATTGTGTTTAGTTTGCTGTCCCTGGTGTCTGGCGTGGTTTTGCTGTGGGTGGCGCTGGGAACGTCTGGGTTGTACCTGTTTCTCTTTTTCTTGCTGCTGGGCATTGGTGCTATCTGGGCGGCCATTGGCTACACCAACGGCGGTAAACCGTACGGCTACGCCGGATTAGGCGACATTTCGGTGTTCTTCTTCTTCGGGTGGGTAGGAGTGCTGGGAACGTACTTTCTGCAAACAGAGCGCATTTTCTCTGAACTTCTGCTGCCGGCCTCCAGTCTCGGGTTTTTCTCGGCGGCCGTCTTGAACGTGAACAACATCAGAGACATCAAATCAGATGAGTTGGCCGGGAAAAGGTCGGTGCCGGTGCGGTTGGGCGCCCTGCGGGCCAGAAATTACCATTGGCTCCTGCTGCTGGGCGGTATTGTCTGTGCGGCGGTGTTTGTGCTGGTGCGGGAAAACCACACGCTTTGGCCGTGGCTGTTTTTGGGGTCTTTGCCCATGCTGCTGTACAATGGCCGTGAGGTGAAACGCAGGCAGACGCCCGCTGAACTGGACCCGCTCCTGAAGCAGATGGCCATGAGCACGCTGCTGTTTGTGGTGCTGCTGGGCATTGGGTTGCTGCTGGATAGAGCTTAACCTGATAGAAAGTGCGTTTTTGGGCTGTTTTTCTAAAAGTAGCCCAAAAACAGAAGGCCTCCCGTTGGGGAGGCCTTCTGTTTTTTAATCTATTCTGCCGCTGAAGTTGGGTTGGCGGCTGGTACTTGCCCGCCGCCTTCTGCTTGCGGACGATTGGCCGGCTTCTTGCGGCGCTTCTTCTTGCGTTTCACTTCTTCGCCTTCGGCCCTGGGGGCCTGAGGCTGGCCTTCTGTTCTAGGTGGGCGGGGAGCCGAAGCCGGTGCGGTGCCGTCAGCTGGCTTTTCGCCGCGCGGTTTGCGGTCATCTCTTCTAGGGCGGTCACTCCGGCGTTCGCCGCCGCTGCTTTGGCCTTCCCTGCGTCTGCCGTCTGGGCGGCCTCTTCCGGCCGAAGAACCGGGCTTTCCTCCGCGGCCGCCTCGGCGGCTGTTGCCCACCGGGTCAAAGGCTGGGCCTTCGCCTACGCCTTCCGGCAGCGGTAACTTGGGCAGCTCGCGCTCAATCAGCTTTTCAATTTTCACCAGACGTTCCTGGTCTTGCTCGTTCACGAACGTGATGGCCATGCCTTTGGTGCCGGCGCGGGCGGTACGGCCAATGCGGTGTACATAGTCCTCGGCGTCTTGGGGCACGTCAAAGTTCACCACGTGGCTAATGTTGTCTACGTCAATGCCGCGGGACATCACATCGGTGGCCACCAGCACTTGCAGCTGCTTGTTTCTAAATTTCTGCAAAGTGGCTTCGCGTTCGTCCTGGGTTTTGTCTGAACTAATGCCTTCGGCCTCAAAGCCCATTTTCTGCAGGGAGCGCACAATATCATTCACTGCATTTTTACGCGACGTGAACAGAATCATGGTCTGAATCTGGGCGTCTTTTAAAATGTGCTGCAACACACGCAGTTTCTGGTTGTCATATACCAGGTAAATCTGCTGGTCAATGTTGGCGGCCGGTTTGGAGATGGAAAGGCTTATTTCCTCAGGGTCATGTAGAATCTGCTTGGCGAAGGTCCTGATCTTAGGCGGCATGGTGGCCGAGAACATTAGGGTCTGGCGCTCTTTGGGCAGTTGCGAGATGATTTTCATCAAGTCATCCATGAAACCCATGTCCAGCATCTTGTCGGCCTCGTCCAGAATGAGGTATTTTACCTGGTCCAGCCTAACGTAGCCCATCTGCATGTGCGCAATGAGGCGGCCGGGCGTAGCCACAATAATGTCGGCGCCGCTGGTGAGGGCCTTTTTCTGCTGGTCCCAGTTTTGGGCGTTGTTGCCGCCATAGATGGCAATAGAAGTGGCGCCGGTAAAATAGCTGAGGCCTTCTACCTGGTCGTCTATCTGTTTGGCCAGTTCACGGGTGGGAACCAGAATTAACGTACTGGTGAAATCAAACTTCGCTTCTGCGATCTTGCTCAGGGTTGGCACCAGGAAAGCGGCCGTTTTACCGGTTCCGGTCTGGGCGCAGGCAATCAGGTCCTTGGCCTCTAGTATGTGGGGAATGGCTTGAGCTTGGATGGGGGTGGCTTGTTTATACCCCATAGACCTGATGCCGTCTAACAGGTCATGCTGCAGGTTAAAATCTTCAAATGTAACACTCATAGTATTGATTCAATGGTTGCCTGCATTCAAGTTTTACCGCAGGCGGTCATGTAAAGTCTGTAAATATAGCTTTTTCCGGTGAGACCATTTCTCCTTAGTGGAAAGTCAGTGGGCTTACCCGTAGGCTGGAAGTGCCTTAAGAGTCTTTTCTGGTAGGCGAAGGCTGATAAATGGCTGATCCTGCGGAGGCTACGGAAGTGGGGGATGGTCATTTCCTGAAGTTAGGTTGAGGTGAAATAAATTGCATTGCTGTGATGGTTTTACTAGCTGTTTGCAATAGGTTGAAAAAAGGGATTGCCTTGAAAAATTACATATGTATATAGTGGTATATAGGATGAAATGCGGTTTTTAGCGATTATATATCTGATAATATTGTATTTATAAAGGAATGTGCTTGTGACATTAGGTGAAAGTGCAATTGTGTGAAACAGGTGTAGGGCGTGGCCGTTAGACAGTTTATAACAATAAAATAGTATGTTGTTGTGATGTCTAATCTGAGTAAAACTGTGAAATATGAAAAAAGCTGTACTTTCTCTTTCTGATGAGCCTAAAGCGGCAGCCACTGCCTTTCAAGTTTTTCCTTTTAGACTTTTGCTCTCCACATGCACGCGGTAGCCGTGTTTGAAACGCCAATTCTTTAGTAGAAATACAAAAACCTTCTTTCCTCCTATTGCCATGAAAAAAACTTTACATTCATGGGGTTGTACCCTATTGCTTATACTTTTCGGGATTACCCAGCAGGCTTTTGCAGCCAAATGCGGTGAAATCATCACTTCAGTGAAAGCTGGAAACTTCTCTGACCGTTCTATCTGGGACAAAGGCAGAGTGCCCTCTTCCTGTGAAAAAATTGTCATCAACCACGCCGTGAACATCAATCAGGAAGTTTGGGTTGGTAAAGATGGCAAAGGGGAGTTGTTGATCAACCAGAACGGGTCTTTGAAGGGCTCAGGAAAATTGTTGGTGCTTAATAACATGTCGGCCGTGACCGTGAACGGAGTAATGGAGCTGACCAACCTTGACTTTGGGATCAACAGCAATGACTCTGCCTACTTTGTAAACAACGGTACTGTAAAAGTGCAGGGAAATGTATTCTTCAAGAAAGGGTCTGTGATCAATAACGGCGACATGACCCTGGCCTTGGGCAGTCCAGAGGCGTTTGAAAGAATCACCTTGAAAAACAACAAGAACATGGTGTTCTCCAACAGTGTGCATTTAAATTCAGGCGCCACTGTGTATAATAAAGGTTTATTTGAAGTAAAGGCTACTGCAGATGACGCTTTGAACATTAACACTGGTTATTTCTACAACTGCGGAACGGTGAAGATTGCCGGCCGTCTGAACTTCCCCAGCGGGGTAAGCGTGGGAAAGCCAAACCTTTTGCTGAATTATGGATCAGTAACCTCAGATAGGATTTATGTGAATTCACAAGCTTCTATCAAAAACTGGGGCCGCATCTACAGCCATAAAAATATTGAAAGCAACGGCAGTATCTTCAACTACGCTTGTGGGTATATAGAGCAGTCAACCGCTGGTTTTACGTTCCATAACATGAACAGCATCTCTGAGCTGACCAATGATGGTTTCATCAAAATCAAAGGTAACTTCAAGAACACCCATGGCAAAGTGACAGGGAAAGGAACTTTCCATGTGTACGGCACCTCAACCAATACTGATCAAGGTACTATCACCGGCACTCTTTGCTTTTTAGACTTCACCAAGGCGTCTGCGAGTTTGATCGTAGATGAAGTAAGAAACCAGGCAACCATTTCCTCTTCTGTAAAAGCCTGCGCTACTGCTGCTGAACCAACCCTTTGCCCACTGCCTGACTGCGGTGGACAGGACAACGGTGGTGAACAGCCAGGTGAGGGTGATTGCGTGTCAGTAGATGAGTGCTTCAAGTTTATTTACAAAGGGTATGTGACCCTCCCTAACGGAAATGTGAAAATAGTATTTGAGGTGATCACCAACTGCGGGAACGCCTTGAGTAACGTTGCTTTCCAGTTGCCGGCCGGGGCAAAAGCTAAAAATCCCCAAGCCACTACTTTTAAATACACGGTAGAGAATACCACTAACAACCCTTTCTACTCTGTGAAATTTGAGGCCAAAGCGGCGGAAGGTTATAAAAACGGAACCTCTGACACCTTCTCTTATGAGTTGACGGCTGCTGAGTTTGCAAAACTGACTACCATTAAAGTACAGGCGAAAGCTGCTGGAACCATTGGTGCAGTTGCTTTCAACCCTAAAGGCTGTAACCCAACTCCTTGCCCTGCCGGCGCCCCTAAGGTTTCTTTGCTGGCCCCTGACTCTGTTTGCAACCTTTCTGATGACACGTACCGCTTTGAAGTGGCCAACCTGCAGGAGGGCGTGAGTTATGAGTTCCAACTACCGGAGGGCTTCGTTCCGGTGGAAGAGGGCAATGGGTACGTTGAGGTGGTGGCTGTGTTTGAAGAAGAGCAGTTGGGTCAACCGCAGACGGTAAGGGTGGTGGCCACCAGCGAGTGCGGCACCGCAACGGCAGAAGCTACAGTGGTGGTGAGTGAGTGTGGCGCTGGTACCCCACTGCCGGTATCACTCACAAGATTTGACGGTGTGTCAAGGAACGGAACGGTGGAGCTGTCCTGGACCACGGCCACTGAGATCAACAACGACCGCTTTGAGGTGGAGCGCAGCCTGAACGGTAAGGATTTCGTGAAGATTGGCGAAGTGAAAGGCTCAGGTAACACCAGCGTAGTGATTGACTACACCTTTACTGACAACGGCGCCACAAGTGGTGCGGCTTACTACCGCCTGCGCCAGGTAGACCTGGACGGCTCGCAGGAATACTCAAAGGTGATCTCTGTGAAGCATAACGCAGGGGTGGCCAACGCAGGGGCCTCTGCTAAAGTGAGCGTGTTCCCTAACCCAGTGACCAGCGGTAACGTGAGCATCCGCTTTGCTGAGGTGCCTAAAGGAGAGGTGAGCGTGCGTCTGGTTGACCTGGGCGGAAGGGTTCTGCACACTGCCACGCTGAGCACAGACGGCACACTGAACCTGAGTGGCCTGGGGTTGAGCAGCGGGGTCTACATGATCTCCATCAATGGCGGCGGTGTAAACGAGACCCAGAGGCTGATGGTGAGATAGGTAAGCGTAGTTGCAAAAGGAGGCCCTGGAAAGGCGGTAACCATATGGTTACCGCCTTTTTTTTGTGGCTTAACTGGTATTATTCAGGAGTGTGAAGAAGATGGTTAATGGATGGTTTTGTAGAGGTTAGCAAGCCTCTTAAGATGGTTTGTTATGTGTTAAACTTTGAAATGTTATATAGTTAAAAAGGTGGTTTTGGTGTTAAAGTTATTTAAATCGCTAAATGCAAGTAAAAATATATAATAAAACAAAGAAGGTGTTTGTAAGATTGATTGAAAGTGCAATTAGCGTGAAACTGCTAAAAATTGCTTCCGTTAAAGAAGATATAACAATGAAATAGAACATTGTTTAGTTGTTAGACCTTTAAGAAAAGATAAAAATATGAAAATAATTGTACTACCTCTCTTGATCAAATCTAAGATTACTGATCTTACTTATCAGATCTTCCTGAACTAAGGTTCCATTCTTTCTTTACCCCCTTGTGGGTCTTTGAGTTGCTGCTTCTTTAGCGAAAATATCCAAACTGCCATTTTTTTCCTATTGTCATGAAAAAACTAATACTTTCATGGGGTTGTACCCTATTGCTTATACTTTTGGGTCTGGCGCAGCAAGCGCAGGCACAGTGCACTTCTTCCAATCAGTGCTTTGATTTTACCTTTTTAGGTGCTGAGAACCTTGAAAATGATTATGTGCGGTTGTCTTTCAGAATCAAAACCAACTGCTCCAATGATTTAAGCTATGCAGCTTTTGAATTGCCAAACGGAGCAGGCGTTACCTCAAACGCTGTTTCTTATGCCTCAGAAAAGTATAATTACAAAGTAGAGAATGGTACTAACAACCCTTTCTACTCAATTAAATTTGAGGGTGTTGGCATTAACGGTTATAAAAACGGAGCTACAGACGTCTTTACCTTTGATGTAAGTGCTTTTGAATTTTCAACCATGCGCACCCTGCGGGTGGCCGCCAAGGCGTCAACTACTGTAGGCATGGTAACCTTTGACTTAGCCAAATGTGGAGTATTAACTGGTGGTGACGGCTCAACTGGCGGAAACACAGATGGTAACAATGGCGGTGGCAAGGGAAAAAACAACGCTGGAAAAGGAAATGACAACAACGGCGGTGTAAAATGCAACACTTCCCAGCCTTCAGACATTTTAGGTCCTGCCAATCCTTGCCCTGGTGATGTGGTAACTTACTGCATCAAAGCTGATTCAAAATATACTTCTTACGTGTGGGATGTGCCAAGAGCGCACGCCGGTAACGCCCCTTCCGGATGGGAGATCATCTCTGGCCAGGGTACCAACTGTGTGACTGTAAGAGTGGGTATGAAGCCTGGTACAATGAAAGTGAAAGTGAACCATGCTGACTGCGGTACCAAAGTTCGTACAAAACCTGTGCACCCAGGTAAGAAAATGGAAGTAGTGATCACTGGTCCGGCCCAGTTCTGCCAGGGAGATGTGCTCAAGTTTGAGGCAGATGTAGAGAAAGTAAAAGCCAACGGAAATGGCAACGGCAATGCCGGGAACAAAAAATCTTTCGATTATGACTGGTCAGTGCCTGCTGGCTGGGAGATTGTTTCTGGACAAGGAACCGACTTGTTGATTGTGAAAGCAGGAAATACTACCGGTGAAGTTTCTGTGAGTGTATCAAGCAACCAGAAGAAAAACAACAAAATCTGCGGCGCTGGGTATGATGCCATTCCGGTAACTAAAAAGCCAAACTGCAGCCCATGCACCAAGCCTGATCTGCAAGTGAACGCTCCAGATGAAGTTTGCCCAAGCCCAACCAAGAACTATACGTTCTCTGTGAAGAACCCAGATGCAGCCGGTAAAATCAAATACCAGTTCTTCTTGCCAGATGAGTTTGAAGTAGTGAGCCAGGCCTACGGATCTGTAACCGTAAAAGTGAATGCACCAGTAGATACCACTCTTTATGTAACAGTGGTAGCGGTAAATGCCAACAACTGTGGTGCTGAGGCGGTTTGCTTGCCAGTGAAAGTGGTTGAATGTGAAAACACCTGCCCAACCGGTGCCCCGCAAGTAACACTGGTAGCCCCAGACACTGTGTGTAACCTCTCTGATGATACCTACCGCTTTGAAGTAGCCAATGTGCAGGAAGGCGTTACTTATGAATTCCAATTGCCAGAAGGTTTCATCCCGGTTGACGAAGGAAACGGATATGTTGAAGTAGTGGCCATCTTTGAAGAAGACCAGCTGGGCCAGCCATTGACTGTGAGAGTAATTGCTACCAGCGAGTGTGGCACAACAACAAGAGAGGCTACAGTAGTGGTGGCTGACTGTGGCGCCGGTACCCCGCTTCCTGTATCCCTGACCAGATTTGAAGGCGTGTCCCGCAACGGTGCTGTAGAACTGGTTTGGACAACAGCCACAGAGATCAACAATGACCGCTTTGAGATTGAGCGTAGCGCCAACGGCAAGGACTTCGTGAAAGTGGGTGAGGTAAAAGGCTCCGGTAACACATCAGTGATCATTGACTACGCCTTCACTGACCGTAGCGCCGCCAAAGGAACTGCCTACTACCGCCTTCGTCAGGTTGACCTGGATGGTACTACAGAATACTCAAAAGTAATCTCTGTCAACAACGCAGGTGGCGCAGAAGTAAATGGAGCGGCAAAAGTGAGTGTGTTCCCTAACCCAGTGACCAACGGCAATGTGAACATCCGCTTTGCAGAACTTCCCAAAGGCACTGTGAATGTTCGCCTGGTTGACCTGAGCGGCAGAGTGCTGCACACAGGGGCCATGAACGCTGACGGTACCTTGAACCTGACTGGTCTGGGTTTGAGCCAGGGAATCTACATGATCTCTATCACGGCAGACGGTGTAACTGAAACTCAACGCCTGGTAGTGAGATAACAGAAACAGAAGTTTTTACAATAGGATGCTTTGGAAAAGCGGCGGCCACAAGGTCGCCGCCTTTTTTTTGCCTATCCTGGTTTGGCAGATTGGTGGGGTGAAAAGTAAATGAAGGCGAGTTGCATAGTGAGGGCATGGAAGAGAAGACTGTTTTTGCCTGGACGGTGCCTGCACTTTTCATTTACCTGTTTTTTGCCCATTTTTGGAAAAACAGCCCAAAAACAGAATGCCGCAGAACCAAGGTGTGTTCCATGATCTACTGGTAGTGGAATTGGCAAGTGTGCTGGCCGGCCCCAGCGTAGGTCAGTTCTTTGCCGAGATGGGAGCCACAGTCATTAAAATAGAAAACCTCCGCTCCCGCGGAGATGTGACCCGGCAATGGAAACTTTCATCTGAAGACCCTTCCCAGGACGTGTCTGCCTATTTTGCCGCCGCCAACTGGGGAAAGAAGTCTGTTTGTCTGGACCTGGCCTCGGCTGAAGCCAAAAGAGCGGTTTATGAACTCGTGGCCAAGGCAGATGTGGTGCTGGTGAGCTTTAAGCCGGGAGACGCTGAGAAATTAGGAATGGAGTATGAAACCCTGTCAGCCAAAAACCCCAGGCTCCTTTATGGCCATGTGACCGGGTATGGCAATGAAAGCAAAAGGGCCGGATATGATGCTGTGCTGCAGGCCGAGGCGGGTTTCATGTACATGAACGGAGAGAAAGGGGGCGGGCCAGTGAAAATGCCGGTAGCCATGATAGATCTTATGGCGGCCCACCAGCTAAAAGAGGGGCTGCTGGCGGCGCTGTACCTGCGGGAAAAAACCGGGCAGGGGCAGTATGTAGAAGTTTCCCTGCTGCGGGCGGCGCTCTCTTCGCTGGCCAACCAGGCCACCAATTACCTGGTGGCAGGAAAAGCCCCTGAAAGAATGGGTTCTGAGCACCCCAATATTGTCCCTTACGGTACGGTCTATACCACGGCAGACGGCAAAGAGCTGGTGCTGGCGGTAGGAGATGACCGGCAGTTCTCCTCTCTGTGCCAGGTGTTGGAGGAGCCCGCGCTGGCGGGGCAGGAGATGTATAAAACCAATAAGGGAAGGGTAATAAACCGGGTGGCGCTCAATGTGCGTTTATCTGAATTGGTAAACCGGTTTGAGCGGGAACCGCTGCTGCAGGCGTTGATTCAGCAACATGTGCCGGCAGGGGCGGTGCACACGGTGCCTGAGGCGCTGGCGCAGCCACTGGGGCTGGGGCAGTTGCTGGCCGGTGAAAACGGGCAGTGGCAAGGGGTGCGGCAGGTAGCGATTACCGCTGAGATGGTGGCCCGGGCAGAGTTGTCATTCCCGCCCGGGTTGGGGCAGCATACATGGGAAGTGCTCCAGGAGGTGGCTGGGCTAACCAGCCAGGAACTGGCGCGCATGGCAGGTCAGGGGCAGATTTACCCGGCCGGTTCAGAGAATGAAAACTAAATTGGCGCTGCCAGGGTACAATTGAAGAACAAACACTAGTACGCAGTAAGGCAACAAAACCAAAAGATGAGCTATGGAAGACAGGATAGAGTCAATTTTTGAAGGTTTGCGTCAGAAGTCAAGCACCAAGCAGGCTATCTTCAGAAACACCAAGGAAATCTTTGAACAGCTGCGGTCTTGTGCCATTAAGATTGTAGACAGCTTAAAAGAACGTTTTTCTGGGGTAGATGCCAGTGTGGTAATTGAATACCGCAGCTACAATGACTTTGAATTCCATATCAAGTTCTCAGGTGATCTGCTCATTTTTGTCATGCACTCCAACATCATCACCCTGCCAGATGAGCATGAGCTGATGCGCAGCCGCTACGTAGATGAAGATTTCAGGCGCCGGTTCTTCGGGCATATCATGGCGTATAACTTCATGGCTGACTCTATCAGGTACAACCGGTTAAATGACCCTGGCTACCTGCTGGGGCGGGTGTTGATCAATATTGACAACCATTTCTACCTGGAAGGGGTGAAGCAGCTGGACCTGTCTTACAATGACATGGCTAAAAATAAAATAGACGAGGAGACGCTGCGTCTTTTCATTGAAAGTGCCATGATTGCCGCGGTCAACAATGACCTGGTGGCGCCAGAGGTAGATGAGATCAGGAAAATCACCGTGAAGCAGAAGCTGGAGGAGCAGCAGGTGAGTACTCCTCAGAAAGTAGGCTTCTCCTTCAGTTACCAGAGAAAGCCCAACGTGTATTAAATAGAGCTATTTTCCGCGGTGCGGAAAGAAATTGGGAGGAGCCCGTGGCTGAGTAAAATCTGCAACGGGCTTTTTTCTTAGCAGTTAGGGGAGATCAGACGGTTAAAGCCAGCTCTTGTGCCTCTATTCTGGGGAGGTGTTGGTTTGTAAGCAGCCCATAAGCCCCTTTTTGTATATTAATTTGCAGGCGAAACCGGGGAGCAAAAGGTTCTTCTGCAGTTTTTTAAGCAGCATGACAGCGCTACGGGGGCGAGGCAACCGTTGGATTCTTTTAATATCCGTTTGCGGCACAAAAGACACTTGTGCTCAGGCTCTAATCATGGAAGCCCCTTCTCTCTTTGGTTCTAAGCTGAACTGGGGTGGGTGGTTTAGGTCTGGTGCTTGTGCTGAAAACCAGCTTAGGCGGGTTTTTCTGTTTTGGAGCCGTTTTAGCCAAAACGGCTCCAAAACAGAAAGGCACAGAAGTAGGGTGCCCTGAAATTGTTGGAGTTTTGATGGAATGGATTTTCTGATGAATTGGTGGTGGGTTTCCTGTTTCCGGGCTGTTTTCAGAAAAACAGCCCGGAAACAGGAATTTGGAATTCACGGCTTCTATATAATCTCCGCCAGTTCCAGCCAGCGCATGGTTTTAGAATCAACCTGGTCTGTGATCTGCTGAATGCGCTGGGCCATTTCTGCCAGACGTTTGTGGTCGCCTTCGCCTGAGTTCATCTCTTCTGTCAGCTTTTCTTTTTCTGCTTCCAGCTCCTCAATTTGTTTCTCCAGTTGCTCGTACTCCTGCTTCTCCTTAAAGGTGGCTTTGCGCTTGGGTGTCGTTTCTGCAGGCGCTGCCGGGGTGGCAACGGGGGCTGGGGCGGCGGGGGTAGAAGAGGGGCTTGTTTCTTTCTCTGCGGTCAAGGCTTCCCGCTCTTTTGCCCATTCCCGGTAATCTGTGTAGTTGCCCGGGAAATCACGCAGGTGGCCGTTTTCCTCAAAGACAAATAAGTGCTCCACCAGGCGGTCCATGAAATAGCGGTCATGGGAGACAATCAGAAGGGAGCCGCCAAAGTTGATCAGGAAGTCCTCCAGAATGTTCAGGGTCTGAATGTCCAGGTCATTGGTGGGCTCGTCCAGAATCAGGAAATTAGGGTTCTTGATCAGGACGCGCAGCAGTTGCAGGCGTCTTTTCTCACCGCCGCTCAACTTGCTCACAAACGTGTACTGTTGCGCGGGCGGAAACTGGAAGTGTTGCAGAAACTGGCTGGCCGTAATGGTTTCGCCGTTGCCGGTTTCCACTACCTCGGCCACTTCTTTCACCACGTCAATCACGCGCTGGTTTTCATTGAAGGTGAGCTCAGACTGGGTGTAATACCCAAAGACGGTGGTCTGGCCGGCAATGATTTCACCGCTGTCTGGGGCCAAGCGGCCGGTCAGCATGTTCAGAAAAGTAGTTTTGCCGGCTCCGTTGGGGCCTACAATGCCTACGCGGTCTTTCTTTCTGAACACATAGCTGAAATCATTCAGCACTACTTTGTCGCCAAACCGTTTGCTCAGGTGGTCAATCTCCAGAATCTGGTTTCCCTGCCGGGTGCTTTTCACTGACAGCTCCAGCTGGGTGCGGGTATCTTTCTGTGAAGTTTTGTCTTTAAGGTCGTAAAAAGCGTCTACCCTTGATTTAGACTTGGTGCCCCGGGCGCGCGGCTGCTTGCGCATCCAATCCAGTTCTTTCTTCAGCAGTTGTTTGGCCTTGCCCATCTCAGCGGCATTGGCTTCCTCCTGTTCTGCCTTCTTCTCTACATAATAGCTGTAGTTGCCTTTGTAGGTGTACAGCTGGCCGCGGTCCAGTTCTGCAATCTCATTGGCTACCTGGTCCAGAAAGTAGCGGTCGTGGGTCACCATGAGGAGCGTAGTCTGCTCAGTGGTCAGCAGGTTTTCAAACCACTCAATGGTTTCCAGGTCCAGGTGGTTGGTGGGCTCATCCAGGATCAGCAGGTCCGGTTCCTCAATCAGCACCCGGGCCATGGCCACGCGTTTTTTCTGTCCGCCAGACAGGTGCTCTACCATCACCTCCAGGTTCTGTATGCCCAGTTTGCCTAAGATTTGTTTGGTGCGCACCTCATATTCCCAGGCGTGCAGGTTCTCCATGCGCTCCATCACCTTCTGCATTTTGGCGTCAGACACGTGGGGGTCGGCAATACAGGCCTCGTAGTCTCTGATAGCCTCCAGTACTTCGCTTTGGCCTGAGAAAATGGCCTCCTGCACGGTGGCGCCGGCCGGGAACTCGGGCTGCTGCCACAGGTACCCTACTTTGATGCCTTTGCGTACGCTCACAGTGCCGTTGTCTGGCGGAATGGTACCGGCCAAAATCTGCAAGAGGGTGGTTTTTCCGGCGCCGTTGGCTCCAATCAAGGCTACGCGTTGCCCGCGGTTAATGCCAAAGGTAAGGTTCTGGAACAGCCAGCGGTCTCCGAAGCTTTTAGATATAGCGTCTGCTGATAGGTAATTCATAGAACAAAGGTACGCAATGGGAAGGGTGTAAGCTACACCGGTTTTTGCCCCGGGGGTAAAGCAGAAAAAAGGCCGGGGAGATTTCCCGGCCTTTTTTCTGCTTTTTCTTTAACTAACTGGCGTCTACACTAGAATTAGTGTGTATGGCCATGGTTCATGCTGCTCCCTCTGTAGGGGTGGCGGGCATTGGCAGGACCGGCATTGGTCACAGCGCCATGCTCAGGAACCACACGGGTCATCATAGCCTGCAGCAGGATCACAATACCTACAATCAGGTGCGGCAGGTACACATACTCATCAAAATTAAAGATCCAGGGTGAGGCCGCCAAGAAAATACTAATCAGGTAGTCCATGTTCAAGTGCATGTTAGCAGACATGGCTCTGAATACGCCCACTTCCCAGTTTGTCATGAGGTTCTGCAGTAAAATAACAGCACCCACTATAATGGGAACCCAGGTTTCGGCGCCGCCTCGGTCAAAATCAAGGATGAACGGAGCCGCAATCAATAAAATGCCCACCAGATAATCCATAATCCCGTGGGCGCGGGTTGATAACATTTTCATTTTTATTCCTCCTTTTTTAGTTTCAACTTGTATGGTCTTTTACGCCATCGTTTTAGGTGTTGTTTCGGAAAAGTACATTTTTGGTTTGTATTTTACGAATATGGGTATTTATACGGGTGTGTATTTTGACGGTTTCTGGTGATCATAAAAATTGCTGATGCAACAAGAGAAAAGGCAACGCCCCATTGGGGTGTTTGACAGCGGAATAGGTGGTTTAACCGTGGCAAAAGCCATTAAAACCCATTTGCCCGAGGAACAACTGGTGTATTTTGGAGACACGGCCCACCTGCCGTACGGTGACAAATCTACCGCTGCTATACAGGCTTACGCCGTCAAAATCTGTGACCTGTTGATTAGGCAGAATTGTAAAATTATTTTGATTGCGTGCAATTCAGCCTCGGCGGCGGCGTATGAGCTGGTGCGGGAGTACGTAGGCAGCAAGGCCCATGTGCTCAATGTCATTGATCCCGTGGTGGCGTATGTGGGGGAGCAATTTGCCCAAAAAACGGTGGGGTTGATTGGCACCAAGCAGACCGTGAACTCCAATGTCTATAAAAAGAAGATTGACGGGCTGGACCGGGGGGTGCAGCTGAAATCACTGGCCACGCCGTTGCTGGCCCCCATGATTGAGGAAGGCTTTTTCAACAACACCATCTCAGAGAGCGTGGTGCAGACCTATCTGTCTGACCCCGCGCTGGCCGGCATTGAGGCGTTGATTCTGGGGTGCACCCATTACCCCCTTATAAAGGAGCAGATTGATTCTTTTTACCAGGGCGCCGTGCAGGTGCTGGATGCCTCTGAGCTGGTGGCCCGGCACGTGGGGCAGGTGTTGCAGGCGCTAAACATGGCGGCTCCCCAGCTGCTGGGCGAACCGCATTTCTATGTCTCTGATTACACCGCCTCCTTTGAGGCCTCCACCCAGATCTTCTTCCAGAAGAAAGTGAACCTGGAGCACTACCCGCTGTGGGAGTAGTAATATTTTCCGCCGCCGGGCGACTTATGGGTAGATTTCTGTTTTAGAGCTACTTTTACAAAAACAAGCCAGAAACGGCTTCCGTACTCACTGTTATGAAAAAGCGTTACTTCCTTATTGGTGATTTCTCGCGCAACGTGTTGCTGGTGAGCGCCGCTGCGTGCCTGGGTCTTACTTCCTGCTCAGACAACCGCTCTGCCCGCAATGAGGCCTCAACTGAATGGAATGCCGGTGAAAGTGCTCCCGCCTATACCCAGGGGGTGGTGACTGAGATGACCGAGGTAAGCCCAGACAACTGGAAAATCACAGACGAGCGTCCCGCCGGGGCGGGGCAGGTGATGGCCATCCTGAAGCACAACAACGGGCAGGTAGACACGCTGCAAGGGCTGGAGCTGGAGCGCCGCATGCAGGAGTACACGCAGGCCAACCCGCACAACGGCTCTGGTTTCGGGCTGATGAACGTGCTCATGTGGAGCGGCATTGGCTACATGGCCGGCCGTATGATGTCTCCCAACCCGCGCTATTACGCCAACCCCAGCACCCTGCAACGCACCGAGGCGTGGCGCCAGCAGACTGCCACTGAACGCAGCCGCGGCGCCCAGGCGTTTAGAGGCACCACCGGCGCTTACAGCCGTCCGGCCACTTCCTCTGGCGGGGTGCGCTCCACCCGCCCCAGCAGCAGCCGCTCCGGCACCTTTGGGGGGCGGTCTGGGGGCTTTGGGGGGTAACTGTTTTTCTAGTGCTGCTAGCGTTCTATAGTTCTATAGAGCTCGTAAAACACGTAACTACCCTTTTGCCACCTGAAAGGATCTTAGGGAACAGTGGCCGACTATGGAAGCATCTGCTATCTCTGTGTTATTATCGCAAGAAAATTAGGAGTGTTTAAGTGCCAAAAGATAAAACCTACCAATTCCTGTTTTCGGCCTGTTTTTCAGAAAGTAGGCCGAAAACAGAAATCACCTCCTGGTTTTGCAGAAAGCCTTAGGCGCTTCTATTTAAAGTTTGTCTAGTTCGCCCAAAAGATCCTTTCAGGATGACAAAAGGAGAAGGAACTCTCAAGGTGACAAAAGCAAAATACCCAAAAAGCGGGCGGTATATCTGAAACGAACCTTCCCAAACAATCATCAATCTACAATCAACCATCAGCAATTTTAAAATGCCAGAGCAACCGCAGCCTGTAAAACTTCTTCCGCACCACGGCGACGTCACCCAAATGGTCAAGCAGATGGGTTGGGAGTGGGTGGTGGAGGAGGAGTGCCAAACCTACCTTTCCGGCAAAGCCGTAGTCTTGCCGCAGGCCCAGGCAGATGACCTGCTGGAAGCGGCCTCTACCCTGTACCAGATGATGGTAGAGGCGGTGCCCGATGAGCTGCCTGATGACTTCCTGCAGAAAATTGGGATTCCGGAGCGGCTGTGGCGGGCGGTGCGGCATTCCTGGAACGATGACCGCCACTGGCATCTGTACGGCCGCTTTGACTTTGCGCAAACCCCAGACGGGGTGAAGCTGCTGGAGTTCAACGCTGACACGGCCACGTCTGTTCCGGAGACGGCGGTGGTGCAGTGGGCCAGCCTGGCTGCCGCCGGAAAAAACGAGAACCAGCAGGCCAACGGCTTATATGAGGCGCTGGTGGAGCAGTTCCTCACCTGGAAAGGCTTGAATCCTGACCTGGAGCCCGCCCTATTGTTGATTTACCTGGGCGGAAGCAAAGAGGATTTCACCAATTGCCAGGTACTGGCCGAGGCCGCCCACGAAGCCGGGTTTGACACCCATATCTGTGCCGCAGATGAGATGGAGGTGTCTATGCTGGGGGCCGAACGCGGTATTTGGGCGCAGACCGGGGCAGAGCAGTGGCGCAAGTTCCCGTTCCTGTTCAAGCTGGTGCCGTGGGAGCTGTTTGCTGAACTGGAGCCCGAGCTGTGCACAGATGTGGTGGACCTGCAGTTTTCGCGCAACGTGGTCATTGCCAACCCGGCGTACTCGCTTATCTTTCAGAGTAAAGGGTTTTTGGCGTGGCTGTGGCAGCAGTTCCCATACCACCCGCTGCTGCTCCAGACTGATTTCCAAGTCTTTGCGGGGAAAGCCGTGGCCAAGCCCTTTTTTGGAAGGGAGGGCCAGAACATTCAGGTGCGTGAGCTTTCAGAGGTGGCCTCCACTACTGGGGATTACGGCAGTCAGCCGCAGGTGTACCAGGCGTGGGCCGAGCTTCCGCAAGACAGCCAGGGCTACCGTTACCAGGCCGGCGTCTTCTGGGCCGGTGAAGGCTGTGCCATCGGGTTCCGGCGGGAACGCGGGATCATCACCAATCTGTCGCAGTTTGTGGCGCATGTGGTGGAGTAAGGAAGGGCTTTTCTAAAGCTAGGGAGTCTCAGTTAGTGCGGCTTGCAGGATATCTTGTAGGGTTGATTGCTTCCGCTGGAATGTGTATTCTGGTGCTTCCTTGGCTATCTGCTGCAGTGTCAATGCGTAGTTTGCTGTTTCCTTGGTTAGCGGCTGCTGCAGTGGCAATGCGTAGTCTGCTGTTCCCATGGCGGTGCCGCTTGCTCCGGTGCCTCACTCACTGTGTTGTTTCATCTTTTCCGGTAAGCGCTCACGGCCGCGGGGCCCCGTCCTGGCGGTGAGCACTGCTGTTAAAACTAGGCCCTCCGGCCTTGCCGCCGAAGCGGCACCGTATTAACAGAGGCGCTCACCCCCAGGACTGGTTTCGGTTCCTTTGCTATTACTGCCTTACTTACTCTGTCTGCCTCTGTAGGTAACCACTGCTGATCCGCTAGCCTGTGGCGAGCCCGTGCTGCGCACATCAGCCAGGGGCAGAAGTGCTAATTAACCCAGGTGCCACTAGCAGAAGTGTTGATTGTTCATTGCTGTTTGTTTACTTCTTGCTGCTTGTTTGCCGCTTTCTCTGGTTCAAGTTTCTAACTTGGACCTATAATGGCGGAAGCTTTCAGCTTCCATGGGGTGGCAGCCTCACATTGCTTCTGCTTCTTCTGCCCTTTATGGCGCGGAAGTTACTTCCGTGCCTTCTAACGCCAGCTGATACTCACGTGCTGGCGCGAGTCTCCGGACTCGTGCCTACAGATGACGGGCGGCCTTCCCCGCGGCGCGGCAGCGAGAGCAGGCATTGCTGCTTCATTCCTGCTGAAGTGCCTAAGGAAAAAGGAAGGACTCAAGACTCAGGACTCAGAACTCACTCCAATACTCCCCCTTTGAAGGGGGCGAAGGGGGATGTTTACACAGGAGGACGCGCATTGCTGTAGGGGCGTGTAGCATACGCCCCCACGCATTCCCGAACACTCCCCCCTTAGAGGCAGAGGGCTTTTACTTTCTCCGCTTTTCGCGATTTGTAATCCCGAATCAAAACTTCCCGCGGATTTGCAATCCGCAGTAATAGTTGTTCAAAGGCGGCGTAACGGGGATTACAAATCCCCTCAGTACCTGCTTCCGGATTATAAATCCGGAAGAGCGGCGTGATGGGCGGTCTCTGGCTGCCTCGCGGCACGGCTGCGAGATCAGGCAAGGCATTGCTGCCTCATTCGTGCTGAACTGCCTAAGATGAAAAGAAAGGACTCAAGACTCAGAACTCAAGACTCAGGACTCAGGACTCACTTCGATATTCCCCCTTTGAAGGGGGCGAAGGGGGATGTTGACACCTGCTGGTTCACGCATTGCTGAGGTACGGGTATACCGCCACTTGCCCCACTTATACCAGATACTCCCCACTTGGGAGGGGGTTGGGGTGGGGCTTCGGTCACTGCGTTTCGCCTCCCTGTTCCGCTTCAGGAGAATGACAAGTTTCCGCCATCCCTTGCTTCCCATCGTTTTCCGTTTTCGGCCTGTTTTCTGCAAAACAGGCCGAAAACGGAAAAGTTCATGCCCGGTGGTAGGGCCAGAAAGTCAGAAACTACTACCTTGACAGACGCTTCATCGGCTGAAAACCATGCCCCACCAGAAACCGCTCATCCTGCTGGCCAGTGCCCGAAAAGACAGTGATACCAGACAACTGCTGGACAAAGTATTCCAGGATACACCGCATACGCTGCTTGACCTGCTTGATTATCCTATTGGGCCTTACCGCTATGAGAATGACTATGGGCCTCAAGATGCGTTTGCGAGGGTGGTGGAGCAGATGCTGCCGCACCCGGTCATTGTGTTTGCCACGCCGGTGTACTGGTATGCCATGAGCGGCCTGCTGAAAACCTTCTTTGACCGCCTCACAGATCTGGTGACGGTGCAAAAAAGCCTTGGGCGGAAACTTGCGGGGAAAACTGTTTTTTTGCTCGCCGTGGGCGCTGACCCGGATTTGCCAGACGGTTTTGAGGTGCCCTTCAAACTGACGGCCAAATACCTGCACATGACCTACGGGAGCAGCCTCTATGCCTCTACTGAGGAGATAGAAACTGCTATTTACCATCTGGGGGAGCACCGGGAGTTTCTGCGGGAGCTAACAGAGGCCTTGAAGGAAGTCAGCAGAATTTTTTCCCAATGGCCATGCGCTCCACCGTTTTCAGGATGCGGCTGTCACGGGTTTCCTGCTTTCTGGCTTCCTGGACCCAGCGCAGGTACTCTTTGCGGTGGGTGTAGGCCATCTGCTCAAACTTTTCCAGCTGCTGGCCCTCCTGCAGTGCTGCTTTCAGGTCTTCTGGTATCTCCAGCAGATCCCGTTCTGTAGATTTTGCCGCCGTACCAGCCGGCAGTTTCACCGCTGCCTGCAGGTATTCTACCAGCAACGCTTCTGGCACCTGCGCCACATCTGTGAACTTGATGCGGCGCAGGGCTTTGGCATCTTGGCCGCTGGTGAACAACCCATGCTGGTCTAGAAGAAGCGCCCCCTGAAAAAAAGAGAGGTTGACATGTTTCTTGAAAATGCCAATGGCGCAAACCATGCCGGGGCCGGCTTTCTCATACACTGGTGCATTCCATTTCCAGCTGGGCTTCAAGGCCGGGTCAGCCTGGCTAATGGCGTTTCTGATCTTGTCACAGATAGGCTGCGCAAAAGCAGGGGCATGGGTGAAGTAGGTCTCTATCTTCTCAGCCGTGGTGGGGGTGGCGGTGGCCATGGGTTAGCGGGTGGTGAAATGTTGAAAGGAAGTTTGGGGCTAATGTGCTGTTTTGAGGCTATTTTTCAGAAATCAGACCGAAAACAGCTTTTAATGTATAGCTGGCTTTACAACCGCGGGCGGCAATGAGGCTGGCCGGGGCGGGTTAGACAACCTCAGGTGGTTAGAGCAGCGTTTGTGTAGCGGTGGCATAGAAAAGGCGCATAAATCAGGTTCTAAAATAAGCAGATAATTTTAAGCGGAGTACCTGACCGGAGGAATTGTGCCATAAAAGATTGAAATTAGCCCGCCTGAACGTATGTAACCCTTCTCCGCCACATGAGCCACCTGCCCGCCCTTCTGCAGCAACATTTCCCCCATCTGGAGCCCACGCTGCGGGATGAGCTCCTGCAAAAGAGCACGCACCGGCAATTGCAGGAAGGGGAGGTGGTGGTGCGCACGGGGCAGTTTCTGAGGTCATCTGTGCTGCTGCTGAGCGGGCTCCTGAAGGTGTACCGTGAAGACGAAGAGGGAAATGAGTTTCTCATGTACTTTCTGGAGCCCGGAGACGCCTGTGCCCTGTCTATGCTGTGCGCGGCCAGAGAGGAGCAGAGTGCCATTTCGGCGCAGGCCGTGACCCCGGCCCAGGTGCTGCTGGTGCCCTTGCCCGTGACGGAGCGGTGGCTGACCCAATACCCCAGCTGGCATGCGTTTGTCATTGGTACCTACCGGCAGCGGTTTGAGGAACTTCTCCAGACCTTAGATGCCGTCGCGTTTAAAAGCCTGGATGAGCGGCTGCTTTTCTACCTCAAACGCCACCGGCAGGTGCAGGGAGACCACCTGAAACTGTCGCACCAGCAGATTGCCCAAGAACTGAACAGCTCCCGCGAAGTCATTTCGCGCCTCCTCAAAAAGCTGGAGCAGCGGGGCATGCTCACCCTGCACCGGAACTCTATTGAGCTACACGGGCTGGCGTAAGTCTCTAAGCGGCTCCTTCCTGTTTTTGGCCTGCTTTTCAGAAAACAGGCTAAAAACGCCTCTGTGACAAAAGTCACTGTGACAGCCCAAAGTATCTTTTACCTTTGCCCTACCAAAACAGAATACATGGAGATACTGGGGTACATTTCGGCATTGTTGATAGGGCTGTCACTGGGTTTGACCGGAAGCGGCGGCTCTATTTTAACGGTGCCCATTCTGGTGTACCTCATAGGGCTGAACCCGGTGCTGGCCACTTCTTACTCTTTGTTTGTGGTGGGGGTGACCAGTGCGGTAGGCGGGGTGCGGTTCTTCAGGCAGGGGCTGGTGAGTTTTAAGACGGTGCTCACCTTTGGGTTGCCCTCTCTGCTGACCATTTATTTCACCCGTTTGTATGTGGTGCCGGCCCTGCCCCAGACATTTTTTGAGATACACACGCTGGTGGTAACCAAAGAGGTGTTTCTCATGGTGCTGTTCTCCCTGCTCATGGTCATGGCGTCTTTGAGCATGATCAGAAGCGGGTTCTTTCTGAGCTGGCAGGGATTCTCCAGCCGCAGGCTGAGCCTGCTGCTTACCTTTCTGGAGGCGGTTTTTGTGGGGCTGGTCTCAGGGCTGGTGGGCGCGGGCGGGGGCTTTCTGATTATTCCGGCATTGGTGCTGCTGCTGCGCCTGGACATGAAAATGGCGGTGGGCACGTCACTGGTGCTTATTGCCAGCAACTCGCTCATTGGGTTTCTGGGGGATCTGGGGCACTATCCCATTGACTGGGCCTTTCTGCTGTCGTTCTCGTCGCTGGCGGTGCTGGGTATTTTTGTGGGCGCGGGCATTGCCCATAAAGTAGACAGCCAGCGGCTGAAAAAGAACTTCGGGTGGTTTGTGCTGGCCATGGGCCTATTTATTATACTAAAAGAATTTTTCCTTTAATCCCGGGTAAGTGACCAAAGTCACTGAACCCCGGTGAAATCCTATAGAACTTTGTCACCGCTAAAGACAAGTAACCCTATGAAAGTAGAACAGATTTATACCGGCTGCCTGGCGCAGGGAGCCTATTATATTGAAAGCAACGGCGAGGCGGCCATCATTGACCCGCTCCGCGAAATAAAACCCTACCTGCTGCAGGCCCAGAAAAACGGAGCCCGTATCAAATACGTGCTGGAGACCCATTTTCATGCAGATTTTGTGTCTGGCCACGTAGATCTGGCCCAGGCCACCGGGGCCCAGATTGTGTTCGGCGCAGCCGCCACCCCTGCCTTTGAGGCCCATCTGGCCCAGGACGGCGAGGTGCTGACGCTGGGGAACGTGACCCTGCAGGTGCTGCACACGCCGGGCCATACCATGGAGTCTGTCACTTATCTGCTCAAAGACGAAACCGGGAAAGACTACGCCCTCTTCACGGGAGACACCCTGTTCATTGGGGACGTGGGCCGGCCTGATCTGGCCGCCAAATCTGACCTCACCAAAGAGCAGCTGGCGGGGTATCTGTATGATTCCCTTCGGGCCAAGATCATGCCGCTGGCAGATGACGTGCTGGTGTACCCCGCCCACGGGGCCGGGTCTGCCTGCGGCAAGAACATGAGCAAAGAAACCTTTGACACGCTGGGGCACCAGAAGCAGACCAACTATGCCCTCCGGGCGAATATGACCAAAGAGGAGTTCATCAAAGAGGTGACAGACGGTCTGTTGCCGCCGCCGGGGTATTTCCCGCTCAACGTGCAGATGAACAAGCAAGGCTACGCCAATATTGAGCACGTCCTGACGCAGGGCCTGCAGGCACTTTCCCCGGCTGCCTTTGAGGCCGCGGCCAATGAAGCCGGGGCGCTGGTGCTGGACACCAGAAAAGCCGCTGATTTTGCCGCCGGTCATATCCCCAACGCCATCAACATTGGCCTGGACGGAAGTTTTGCCCCGTGGGTGGGGGAGTTGATCCCAGACATTCAGCAGCCCATTTTGTTTGTCTCAGATGCGGGCCGCGAAGAGGAAGTGGTGACCCGCCTGGCCCGGGTGGGCTATGACCACACCCTGGGTTATTTGCAAGGCGGCCTGGCCGCCTGGGAGGCTGCGGGCAAAGAAGTAGCGTCACAGGAGTCCATTTCGGCCCAGGAGTTTGCCCGCCGGTTTGCCATAGAGCAGCCTCTGGTCATAGACGTGCGCAAGCAAAGCGAATTTAACGCCGAACACGTGGCCGGTGCCCTCAACCTGCCGCTGAGCTCCTTGAATGAGCACTTGGCAGAGATCCCTAAAGACAGACGGGTTTATCTGCACTGCGCCGGCGGCTACCGCTCTATGGTGGCAGCGTCTATCTTACAGGCCAGGGGCTTTGACAATTTAATTGACGTAGCCGGGGGCTTCAAAGCCATTGCCGAGACAGACGTGCCCAGAACCGAGTTTGTCTGTCCTTCTACGTTAAAATAAGGAAGTGCCTGGCGCTGGTGCAAGCATACACTGGTGCCTGTGGTAGAGAACTGCTGTGCTGGGGTCTCCAGTGGAACGTTTCTCCTCTTACACCAGGAAGCGGGGAGTCTATTGCTGCGTAATCTGCTGGCCATAAGGGAAGCGGTTTTTTTGCTGGCGCCTTCGCTGGAAATGACATTCCCCTGCTGCTTCTGCGGATGTATTCCCCTCCTGCGAGGGCTAGGTTGCTTACGTACCACTGGAGTACCGTATCATCTGAAACCGTTGGCACAGGCAAACGCTTGCGCACAGGCAAAAGGGCTTTGGGAGCGGCTTTGCGGAGGATACCCCATGACCAGAAATGCTTCTGTTGTTTCCTGTTTAGGAAAGTCAGAAGGGGTGCGGGTTGCTTGAACAATCAATTAGTAAAGTAAACGTGGGAGACCTGGCGGCGCCTGGTTTCCACCTACGGTAATGAAAATGGAAAAAATGCTGGAATATCTTTCGCAGCCGTGGCCCTGGTATGTGTCTGGGGCGGTGATTGCGGTGGTGATGGGGCTGCTGCTGTTTTTTGGGAAGTCGTTTGGGTTCTCTTCTAATTTCAGGGTGATCTGTGCGGCCTGCGGCGCCGGAAAGCGGGTGCCGTTCTTTGATTTTAATTGGCGGGAGCAGCGCTGGAACCTGCTGTTTCTGGTGGGAACGGTGCTGGGCGGCTGGGTCTCTGAGGCGTTTCTCCAGAACGGGCAGGCGGTGCAGATTTCACAGGCCACCGTGCAGGACTTGCAGGCCCTGGGTTTTTCCGCGCCCAGGGGGCTGCAGCCAGAGGAGCTGTTCGGGCTGGAGGCGGTCATGAGTGTAAAAGGCTTTCTGCTGCTGCTGGTAGGCGGCCTGTTGATTGGGTTTGGGACGCGGTATGCGGGCGGTTGCACGTCTGGGCACGCCATCAGTGGCCTGTCTAACCTGCAGTGGCCGTCACTGGTGGCGGTGATCGGGTTCTTCCTGGGTGGCCTGATCACGACCCACCTGCTGCTGCCGTGGCTGTTCTCTTAAAAGCTTGAAAAAAATGAAAGGTATAAAATTCATCCTGACCGGCCTTCTGTTTGGCGTGGTGATGAGCAAGTCTGAAGCCATCTCATGGTACCGTATTCAGGAGATGTTCCGGTTCCAGAGTTTTCACATGTACGGGATCATCGGCACGGCCGTGGTGTTGGGCATTGTGCTGGTCTTTGCCATCAAGAAGTTCCACCTGAGAGACGTGCAGGGCCACCCCATCACCTTTCAACCCAAGGAAAAGACCGTTGCCCGCTATCTGCTGGGCGGCACCATCTTCGGGCTGGGTTGGGCGTTGGTGGGGGCTTGCCCGGGGCCGTTGTTTGTGAATCTGGGGCACGGGTACTGGGCCATTCTGATTTCCATAGCAGGGGCCGTTCTGGGAACCTACTTCTACGGCGTGATCCGGGACCGGCTGCCGCATTAAGGTGCTGCCCTTTCCGTTTTTGGCCTGGTTTGGGAAAAACAGGCCAAAAACGGGAATTGGCTATTCATGTGCAACTTCTTACCTTGTAGGGCTGCTTATTTTGAACACAATCTCCATGGGAAAATATCTAACCCTGCTCTTGGTAGCCTTATTCTTTTCCATGGATGTTGGCAAGGCGCAAAGTCCGGTGAGGTACCAAACCATTGAAATTCCCCCGGTCAATGAGACAGCGGCCGTGCCTGGTCTTGCTGATTTCATAAAGCGGTTGGTGATTGCCTGTGACAAGAAAGATACGGCCTATGTTTTACGGGTGGTAGATGAGGAGGTAGCCGTTTCTTACGGCGGTGGGCTTTATGGGAAGGCGGCCTTTTTAGAGGAGTTCCTGCGGCAGGGAGGAGGTTTTACCACCCTGAAAGAGGTGCTCCTGTTAGGGGGGACTCACGAGCAGGACGAAGAGTACCCGGGCAAGGCTGTGTACGTATTCCCTTATGTGCAGGCAGGGAAATTGTATAAAGGCAAAACCGACACGCTGGAAATAGATCCCTTTTTAACCGCGGTTGGGCTGGAGCGGCACCTGGTGGTTTTTAAGAAGCCTTCCCTGACCGCACCTCAGGTAGGGGTGCTGCGTTACCCTTTGCTGAAATTAGATCCTGATACTAATCTGTTGCATAGCAAATGGGCGCAGGTGGCTACGTTTGACCATAAAATAAAGGGCTATGTGCTTTGGGAAAAGCTATACCATCTGGCGGGTACCACCCTGCGGCTAGTGAACATGGAGGAGGGGTACAGAATAGTCTCTGTCGCTCCATTTGATTAGGTTTTTACCTGCTCCTCTTCTGCCGCGCCAGCCAATACCCCACTCCCAAACCCGCCAGCATGGCTAGACTGAAAGGCCCTTCGTTCAACCTGAGCTTTCCCACGGAGGGGATTTTCTCCGGAAACTCTGCGTCTAACCCCTTCGCGCCGGGAAACGCGAACGCGCCCGCCTGGGCGGCGTAGAAAAACGCAGGCAGCAGGGCACCGGTCCGGAGGTTTTGCGCGGCCTCCCCTTTTTTGCGTTGCAGAAAATACAGGCCGCCGCTGCCCAGCAAGGTGCCCAGAAGAATGGTCATGCCGTCATGGAATTTGGCGTGGGGCGTCCAGGCGGGGTTGAAGAGGTGCGTTTTGTTCCAGTCCATGAGAAAGCCTCCCATGGTGGTGAAGGCGGCAATGGTTTGGAGAAGCGTACGTCCGGTTTGGTCCTTGTTCATAGGCGGCGAATAAAATCTGCTCTGGAAAGGTACGCTTCTTTTGCGCCATAGTTGAACAATCTTCCGGTTCAGGGCTTAGGTTGAGGGATTCTGTTTTTGAGCTGTTTTTCAGAAAAGAGGCCAAAAACGAAAAGGAAAGGAAGTATCTTAGCCTTCGGTTTCGCGGCCCCGCCGAAGACGTTGTACTTATTGACTTTCGCCCATGTTCCAGACCACCAAAGCCCCCTTGCCCGAGCGCATGCGCCCCTCCAACTTAGACCAATATGCGGGTCAGCAGCATCTGGTGGGCCCCAAGGGCGTGCTTCGCCGCTACATTGAGGCGGGCATGGTGCCGTCCATGATTTTCTGGGGGCCGCCGGGCGTAGGCAAAACCACCTTGGCCAACATCATTGCGGGGCACCTCAAAGTGCCGTTTGTAGCCATGAGCGCCATTAACGCGGGTGTGAAAGACGTGCGCGAGGTCATTGAGCAGGCCCGCAAGCGGCAGGGTACGGTGCTGTTTATAGATGAGATCCACCGGTTTAACAAATCGCAGCAAGATGCGTTGTTGGGCGCCGTGGAGAAAGGCGTGGTCACGTTGATTGGCGCCACCACTGAGAACCCGTCGTTTGAGGTGATCCCGGCGTTGCTGTCCCGGTGCCAGGTGTACGTTTTGAAATCACTGGAGAAACAGGAGCTCATTGACCTTATCCAGAAAGCCCTGAAAGAAGACGAAATCCTGAAAAACCGTGCCATTGCCGTGCAGGAGTACGAGGCGCTGCTCACCATCTCTGGCGGTGATGCCCGCAAACTGCTCAACCTGCTGGAGATTGTGATTGACGGCAGCGGCAAAGCCGAAGAGAAAGTTGTCATCACCAATGACTTGGTGAAGCAGATTGCCCAGCAGAACCTGGCCCTGTATGACAAAGGCGGCGAGGCACACTATGACATCATCTCGGCGTTCATCAAATCCATGCGCGGGTCAGACCCCAACGCCACGGTCTATTGGCTGGCGCGCATGATTGAAGGCGGCGAAGACCCCAAGTTCATCGCCCGGCGCATGCTCATCATGGCCAGTGAAGACATCGGCAATGCCAACCCCACGGCCATGATCATGGCCAGCGAGTGTTTCCAGGCGGTCACGGTGATTGGCTACCCTGAGTGTGACATCATCCTGTCGCAGACGGCTATTTATCTGGCTACCTCGCCCAAGAGCAACGCGGCGTACAAGGCCATACGGGCGGCGCGGGCCTACGTGCGGGAACAGGGCAGCCCGCCGGTGCCGCTGCACCTGCGCAACGCGCCCACCAAACTCATGAAAGAGATTGGCTACGGCCAGGAATACAAATACGCCCATGACTACGAGGGCAGCTTCGTGGCCCAGAATTTCCTGCCCGACGAACTCAAAGGCACCGTCTTCTTCAACCCCGGCAACAACGCGCGTGAAAACGAGATGCGCAAAAACCTGAAAAACCAGTGGGACGGCTGGTACCGGTATTAATGCGTGAAGGAGTGAGTTTTATTTGGAGAGAGAAACGCGTTTTGGGCCTGTTTTTCTGAAAACAGGCTCAAAACAGGAAACCGGCGGCACTGAGCACATCTTGGGCTTCGCCCGAAGGGATATTCTGAAAAGTCTTTTGGCCAGCGCGCAACGGGGTCTATCCTTACTGAAACAGCTGGCGTATTTAAAAAATGAAGCGTCTCCTAATGAATTGCCAATGAAAAAGTCCCTGCTGTCTCTGGCTCTGATTTTGCTGCTCTTTTCTTGTCAAAGGGCTGAACAGCAGTTGGTACTGACGCAGACGGTGCGGGAACAGTTGCTGGAGTTTAAGGAGAAAGAGAAATTCGCTCCCGCTGAATGGGAGAAGCGGGGCGCAGTGCCACCCAGGAAGGAGGTGAGGCAGAAGCTGGAAGCCGTGGTGAATCAATCTATTGAAAGAATTCTACAGGCAGAGCAACCGCTGCGGCAAAGCCAGATCAATACCATAGTGAGTGCAGAACTGAACCAGATTGGGCTGTTTGAGTTGGCGCCAGAAGAGAAGAAGTTTTTGGCAGATACCTTTCATGCGTTATCTGGCCTGCTGCAAATGAAGGTTGACGCGGTGGTGCTAGATGAGCTGTATTAAGAGCGTGTTTAAAATTTGGCTTTCATGCTGCAAAAGGCCACACATGAACCGGCCTGCTCCATTTTCTAGCACCGTAGCTCTGCTTAGACCCTCATCAATCGCTTCGTCAGAATCTTTTGTTCCCACTTTTAGCGGCTAAAACCAAAGATAAACAAGCTGTAAGGTGTTTCCGGGCTGTTTTCAGAAAAACAGCCCGGAAACGCAATTTGGGTCAGCGAGGCTTACTCTGCCGCCTCTTCGCCTTTCTCGCCCAGCTCTACAATGTCACCGTCTTTGAACAGAATTTCTTTGACCGTGGCACGCCAGGTAGGCATTTTGCGCAGCAGAAATTCAAGGTTCATCCCGAAGTGCTTGAATTCCTCCTGCTGTGCGTTCTGCAGAATGGCCTTCGCCTCTGAGTCTTTCTCAATAGAAATGCGCTGCTCGTACCAGTTAATGGCCTCCACCTCCTCAATCAGGGACGTGAGCATGCGCACCAGGGTGCGGGTAGAGTCAGAGAGTTCGTGGGCGGGTTCGTGGTATTGGTCTGCCATGGTTTAATTAAGTGAAGGGGAGAATGAGTGATTATCTCTTGGGACTATAACAAAACTCCTTTACGCAAAACGCCTCTACGGTGTCTGTTTTTGGCCTCTTTTTCTGAAAACAGCCTGAAAACGGCATGTTCCATTTCCTGATTTAAGCATTGCTTTCTTCACTCCTTGTTCTTCAGCCAGTAGCGTACGCCAAAAGAGAGGCTCATAATATTGGGGTAGCCCGGCACAAACGAAACCGAGAAATCTGTGCGTTCTTTGAACCGGTAGTTGTACTCAAACTCGCCGGCGTACCAGATCATGCGGTATTGCCATTTGTCTTCGGGGTTCCCCCCGAAGAAGGAGGTGGAGAGGTTGTAGCCGTCCAGCTCAGACCAGTTGCGGCGGTACACCAGGGTGGGGCCCAACCCGCCGTTCAGGGAGTGTCTCCCCAGCTGGAAAACCACCGCCCGTACCCCCAGGTGCGTGAACCCGGCAAAACGAAGAGCACAGTCTGCGTACAGCGCCTGAATGGCTTTCACAGAGAATTTGTCAGAGGCAAAGAAGTGCTCATAGCTCACGCTGCCGCCCACGTTCAAGACCAGATAGCCTTTGCCGTCTGGGTTCAGGGGCATGAGCTCGGCGTTGTCATCGCCCTTGGGGTGCAGGCTCAGCCCAAAATATTTCAAGCTCACATTGCGGGTGTACTGGGCGTGGCAGAAGAGCGACAGAAGAAAAAGTGGAAGAAAAAGAAAGTATCTTTTACCCATTAGTATTCTACCTATTCAGTTGTAAGGCTATTACTGCCTATCTGCCAGATTGGTTATATTTGACCGGTCTGGGCGCTCCTGCGGGAGACAAAGTAAAAGTAAACAGTGCTGTAATATTTTACCTTTTCACCGACTAATGAGCCAGAAGGGATCTGGGGAAAGAAATTTCGTTTTGTTTCTCTGACTCTGTTCAAATTTTGCATTTCAATATTCCTGTATGAAGCAGTTTTTTAAGTTTGTTTTTGCTACCGTGGTAGGGCTCTTCGTTTTTATGGGCGTGGGGCTCATGTTCCTGCTGCTGCTGGTGGCGGCGGCGTCTTCCGGTGATGAAGTCACCATTGAGGAAGGCTCAGTGCTGGAGATCAAGCTCAGCCAGCCGGTGGTGGAGCGCACCCCCCGCAGCCCCTTTGCCGACCTGGGGTTGGGAGACGTACTGGGGGAGACGGGTATTGGGCTGGATGAAATCAAGGCCTCTATCAAAAAAGCCAAGCATGATGACAACATCAAAGGGATTTTCCTGAACCTGGACCTGCTCCAGGCCGGGATGGCCAGCATAGAGGAGATCAGGAACTCACTGCTGGACTTCAAAAAGTCTAAAAAGTTTGTGGTGGCCTACAGCGAGTTCTCCACAGAGAAAGCCTATTACCTGGCCTCAGTGGCAGACCGCTTTTACCTGAACCCATCAGGCACGCTAGAGTTTAACGGCCTCAGCTCTGAGGTGATGTTCTTTAAAGGCACCCTTGATAAACTGGACCTGCACCCCTATATTTTTAAGGTGGGGGAGTACAAAAGCGCCGTGGAGCCTTTCATCAGGGAAGACATGAGCGAGCCCAGCAAAGAGCAGACCCGTTCTTTCCTGAACTCCCTGAACAATTTCATGCTCCAGAACCTGGCCAAGACGCTGAAGAAGGACCTGGGCCAGCTCAGAAATATATCAGACTCCATGCTGGTGCACAACGCTGATGACGCCCGCCGTCTGGGGCTGGTGACCCACCTGGGCTATTTTGATGAAGCCACTGACTTTATGAAGGGCAAGACCGGTGTCAAAAAAGACAAGGAACTGAAAATGGTCAACCTGGGCACCTACAAGAAAGCCGCAGACCCCACCAAGTCAAAAGGGTCCTCCAGCAACAAGATTGCCATCATCTATGCCTCCGGCGAAATCACCACCGGCAAAGGCGGCGAGGGCACTATTGGCAGCGAAAGCCTTTCTGAAACCCTCAGAAAAGCCCGTCTGGACAAAAATGTAAAAGCGGTGGTGCTGCGCATTAATTCGCCGGGCGGAAGCTCCCTGGCCTCAGACGTGATCTGGCGCGAGGTGATGCTTACCAAAAAAGTAAAGCCTGTCATTGCCTCCATGTCTGATGTGGCCGCCTCTGGCGGATATTACATTGCCATGGCCTGTGACACCATTGTGGCGCACCCCAATACCATTACCGGCAGCATTGGCGTGTTTGGGATGATGGTCAACGCCCAGGATTTCCTGAAGAACAAGTTGGGGATCACCACAGACCGGGTGAACACCGGCAAGTTTTCTGATGTGCCCTCTGTTACCCGCCCCATGACTGAGTATGAGAAACTGCACATTCAAAAAGAGGTGGAGCGTATCTACCAGGATTTCACCACCAAAGCCGCCCAATCCCGCAACATGCCCGTGGCTGACCTGAAAGCAATCGCTTCCGGACGCGTCTGGTCAGGGGTTGAAGCCAAAGAGCGGGGTCTGGTTGACGTGCTGGGCGGTATGGAAGACGCCATTGCCCTGGCCGCCAAGAGAGCCAAACTGAAGGAAGGGGAGTACCGCCTGCGGGCGTTGCCGGCCCAGAAATCATTCCTGGAAAACCTCATGTCAGACTCTGAGGCCCAGATCAGAGCCTATTCCCTGCAGAAGGAGTTTGGGAGCTTACTGCCGTACTACCAGCAGTATAACCGCGTTATAAACATGCAGGGAGTACAGGCCCGTATGGCCTTTGACCTGGAGATACAGTAATCCATTAGAGCTTTCCCACCTGCAAAAAAGACTGCTGCTGGCAGTCTTTTTTGTTTTACAGGCACCCAGCCCCCCATGCCAGCTTGCAAATTTTTTACGACCTTGCAGGCCACAACCAAATCTGTTTTGGAGCTGTTTTAGAAAAAGTAGCCCATAAACAGAAACACAGCACGTAAACCACATGATACAGCAACTGCAGGAAGCCACCGACTTCATCAGATCCAAAACAAACCAGTACCAGCCAGACTTTGGGGTAGTGCTGGGCACCGGCCTGGGAGCCCTGGTGCAGGACATCTCCATTCAGCATAGCCTGGACTATGCAGACATACCGCATTTCCCGGTGTCTACCGTTGAAAGCCACTCCGGGAAACTCATCTTTGGTGAACTGGGCGGAAGAAACGTGGTGGTCATGCAGGGGCGGTTCCATTACTACGAAGGCTATAGCATGGACCAGGTGGTATTCCCCATCAGGGTGATGAAGCTGCTGGGCGTGAAGAAGCTGTTTGTGAGCAACGCGGCCGGGGGGTTAGACCCTGAGTACAACACCTCTGACCTGATGGTGATCACAGACCACATCAACCTGCAGCCCGCCAACCCCCTCATTGGGAAGAACATAGACGAGCTGGGGCCGCGCTTCCCAGACATGAGCGAGCCGTACAGCCAGCACCTGGTGCAGCAGGCGCTGGACATTGCCAACCAGCACAACCTGAACGTGCGCACCGGTGTGTACGTGAGCGTGCCCGGGCCCATGCTGGAAACCATTGCCGAATACAAATACCTGCGTACCATTGGCGCTGATGCCGTGGGCATGAGTACCGTGCCGGAGGTCATTGCCGCCGTGCACATGAACCTGCCCGTCTTTGCCGTCTCTGTGATCACTGATCTGTGCGTGCCCGGCAAAATCAAGAAAGTGGTGCTGCTGGATATCTTAGAGGCCGCCGCCAAAGCAGAGCCCAATATGACACTGCTTATTAAAGAGCTGATCAAGCGGCAGGGGTAGTTTTCTGCCTCGCTACCTGATCATGTATCAAAAGTAAAGGCCGAAGGAATGTGAATTTCTTCGGCCTTTACTTTTGGGTTGTTTTAAGAAAAACAGCCAATAAACGCACAGATGTGTTATTTGATGATCAGTTGTTTGGCAGAGTAGTTCAGGTGGGTGAACACGCCAAAACCACCGGCCACCGTAGACTTGATGGATACCGGCTGTGCAAAAGGGTTCCCATTCGCCCGGCGGGCATCTTCTATACTGCTGATGAAATTATAGTATGCCTCGTCAATATGGAAGAGCTTAATGTTAAGGGTGTCATCATGCTTAAAACGGTAGGTGGTGGTATAGGTGATCTTTTTGCCATCCCGCAGCCGGTCATTTAATTCTGCATCCATTTTGCTGTCTACCACCCCGGCACTGTCCTGGTGGGCCAGCAGGCGGTAAAAGTTTTTGACAGAGGGCTGGTCCTGCCAGCGTACCAGAAGGTATGCTTCCTGGCTTTCTACCGGCTTGTCATTGAATTTATAGCCTACGCTGTCAAACGGCACCGGCGCCAGTACGGTGGTGGTGCCGGTAAGGCGTCTGCCTCTAGGGTCAGTGATCAGAAGGGTAAACACATCGCCGGGCTTCCCGTCAACCACCCTAGTGTTCTGGTGGGTGTATACCTTCTCGTTTTTCTCATCTGCCACTAATTTAAAGGTGAGGGAAACAGGGGGCTCGTTGTTTTTAGTGATAGTGACTTTGGCGTCATCTACGGGGCTGGGTTGGTTGCCGGCAAAATAGCTCTGAGACTCAGACAAAGCTAAACGGTAAGGCTGACCGTTTTCCAGATAACACTCTACCACCAGCTGTGACGGCAGGGTAGGCAGTTTCACTTCAATTTCCTGTTCCATGTCACAGGCGCTGAAAGAAACCAGGGCCAGCAGGCCCCAAAGGAAAAGTGGTAGGCGAGCGAAGGAAATCATCAGAATTTAAAGTTATAGGTCACAGACGGAATCACAGGGAACAGTGATACTTGTTTGGCTACAAAGCCGGTGATTTGTTCTGTCTCTTCGTCTTTAAGGGTTTCAAAGTAAACGAAGTACGGGTTGCGGCGGTTGTAGGCGTTGTACACACTGAACGTTAGGTCAGAGGCCCCGCGCTTAGGCCGCAGTTTGTACACCAGCCCCAGGTCAAGGCGGTGGTAGGCGGCCAGCCTGAACGAGTTGCGTTCTGTGTACACGGGTATAACAGTGTAGTCTTCGCCGGGAACGTCCTGAAAAATAAACCGCTGCACCGGCAGGGAGTACGCGTTCCCGGTGCCGTACACAAAGGTAGCCGTAGTGCTCAGGCGCTTGCTCAGTTCATGGATCACCACCACAGAGAGGTCATGCCGGCGGTCAAAGCGGGTGGGGAAGGTTTTGCCGTTGTTGATGTCTGGGAAGGTGCGGTTGGTCCAGGAGAGGGTGTAGCCAATCCAGCCGGTAGTCTTGCCGTCTTTCTTCTCCACGTAGAATTCCTGGCCGTAGCTTTCGCCTTTGCCGAACACAAACTCCTCCTCCAGCACCGGATTGCCAAAGATCTGCGCCCCGTCCCGCAGGTCCAGCTGGCGTTTCATGGTTTTGTAGTAGGCCTCAGTGCTGAACAGGTATTTGTCTTTGTACAGTTTGGTAAGGCCAATGGCCACCTGGTCAGAAACCTGCGGTTTTACACCCGGGCTGGAGGGGTACCAGATGTCAGTAGGCAGTGATGCCCCGGAGTTAGACACCAGGTGCACGTACTGGAACATGCGGGTATAGCTGGCTTTGAGGGAAAGGGTCTCATTGAACCGGTAATTGGCAGAAACGCGCGGCTCCAGCCCCATAAACGTTTTCTCGTTCCTGAACCCGGAAAGACGCAGCCCGTAGCTCAAGGTAAACGTGGGGGTGAAGCTCCAGTCATGCGAGGCGTACAGCCCAAACTCCTGGCCAGAATACGAGTTGCCCGCCTGCACATCAACAGAGCCATCTTCACTGCCCGCCTCTAACCGGCCTACTACAAAGCTGTGGTCAGTGCCAGAGGCGCCAAACCGCAGGTGATGGGTTTCATTAGGCACGTATTCAAAATCTGTCTGCAGCGTGAGGTCAGTGATGTTAGACGTAAGGCTGAAACTGAAGATATCTAACTTGTTGGCAATCTCATACTCATAGTTGGAGGCCGAAAAAGTGGTATTGACAAAGAACTTAGGGTTGAACTGGTGCGCCCACCGGGCACTGGCTACTCTGTTCCCCCAGAAGAAATTGAAGTTGAAGTTCTCGTCTGCAAAGTTGAAGAAGTCACGTCCGTAGTAACCGCTAAAGAAGAGGCGGTCATCTGGCCCCAGCTCAAACGTGGCCTTGGCGTTGAAGTCATAAAAATAGTAGTCAGGGATAGGGCTCCAGTCTGGGTCGTCTTCTTGGGCTTTGTTGATCATGCGGGTGAAAACATCTACGTAGGTGCGGCGGCCAGACACTATAAAAGAGGATTTGTCTTTCTGGATGGGGCCCTCTACGGTTAGGCGGGAGGCAATGAGGCCAAGGCCGCCGGTCACGTCATATTCCTTCCGGTTGCCGTCCCGCATAGAAACATCCAGCACGCTGGAAAGGCGTCCGCCAAATTGTGCCGGAAAACCGCCTTTATACAGTTCCACGCCCCGCACCGCGTCTGGGTTGAACACACTGAAAAACCCGAACAGGTGACTGGGGTTGTACACCAGGGCATTGTCTAAGAGCACCAGGTTCTGGTCATTGCTTCCGCCGCGCACAAAGAGGCCGCTGGTGCCCTCCCCACCTGACTGTATGCCCGGTTTGAGCTGCAGGGTTTTCACAATGTCTACCTCGCCAAACAGGGCCGGCAGCAGCTTGGCCTCGCGGGAGGTGAGGGTTTCTACGCTCATTTGCGGGGTGGAGAGCCGCTCCTGAAACCGGTTCCGGTCAGACTCTATCACCACCTCATTGAGTTGGGTGTTGGCGGGCTGGAGCTCCACGTTGAGCCGGGTGTTGCCTCTAAGCCTGATTTCCCTGATCAGGTTCTCAAAGCCCAGGTAAGAGAACTGGATTCTGTAAGTGCCGGGGGCAACGCTGAGGGTGTAGGAACCACTCTCATTGGTGATGACCCCGCTAGACGAACCCACTACCGCCACGCTGGCCCCAATCAGCGGCTCACCGGTGCCTGCTGAACGTAACGTGCCGCTGAGAGATACCTGCGCCTGCGCCTGAGCGGCGAAAGGAGTGAGGCCAAACACGGTGAGTAGAAGTAGAAAGAGCCTGATAGGTACTTGTTTAACCAAAGAATACACAAACAATTCGTTCAGATTTTTTAGGATAACGCCTAAAGGGATGATATGTTTTTAAGGTAGGAACTTTAAACCTGGTTTCCTAGAAAGGAGAGACAGGTGAAGCGTCCGTATCCCCTAAAGCGCCGCCGGATTGGGCTCTAAAAAGAAATTTCCGTTTTGGGGCTGTTTTTTGAAAAACAGCCCCAAAACGGAAATCAAAAACATGTGCCAATATGGTTACAGGCCAGAGTACAGCCACGCTTGCTGCAGCGCTTTCTGTGCCGCGGTGGCGTTAGGGTCTGGGGTCAGCAAATGCGAAACGGTTTCTTCGGCCGGTACTAGTTTGGCTTGCAGTTTCACCGGTTTTACTTCGCCGTTGGCGTCTTTGCGGCCTACGGTAAGGGTGAGCATTTCGCCTTCTTTGCCATTGATCACGTACTTGTTGATCAAATCTGTGGCGTTGCGCAGGGTTACGTCTTCCCCGTTGATCTGCCACAGCTGGTCTCCAACCTTATAGCCCAGTTGCTTGCCAAACGCGGTAAGGTTTTCAGTGCTGGCTACAATGATGTGCCCAGAAGGCTGGTCATACCCCAGGGTGGGTTTACCCAAAGAAATGCGTTTCTGCACGCCTGACGGCTGATACGTAACCCCCACTTTCTGGAACAGCTCAGCATACGGCAGCGGCTCATTGCCCTCTACGTGTTTTCTGAAAAAGTCCCTGATCTCAGGGTACGTCAACGAGGCAATTTTATCAAACAGCTCCTCATCTTTAAAAGACACATCTTTGCCGTACGTGCGGCTCAGGTCTTTCATTAAGTTGCGCAGGCCGTATTTACCGCCAGACAATTCTCTCAGCCTGATGTCTAAGGCCATGTTGAGGAGCGCGCCTTTCTGGTATACGTTGCCGTACTCCTTCTCATACTTGTCAAGAGCACCTAGGCTGAGCTCAGTAAAGGCCAGGTCATCATTGTACTGCTGCTTAGAGGCAATGATCTTGTCGCGCATCTCCTTCAGAAAACCGGTCAGGTCAGTCAGTTTCTGGTTCACCTGCACGTGGTGGGCAAAGTACTCCGTGGCGCCTTCATACATCCAGAGGTGCTTAGACATCTTGGGGTTGCTGAAGTCAAAGTTGCCAATTTCCTCTGAGTGAATGTTCAGCGGGGTCACAATGTGGAAGAACTCGTGCGCGGCAATGTTGCGCACCTGCTCAGCCAGCATGGCAGGCGGCATCTCAGGGAAATAATACACAGATGAGTATGAGTGCTCTAACGCGCCGTACGCGCCCGTGCGATTCTGTTTGTTGTCAATGTAAATCAGGAACGCATATTTGTCTACCGGCAGAGTACCCCCCAGGTAGTTTTTCTGCGCCTCCAGAATGGTTTTGATGCTTTGCGCCAGGTTTCTGGAGCGCTGCCCGCCGCCGGCGGCATAGGTGGAGATCAGCACCTCTGCGTTGCCCACCTTCAGCATGGCCGTGTCAGGGCGGCTGTAGAGCATAGGGGCGTCTACCAGGTCGTTGTAGTTGGCCAGGCGGTAGGTGTCTGAGGTAGGGGTGCTGCTCACGGTGCGCAGGGAGGTGGCGCCGTAGAACTCTTTTGGTTTGTTCACCTGTATCTGGTAGGGCTCTTTGGTCAGGCCGTCAAAATACCCGAAGAAGCCGTGCGTGTTGATCAGGAACACTTTGCCCTCCTCAATGTCTGTGGCGGCCGGTTCAAACACAATGTCTTCTTTCTTAGGCGTGTCCCAGGTGTCGTTGACCAGATAGGTGATCTTGGCAAGTTTTTTCGCCTTTTTGATTTTCCAGCTGTTCTGGTCTACCCGCTCCACGTCCAGCTTTTTGCCTTTTTTGTCATAGGCGGCAAAGTCCTCAATAAACTTCCCGAAGTCATACACCGCATAGGTGCCCGGTACCATCTTGGGCATGTGGTACACCACCTCGTCTTTGTCAAAGTCAGGGGTGAGCAAAGACACCTGCAGTTTGTCTCCTTTTACCTGGCCCAGGTCAACAGAAAAACGGTAAGTGGGGGCAGATTTATCTTGCGCCTGCATAGGGGCCTGCAAGAGCACGGCCAATCCTAGTGCCGCCAAAGATCTTTTTAACATCATATTAGTTGAATAGAATGATCAGAAAACGAAAGATACAAGCTTTCAGGGCGAGTCTTTGCAAAATCCTTGCCTTTTCAGGGCTGTACAGTTCCTTTCTGCTTCTTTAGTCGGTGGGGCGGGCTAAAAATTACACGGCAGCCGGCTAAAAATAACCCCGTGAAATGGGCCGTGATGGGGCCGGGCGCTTGCAGAGGGTCTTGGAGAAAGAGCGAAAGCTTTCTGTTTTTGGCCTGTTTTCCAGAAAACAGGCCAAAAACGCTACGGCAGGTGCTGTTGTACCACCTGGGCCAGTTGCTGCGGCGGCACCACGCCAGACTGCCGCCAGAGCTGTTTGCCCTGGTGAAACAGCAGGAGCGTGGGTATGCCCTGCACCCGGTACTGCTGCGCCACTGCCGGGTTCTTGTCTACGTCAATCTTGATCACCTTCAGCTTGCCCTGAAACTGCTGGGCCACCTGCTGCAGAATGGGGGCCATGGTTTTGCAGGGGCCGCACCAGTCGGCGTAGAAGTCTACCAGCACCGGCATGCCGGGGCTGTTGATCAATTCCTGAAATGATTTCTTGGCCATGTCTGTTGCACGTTTGAATACAGGCAAGTATACGGAAAAAGCCAATTCCAGATCAAGCCATTCGCGTAAAAAGAGGGATTCTGTTTTAGGCCTGTTTTGGCGAAAACAGCTCCAAAACATCTCGCTGTAGAAGGAACTTAAATGAGGGGGAGATCCTTGAGAAAGTATAACTTATGAAAGGAAAGAAAGCGTTGAAGACTATATTTTTATCTGCGGTGCTGGCCATGTCTGGCTGGTTTTCGGGGTGCAAAGAGGCCGAGGTGCTGGAAGAGAAGCCGGTGCAGGAGGTCCAGAAAGACCTGCTGGTGTCGGCAGAGAAACTGACCACTATTCAGGCCGCCGGCCTGCGCCAGATTGCGGTGTCTAACGGGCAGTCACAGCTGGCCACCCTGGTGAAGTATGACGTGGACGTGTACCGGTTGACGTACCTCACCACCTACAACGGGCAGGAGATGAAAGCCTCCGGGCTGATGGTGGTGCCGTTGAACCTGACGTCGGCGGCGCCGATATTGAGTGCCCACCACGGCACCACGTTTGACCAGAAATACGCCCCCAGCAATTTCCAGCTGAGCTCTTTGACCGGTTTTGAAGCCTTCGGCGCAGCCGGATACCTGACCCTGGTGCCTGACTTTATTGGCTATGGCGTCTCCAGGCAGGTTCTGCACCCGTACTATGACATGAAGCACTCAGGCACGGCGGTGGTAGACATGATCAAGGCGGGTAAATCTTTTTTCAGGAAGAACAACATCAAGGCGTCTGAGAAGCTGTTCCTGGCCGGTTATTCTGAGGGCGGCTACGTGACGCTGGCGGCGCAGAAGGAGCTGGAGGAGCACCCGGAGCACGGGTTAACAGTCACGGCTTCGGGCGCGGGGGCCGGGGGCTATGACCTGGAGGGCATGCTGGGCCGGGTGGTGTCTGGCAAACCGTATGATTATCCCGCCAATCTGGCGTTCATCCTGCAGGCCTACAACCAGACCTACGGCTGGAACCGCCCGCTCACCCACTTCTTCCGGGAACCCAACGCCACGCGCATTCAGGAGCTGATTGACGGTACCCGCACCAGCGGCTCCATTAACAGCGCCCTGGACAAAGACCCGGCTAAGCTGTTCAACCCTACGTTCCTGGCGGCCTTGAAAGGCGATGGCGAGCAGGCGTTGAAGCAGGCATTGAAGCGAAACAGCCTCAAGAACTGGGAGCCTAAAAGTCCCACCAGACTCTACCACGGCACCGCTGATACCATGGTGCCCTTTGAGAACTCGCAGGTGACGGTTGACGCCATGAAAGCGGCCGGAGCCCCTGATTTGAAGTTTATCCCTATCAAAGGCGGTACGCACTTCAGCAGTCTGGAGCCCATGATCAAAGACCTGATTCCCTGGATGGAGGGCATGAAGTAGCAGACAATAGCCTTCTCTGGCAAACAGCAATCCCCGCCGGGTTCCCGGCGGGGATTGCTGTTTTTGGCCTGTTTTCAGGAAAAGAGGCCAAAAACAGCTTTCCTTATTATGGTAGGGCGTATTTTCTATTTGCTCATTCGCCAGGGTATGGCCGAGTCTGCCGACTCAACATGCGTGGGCACAGGCGTATGCTAGCGTGAGAGAACGCTTCACTGTTTTGAACCTGTTTTCAGGAAAATGGCCCCAAAACAGACTTAACTCACCTGTTTCAGTTTGCCCACCACCAGCATAGAAAGCAGGGTGAAGACGGTGGCAATGATGCCCACGGTGCCAAAGCCCATTAATTGCTGAGAACCGGGGGCGTTGGTGATGACCAGTCCTGAAAGGAAGGCGGCCAGCCCAGACGCCAACTGCTGCACAGACGAATTCACGCTCATGAAGCTACCGCGCAGGCGCGGTTCTACGCTGGAGGTAATCATGGACATGGCCGGTACAAACCTGGCCCCAAACACTATGAAGAACAGCGTGGTCACTATAAAGGCCTGCCAGTGCGGCACCTGGGGCAAATGCGTGACAATGAGAATGGGGATCACCGAAAAGACCGCGGCCACCATGAATACTTTCTTCTTGCCAAACCTGTCGGCCAGGCGGCCGGCCCATTGGGAGGTCACCACCGTCGCCAGCCCCCCAAAGAGGTAGATGTAGCTCAGCTCCGCCTCGGCGAAGCCCACGTTGGCCACCATGTACGGGCTCAGGAACGGCACCACGGTAAAGCCCGCCAAAGAGAGCACCACCATGAGGGCGAAGGCCCATAGGCAGTTGGGCCGGGTGAAAATGGCCTTGAGCACCTGCGCCGGGTGCTGCGGAACATGGTTCAGCAGGTGGTTGCGCATGGGGGGCAGCAGGCGCCAGGCCATGAGCAGCACCAGCACGCAGAGACCGGTCAGCAAAAAGAAAGGCGCGTGCCAGCTGGCGTGGCTGGCCAGGTACAACCCCAGCGGGATTCCGCCAATAGAGGCAATGGAAAACGCAGCCATTACTTTGCCCGTGGCGGCCCCACGCCGCTGCTCCGGTACGGTATCCCCAATAATAGCCAGCACCATGGCCCCTAACACCCCGCCAAAAGCGCCGGCAAAGATGCGGGCGGCCATCAGGAATTCAAAGGTGGGCGCCAGCGCGCAGGCCAGGGTTCCTGCGGTGAAGCCCACGTAGAGCGCCAGCAGCGCAATCTTCCGGTCAAAGCGGTCAATAAAAAAGGCACTCAGCAAACCAGAGAGGGCCGCACTGAACGTATAGGCTGAAACCAGAAACCCAAACTCACGGGGGCTGATTTGAAAAACACGCATGAGCTGGGGCCCCAGCGGCATCATGATCACAAAGTCCATGATGTGGGTGAACTGAATGGCGGCCAGTATAAAGATCAACCAGCTTTCGCGCAGGGCGGGGGCTGTGGTTTGTGATGATAGCGGTGGGGAAAGTGACATCTTCAAAGTAAGTAAGCCCAAAGCTGTACGCGGTTAAGTAGGAGAGGTTTAGGCCGCCCGTACAGCAGGGCCGCGAAGGTAAGGATTTTGTCTTGACCTGAAACAGGCCGGGGGCGAAAGTTGTTTAGGGCATGTGTAGGCCAGGCCAGAGCAAGGTTCTTCAATAGCAGTTCTTCAGCAGCTTTGCAGCGCTAGAAGGGCAAAAGCGGGTTCCTGCCATAGGTTTAAAATAATGTAGCCAAGCACCTGACCAGCCAGTTGCGTTTACCAAGTCAAATTGTAAACACGCTTTTACCACACAGAAAGACCGTGGCGAAAAAGAAAAAGAAACCAGTAGAGAGCGCTGACCCCACCTGTGCTTTGTGTGGCCGGGAAGTGGGCTTTACCACGCTGCACCACCTGATCCCGCGGGAGGAGGGAGGCCGCCACGGCCCCACCGCCCCGCTTTGCCAGCCCTGCCACAGTACTGTGCACCTCACGCACACCAACAAAGAACTGGCCGTGCTCTACAACTCCATTGAAGCGCTGAGAGGCTCTGAGGAACTGCAGAAGTACCTGAACTGGGTGAAGACCAAGCGGCTGGACAAGATTACCAACCGCCGGGGCAAGCGCAGATAAATAAATGGTTTTTGTCCCTGCTGGAGCCAAACCTCTGGTGTCTGGGAGATTTTCTTTCCTTCTCAAGAGAGCTGGAATGGCATTCCGCCGTGGGCGGATTGAGGGGGACTGAATCCAATGGGGGAGGGGAATTCTGTTTTGGAGCCGTTTTCAGAAAAACAGCCCCAAAACAGAAGGGAAAGCATCTGGTGACAGCAGTGTTGCCAAGTAAAAGCACGGCTGAAAAGCGGCCAGCTGAAAAAAGGCCAGCAGCACTAAGGGCCAGCAGGGCTGTTTTAGTGCTGTTTTCCTGAAAACAGGCCGAAAACGGAATTACCTGTTGTCTGGTTTGTTTCTCCTGGGCGGATACGCTTTGGGCTGGTCTGCTGCGGGTTTACGCGGTTCCTGGGGACCCCGCAGGTGAATGATCAAACCGTTCAGGAAATTGCGCAGCAGCTGGTCTCCGCAGGGCTTGTAGTTGGGGTGGTCCTCCTGCCGGAAGATGGCCCCCAGTTCGCTCTTGGTGACGTTGAAGTCTACCAGTTTCAGGATCTGTACAATCTCATCATCGCGCAGCTGCAGGGCCACGCGCAGTTTTTTCATTATATCATTGTTGGTCATGCCTGTGCGGGGTAAGGTATAAGAAGCCTCATTCTTATACGCGGTTTTTTCTGAAAGGCCAAAGGTACCGCTGTTCCGGTAAAATGAAACAGCCGCCCCTGTTTTTCGCCTGAAATTGGAAAAGGAGGGCAGAAACAGGGGCGGCCGCTGGCTTCACCGGGGATACGCTACGCTAGCTTTTCTTTTTAGACCCTTGGCCGGTCAAGCGCTCCAGGGCTTTGTCCCGCTTGAACTCCATCTTCCCAAAGCGGTAATTGAAGCTCAGGCGCACAATGCGGTTGTAGTTGTTGTTGAAGTTGAGGTTGTTGGAGTTGGTGTTGTTCACCGTGGTTCTGATGGTGTTGAGGCTGCTGATGAAATTCTCCACATTCAGGCTCACGCCCGCCTTGCGTTTGAGAAACTCCTTGCGCAGGCCCAGGCTGTAGGAGTAGTTGGCGGTGCTTCGGCTCTGGAGCGAGATGCGGGGCGAGTTGTAGGAGGCGGCGGTCTGCACGCTGAAGTCTTTCTCAAAGCGGTAAGAGAGGTTTCCGCTGAGGTTGTACATCCAGCCGGCCCGGCTCACGGCATACTTCCCTACAAAGCTGTACAGGTTATTATAGTACAGGTTGAGGTTGAGGCCCGCCTGCCCGTTTTTCTTGATGCGGGTAGAGGCAGATACGCTGGTGCCGTACACGGCGTTTTTGCCCAGGTTCTCAAAGGTGGTGTTGAGGGTGTCACTGCTGGGTGAAACCGGAAACTGGTAGTGGGCAATGTCATTGTTGGTCTGCCGCCAGTAGGCAGAGGTGTTGACGCTGGTATTTTTGATGAGCCAGCTGTAGTTGACCTCAGTGTTATGGGTGAGCTCAGCGTCCAGGTTGGGGTTGCCATACCTGATGTTCAACTGGTTGCTCTCATTGCGGTACGGGTTCAGCTGGCCAATGCCGGGGCGCTGAATGCGGGTGGAGTAGCTGAGCCGCAGGCGCTGGCCTTTGGCAAAGTTGCGCATGACCATCACGTTGGGCATGAAATTGTGAAACGGCTTGTCCAGGTTGGTGTCTATGTTGTTGGTGTTAAACTGCCCCTGTACGTTGGTGTACTCATAGCGGCCGCCCAGCCTGAAGGTGTAGGTTTTCTTGAACCGGTAGGTGTAAGAAAGGTAGGTGGAATACACATCCTGGTCATAATTGAACCGGTTAGACCTAACCGGATCCAGTTGCAGGGGGGCGTTTGCCGTTCTGGCAAACGAGAAGCTGTAGTCACTGGATGAGTTGCGCAAGACCGCCCGGGACCCAATATCCAGGCTGCCCCACTTGTCAAACGGGTGTGAGTAGTCTGCCTGAAAGGTGATTTCCCGGTTTCGGCCCTGGTTGTCGCTTTCCTCGCGGCGGGTGATGGTGCCGGTGCGGTTGTTTTCTGCCAACTGGTAGTCACTGCCAGACTGGTTGTTGTTGAGGATGGTGAGCACGTCCAGCTCCTGGCCTTTTTTCTTGAATTTCCTTTTGTAGTGCAGGTTCATGTCCAGCCCGCTGGAGCGGCCGGTGTTCTCCATGTCCCTGAACCGGAAGTTGTTCACGCGCTCTTCGCCCGCGGGGGTGAACTCATTGGTGGTGAGGGTGCGGTCACTCAGGTTGCGGCCAGCGTTCAGGCGCATGCTGGCGCTAAGGGAGGTATGCTCGTTGAACTCATAGTCGCCCCCCAGCTGCGCGAAGATGGAGCGCCCGTTGTTGTCAAAGGTGCTCACCTGCTGGATCTGTTTGGTGGGCGTCTGGATGGTGTTCTCCTCCCTGAAATACTGCTGCTCAGACTCAGAGTCCCCGTTGCGGTCATTGAAGTTGCCGCCAACCGTAGCCCGTATGCCCACCTTTTTCTTTCTGATGTTCAGGTTGGAGTTGAGGTTGTTGGTGCGGTTGCCCAAGGTGCCGGTGACAGAACCCGTCATGCCTTCTACTGAACTTTTCTTGGTGATGATGTTGACCACCCCGGCCGTGCCCTCTGCGTCATATTTGGCAGAAGGGCTGGAGATCACCTCTACTGATTTGATCATGTCGGCCGGAATCTGCGCCAGCGCCTCTGCCAGGTTGTCACCCAGCATGGAAGAAGGTTTGCCATTGATCAGGATCTTGATTTTGGGGCTGCCGCGCATCTCCACGTTGCCGTCTATGTCTACGGCAAGGGAGGGGACTTTCTTCAGCACATCGGCGGCGGTGCCGCCAATGTTGGTGATGTCATTCTCTGCGTTGTAGACCAACCCGTCATCTGTTTCCTGGATCAGGTCTTTCTCAGCGGTCACCACCACTTCCTCCAGGGCTTTGCTGTCGGTTTCCAGTAAGATGCTGCCAACGTTCTGGCTGGAGGCCCCGGCAGAGACGGTGATGGGGTGCAGCCTGGTTTTATAGCCTACAAACGAGACGGCCAGCACATAGTCTCCCGGGGCCACTCTGGGCATAGTGAACGCGCCTTTGTCATCACAGGTGGCCCCGTTGAGCGGTTTGCCGGCTTTGTCTTGCAGGGCTACGGTGGCAAAGTCAACCGGCTTCCGGGTCACCGCATCTGCCACCGTTCCGGTTAAAGTCACCCCTCCTGTTTGCCTGCTTTCTACCAGGGCAGCAGAACTGGCGCTAGCTGTTGCCGGGAGCAGCAGAACCAGAAAGAAGAGGGCCAGACAAGCCAGGTGCTGGAGGGGAATGCGCATCATGCTAAGAAATATACAAAGCCAGGTAGATCAATAACAGGTAAGGGGAGCCAAGCCGGGGCAGGTTTTAGTTGCACTCAGCTTGCCTGGGCTCTTAGACAAAGTAGAGAGTAATTGGTTTAATCCCAGACACTTCTTTTAAGTATATTTTTGAAGAAGCGTCTGGGATACTCTGGTGCGTGGCACCTGCCCGCCTGCTTTGTCAGCAGCAAGACCGGTTATGGGTAGAGGGCCTTTGGCCGAAGGCACCCCAACCTTTGACCGGCTCCTGAGTCTTTTTCAGGCAACACAGGCTGGAGTAAAGCAAAGGGTGCCTGTTCAGGAGAAGCTAGAAAGAAAGCATTTCTACTTTGCCATCCATGGTGGCGGCAATCAGTTTTTTCTTGGGCCGGGCATTCACCGTGTTTACCATGGAGTTGTCAATCTTGTGCGCCCAGTTAACCTGTTTGGTCTGTGGGTTGATGCTGTAGACCACCCCGCTCTTGGTTCCAAAGAAAACAGCCCCGTCTTTCTCAATCAGCATAGACGGCACGTGCTCATAGCCAAACCCGGCGTTCATTCTCCAGGCAAGTTTAGGGGCGGTTTTGCCGGTTTCAAAGGCCACCACCTCGTCTTGCATGGTTTTGCCATAGACCAGTTTCTTGTCTGCAGAGAGGCCCAGGGACTCCCGTACGGTGGCTTCTTTGCTGCGCCACAGGGCCTGGCCGGTGTTGCTGTCCAGGGCGGTGATGAACCGGTCTGGGGCAACAAGGTACACCACCCCGTCATGCGCCACCGGAATGGCCATGGCTGGGGAAAACATGCGGTTAGGGGAGCCGTTGTTCCACTTCCAGGCAAGGGAGCCGTCTTTCTGGTTCAGGGCGTAGAGGTGCCGGTCCCAGGCGCCAAAGATAATTTTTCCCTCATACAGCAGCGGGGTGCTGACCACGGCGCCTTCCAGGCCGGAGAAGGCCCAGAGCTGTTTGCCGGTTGCAGCCTCCAGGGCTCTGAACTTGCCGTCACTGGCCCCAATGTACACCACGTCTTTCTCAACCAGCGGCGAGCCCAGCACTGAGGCCTCGGTTTTGGTTTTCCAGGCTAGTTTCCCGGTCCTGGCTTCTAAGGCATAGATGTGCCCGTCACCGGAGCCGAAGATGACCAGCTTTTTATAAGCCGCGGGCGAGGAGAAAATTCCGCCACCGGTCTGGTACGTCCATTTTAGTTTTCCGTCTTTCTCTGAGAGCGCCTCTACTTTGCCCACGCTGTTGCCAAAGATGACCAGGCCGTTGGTAGACAAGGGCGTAGAAATCACGTTGGCGTCTGAGTGGTAGCTCCACACCTTCTTTACCGCCGGGTACGTGGTGTTGACGGCATACGAGGGGCGTTCAAACGGTTTGGTGGTGTCATAGGAGCGGGTGCCCAGGGCAATGCGGCGCCATACGGGTTTGGTGCCCACCCCCGGGGTGCGCTCAGAAAACAGTGCCGAGTCTTGCCGCACCTCTACCAGGTTGTACCCGCCCACAGGGTCTTTGGCCCGCAGGTTGGAGCGGCCAATAGTGCCGGGAATGCCTTCGGCGTCAAAGGGCTGGTTTACATGGTAGTGGCCGCAGAGCGTAAACTGGGTGTTCTGCTTCTTAAGGCGGTCTGTGGCTTCATACCAGTTGTCCAGCCCTTTGTCAAGCGGGTAATGGTTGATGAAGATGATGGGCTGGGTTTTCGGCGTAGCCGCCAGCACGCTGTCCAGCCACACGGTGGCATCACGCGGGATATGGCCGTCTGACATGCGCACATACGGCCCGGAGGCGCAGGCAATGAGCTTGTAGCCGTTGTGCTCAAAGGCAAACTTGTCATACCCAAACTCCCGTATGAAACTCACGCCCCCAGACTCTGACCAGCCGGTGTCATGGTTGCCGGGAATGATGTAATAGGGTTTGTTCAGCTGACTAATAATGCTTTTGGCCAGTTTGAGTTCTTTGTCTGTGCCCATCTCCGTGATGTCACCGGTGAGCAGTACAAAGTCTACGTCAGGCATCTGGTTGATATCAGCCACGGTGCGCTGCAGGTCTTCTTCGGCGCCGCCGCTGGGCGAACCAATATGGGTGTCAGTGACAAAGGCGAATTTGAATTTCTGTGCAAAACTGCTGCTGTGTTGGAGGCACAAGGCCAGGAGCACCATTTTAAATACGTGTTTCATAAACAGGGGAGAAATCTTTGGCGGGTTAAGTATAGAGGTTTTGGTTTTGGGGAGCAAGCCAGACGGGTCATGTTCTTAAATAATATTAAAAATATAAAGCCTGTTCCATTGGTTTCTGTTTTCGGGCTGTTTTTCAGAAAACAGGCCAAAAACAGAAACCGGCGGCGGCACACGAGAAGTATATTCCAGAAAGGGGGGCGGCGCAGGTACGGCTTCAGGGAATTTTTCTATTTTTAGGAACACAAACGAAACATATTCTGTGAAACAGTATTTGATAACCGGGTTAGACTATACCCATGAAGGGGCGTTAGACCACCGTATGGCCGTAAGGCCCGCGCATTTTGAAATGGCTAAAAAGCTGAAGGCCAGCGGCAACTTCCTGCTTGGGGGCGCCATTCTGAACGATAAGGAGCAGATGATTGGCTCTACCCTGGTGTTGCAGTTTGAGCAGGAAGAGGAGCTGCAGAAGTGGATGGACGAGGAGCCCTACATTCAGCAGAAAGTCTGGGAGAAGGTAGAGGTGAAGCCGTTCAAAGTGGCCCAGGTGTAAAGAAACTGGTCAGCGCTGCTGTCCCCCGCCCTTCTATGAAACATTTCTTATTATGCATGGGTGTCACGCTCTGCGTAACGGTTAGTGCCCTGGCCCAGCCGCCCACCGCCCCCAGACGCAATGTGCGGTTGAAACCCATTGGCAAAGACAGTGTGAATTTTGCCTATGACCAGGACTATTACCTGATTGAAGACAGTTGCGCCCAAATCATACGGCAGGCACATTATAACTTTAAGCAGCGCAAGTTCTTTGGGAAGTTCAGAGACGTGAGCGCCCAGGAGAGGGAGCTGGTGCTGGCAGAAGGAACCTTCACCCCAGAAGGCCTCAAGACGGGGCCCTTCCTGTACCGCAACCTCAACGGAAGCCTCAGGGCCAAAGGTGATTTCCAGGAAGACAGGTTCACCGGCCGCTGGGAGCTCTATGATGACAACGGCAAGCCGCAGCTTGTTTTTGAGGCCTTACCAGCCGGAGTCAAGATTCTGGAGGCCTGGGATGCAGAAGGCAAGCATACCGTGCAGAATGGGGCGGGCACCTACTCAGAGTCTAACGGCGCCATCAAATGGACAGGCAAGCTGCTGAACGGCACTCCTGAAGGCTACTGGAAAGGCAGCCGCCAGAATGACCGCTCAGATGCCATCCTGATCAGCGAAACCTTTAAAAAAGGGGCCTTTGTGAAGGGGAGCGGGCCCACCGGAGACTACAAAGACGCCTCCCGCCTTAAACTGGTGGGCGAAAACCTCTTTCCGTTCCTGAACGCCGAAAAGGTGCGCCTGTCCAGGGTGCCCTGCAACGGTACCGCCAGAAAAAGATACCAGAGTGCCCAGTACAAGTACGGGAACGCTTCCTTCTCTGAGGAGATCAAAAACAACGTGCGGGCGTTTCTGTCAACCGTAGACCTGAAAATCTACGAAAACGAGCTGGAGCTGGAAGGTGAGGTGAATGAAAACGGCCGGGTGGTCAGGCTCCGGAGCAACAACGCCTTTGACATGAAGATTGTCTCTGGCCTGAGCAAGGCGCTGGAGAGGCTGCCGTCTTTAGAGCCCCCACTGGCCGACGGGAAACCCGTGACCCAGAAGATTGTCTTCCATTTCACGTTCAGCCAGGGCGGGTACCGGTTCACCTACCGTTTCCTGCCCATGGCCCCGTCTAACTAGGTTTTGCGGTTGCCCTGCGTCTGTTTTGGGCCTGTTTTCCAGAAAACAGGCCCAAAACAGACGCTTTTATTCTTTAGGATGAACGTCGCCAAACTCATTGATGGCCACCGGGGCGCCCTCTGGGCTGATGAACTGCACCTGTTGCCTTGGGTAAACGGCTTTGATCACGCCCACGTACTCTGGTTTGTTAAGCTCCTGCACTATCCTGAAGGTGAGCTCACTCTTCCATTTCCTGCGTTCGCGGGCCCCCACCAGATAGCGCACGGTAATGTTGGTCCAGGAGTCTTCCAAGGAAACAAACACCTGGGGCTTGTCAGCAACGGGGTCTGCCAGTTCAGCGCGTTGGAGCAGCTTGGCGTATTGGCGGGCGGGCTCCATCATGAGGTTGCCCAACAGGTCCAGGGCCACCCGTTCTATCACCGCCATGGCCACGTCTAGTTTTGACTCATTGGCCACGGCTACGGCCAGTTCATCCCACACGTAGGGGAAATCACCGGTGAGGTTGATGACCGTGCCGGTGAGAATCTCATTGTTGGGGAACGTGACCATTCGGCCGGTAGGCTGCTCAGCCTGCACAATGCCGGGCTGGTAGGGTGCACCAATTTCCCAGACAGTGGTGGTGAGAAAGTCAATGCGGTACACATCGCCAAAAACTTCGCCTACCCGTATGCGGTCGCCCACGCGGTAATAGCCTTGAAAGGAGTTGAGCAACCAGCCCGTAAAACTTTCAATGGGGGTTTGCAGAGACCAGGACAAGGCCAGGCCCACCAGCCCCAGGGACCCCACCAGCGCCCTGATGTCACCGGCCACCACGCTTACGGCCAACCCAATGGCAAACAGCCAGATGGAGAGGGAAACTAGCGTGAGCACGCCCCCTGAGCTGTGCCAGTGGCCAATGGCCTTTTTCAGAAGTTGCTTTAACAGCCTGGAGAGCAGCCAGGCCAGCACCAGCGCCCCAAGTGCAATGAGGACCCTGGGAAGGTTGTAGTAGAAGCCGTTCCAGATTTTCTGCAGGGCGCCTATGGCTTCACCGGCGGCGGCCTTGCTGGAGACGCTCAGGGAGCCGTTTGCCAGGGAGTCCTGCGCCTGTTCCAGAGAGTCTGGCAGGAGAAGAGAGTCTGTAGGAGACAACCCGGAGGAGTCAGCGGCCCCCGATAGCGTGTCAACTTCCTGCAGCCCCAGACCCGCTTCACTGGGGGCCACCACCATGAGGAAGAAGCCCGTGATGGCCACCGCCAGAATAGAGGCCTGCCTGAAGTTTTTAAGTCGGTTTTCGGCCCCTTTTACGGCAGATCCCTTCCGCTTGACCAGGCGTTTTCTTTGCTGGCGGGCCGCCAGGCTTCGTCTGGAGGGGGTGGTGCGGCCTCTGGGGGCAGATGGGGTGGGGGAGTTGGTTTTCCTGTATCTACTGGTACTGATTTTCCGCATAAAGCTTCTTTAGGTGTGCCCCTGCTGTTGCAGCTGCAAAGGGAGTCCTTTTTTATACGGGAAAACAAAACTTAGGCTAAGAACACCCCATGGCGGGCCGTGCCAGACCAAGATATCTGGGCAGCTACTGGTGGAATGGTCTGGTAAAGGTATTTTTCTGTTTTAGGGCTGTTTTTTGAAAAACAGCCCTAAAACAGAAAAGCCAGGGCAAAGGGGCGGGCAACGCCACCTGCCAAATTTATCTGCCCAGGAACTGGTTCAAGAGCAGATAGACCAGGAACAGCGCCGCCAGCAGGATGTGGGGAAGGTAAGTGATGCTGCCTTGCCGCTGCAGACGCAGGGCGGCCTGTTCTTCATCCTTTTCTTTCTGCAGCATCTTGGTCACCCGGGCCTTTGCCTGCCGCAGGTACAGCCAGTTCCCCAGAAAGCCAATGGCCAGGCTCCAGAAAAGCGCAATGAAATTATTAATCAGCTGCAGGGTCTGCGCAGCAATCTGCTGAGTGAGCGCCAGGTAGTTCAACAGAAAAGACACCCCGGTCACCACCGCCACCACCGCCAGCGCCTGCACATACAGCTTGCGGTACAACATCCAGAACAGCCCAAAGAAGAAGGCCCCCAAGTTAAAGGTGAATCTGGTGCCGGCTTGCTGCTGGGCCAGTTTATAAAGATAGTAGTCAGCGTCTACGCCAAAATAGGCGCGGTAAAAATCTTGCAGGTCGTCATTGTCTGGGGCTGGTGAGTCAGCTTGCATGGCTGTAAATGAGGTTAGGAAGTACTATACGGTAAAGGTACAAGATTAGCGGAGTTTCTGCTGCAGGGACTTCTGCTGGGACCTGGAGCTGAGGCTGCTTCCAGAGGCCTCTCACCCCTGGCACAAGGCGCGCTTCTTGGCCCTTAGATCGGCTGCCGCTGCAGAAAGACCGGCTTTTCCTGTTTTTGGTCTGTTTTACAAAAAAACAGGTCAGAAACAGCGGCAAATGATAAGACCTGTGCGCCAGCGGCAAGCGACAGCCACAGAGGCGCCACATCCTTAATTTATTTAAAAACCTGCAAAATTTTTGTTTTCTTGCCGCCGCTTGCCCCACCCCTCAGGGGCTGTGTTTACTTTTTAGCTTCTTCCGCGAATGCGGGTAGTCACCGTTGCCGCTGAGGAGGCATTTAATCAGTAGCCCAAGGCTTTTACGGCGGCAATGCGGTATGTAAAAAGATGGAGTACAGCTTTTAACCCAATACTTAAGGAATAACCCCCTATCCCTCAAACCTTAACACACCAAACATGATTAAAAAGTTATTGGCGGTTTCTGGCCTCTGCCTCACTGTTCTCTTAAATTCCTGCACTACCTCAAAGCCGGTGGCGAAAGAGGAGCCGGTGCGGCAGCCTGGCCCCGCGGTGGTGGGGCCAAAGGCAGACAATGAGTTCAGGGCGGCCTGGGTAGCCACCGTGGCCAACATCAACTGGCCCAGTAAACCAGGTCTAACCACTGAGGAGCAGCAAAAGGAAGCCATTGCCCTGCTTGATTTCCTGAAGAACCATCACTACAATGCCGTGGTGTTCCAGGTTCGGCCGCAGGCCGATGCCCTGTATAAGAGTGATCTGGAACCGTGGTCTTACTACCTCACCGGGGTGCAGGGTAAAGCCCCGGAGCCGTATTATGACCCGCTGGAATTCTGGACCGAGGCCGCCCATGACCGTGGTTTGGAGCTGCATGTCTGGCTTAACCCGTACCGGGCGCACCACACCGCCGGCGGCCCGGTGAGTGAGCAGTCAATAGTGAAGAAGCGCCCGGAGCTGGTGGTAAAACTGAAGGAAGGCTACCACTGGATGGACCCGGCCCACCAGGGCACCCAAGACCATTCTTACGCCGTGGTCATGGACCTGGTGAAACGCTATGACATTGACGGCGTGCATTTTGATGACTATTTCTACCCGTACCCGTCTTACAACGGCGACCAGGATTTTCCTGATGAAGTCACCTGGGCGGCTTACCAGAAGTCGGGCGGAACGCTCTCCCGGGGAGACTGGCGGCGGCAGGCGGTGAACCAGTTCATTGAGCGGCTCTACCGGGGGATCAAAGCAGAGAAGCCGTATGTGAAGTTCGGGCTGAGCCCGTTTGGGATCTGGCGGCCCGGCTACCCCGCCTCTGTGCAAGGGTTTGACCAGTATGAGCAACTGTACGCAGACGCCAAGCTGTGGCTCAACAAAGGCTGGGTAGATTATTTCACCCCGCAGCTGTATTGGAAAATTAACCAGATCAACCAAAGCTACCCGGTGCTGCTGGGGTGGTGGGAGCAGGAGAACACCATGCGCCGCCACCTGTGGCCGGGCATAAGCGTGGGCAATGACAGCAGTGAGGTCAACGTGCGCGAAATTCTGAGCCAGATCATGATTTCCAGGGGCATGCTGCCTAACAGCAAAGGCGTGGTACACTGGAGCATTTCGCAGGTGACTAAGAATCCGCCCATGGCGAAGGCCCTTCTGAACGGCCCTTACAGAAATGACGCGCTGGTGCCGGCCAGCCCCTGGTTAGACAACAAGGCCCCCGAGGCCCCGGCGGTAAGCACTGAACTGGAAGGTGACTCTGTGCGCGTGGTCTGGATCCCGAAGAACGAAAAAGACGCTTTCAGATCTGTGGTCTACTACCAGTACGGCAACAACTGGAGCTACAAAATCCTGAACCGCCATGACCGCTCTTTCACGTTGAAAAAGACGGTGGCCGCCAACCCCGCTACCCTCCTGCCGCTCAACAAGGTAGCAGTGGCCACCGTGGACCGGGTGGGGAACGAAGGCGCACGCAAAGAGATAGAAGTGCCCAAAGAAGGTTTGTAAACTGCCCTGATTTACCAGCAAGGCCTGACGTATTTTTAGAATACGTCAGGCCTTGCTGTTTCAGAAGCTGGGCCGGCGGTTGTGTCTAACGCAGGGCAGGTTCTGTTTTTGGGCTGTTTTTCAGAAATCAGCCCAAAAACAGAACCTGTTTTTCCTGATCATGCAAGCTTCTCTTGTTGAGTCAGGGGTTTCAGGAAACGGGTTGTAACTGCAGCTCCTCAGCATGCGGCTGAAGCGTTTGAATGATGAATTCAATGTGTTCGGGCAGGTCAATGCCCAGGAGCTCGGCCCCTAGCCTCACTTCAGAGCGGTCAACTGAGGCGGCAAAACTGGCTTGTTTCAGCTTCTTCAGGACAGACTTTGCCTCCAGGCCTTGCAGCCGCTGCGGCCTTACCTGGGCACAGGCTACTACAAACCCCGTGATTTCATCACAGCCCAGAAGAGCTTTGTCTAGCAGCGTGTCATGGGAAACACCCCAGTGACTGTAATGGGCAGCGATGGCGTGCGCCATGGCGTCTTCGCCGCACTCCTGCAAAATGCCCACCACTACCTGCGGGTGGCGGTCTGGGAATGCTTCATAGTCGGCGTCATGCAGGAGGCCGGTGTTGCCCCAGAGTTCCTGGTCCTGGGCTAGCTTTTGGGCATACCCGCGCATGACCAGTTCAACTGTGCGGGCATGGCGGAGCAGGCTTTCGCCTTTGGTGTACTGGTGCAGTATCTGGACGGCTTCTTCTCTGGTCATGGCTATGGCAGGTTTAAGGCAGAAAGATAATTTCTGCTTTGGCAGAATGCAAAGGAGAGAAACCGCCCCTTCTGTTTTGGGCCTGTTTTCTGAAAAACAGGCCCAAAACAGAAGGGGCGGTGAAATGCCTGCTTTAAGTATTGGCCTTTTGTTTCATAAGCCAAAATACCAAGTTTGAGGTTCTGCCTGGGCGGTTTTGGAGCCCTAGAGGGCAGTTGCGAAGAAGATAAAAATTCTTGCCAAGGCCAATGCTGTGTGCAGCCCCAAAGGTTCAATTAATAATGTGCCCTACAGAGCGTTGAATTTGAACGCTGCCAACAGATTTATTTTGCAGGGGAATGCCTTCGGCGGTGCCGTCTTAGTGGTGGTGATGGTGGTGGTGATCATCTTCTGGGTTGTGTCTCAGGTTCTGGATGGTGCCAAACAGAAACAGGGTGCCCCAGCAGAGGTAGAGGTAATGAAAGGATTCTACCTCTTTGCCCCAGAGATGCAGAAAGAGCTGCGCCAAAGCAGACATGATTACGCCGGTGAGGGCAATGAACTGGAACGAGTTCATCTCTTTGGGGTTGAAAATTTTAGACCATTCCATAAGGTGCCAAATTAAACTGTCTGCCTCACAGCAAACGTGCTACATCTTTTGGTATACGTTGAAAGGGAAGCCAGGGGCAAAGGTTTCAACCAGGGGGTGGTGGGGCGCCAATACCAATTCAACTGCTAAGGTAGCTGTTTCTGTGAAACCTAAGGCGGCAGCCGGAGATTACCCGGAAGAATTATTGCCTGAGGTAAAGCATAAAAGGGTAGGGTTTTGTTCAGCCTGGAGACTCAAATCAACACCAGGTCAAGCGCTTGACTACTTGTGCCCGCCATTTTGTGATTGACTCCCTTTGCTGCCTGCCTGCGGCCATTCCCAGGTTCACGCGGTCTAACGGAAATCAGGTGTAGGCAGTAACCCTGGCGCGAGACTGACATCGCTTAACGTAAGATGCGGCGAGTCGCCAGATTAGCGGGGCCGTTAGGTTGACCCCCAACCGTACCTTAGAAGGGGTAGGCGTAACCTCTGCTACCACCTGTAGAACCAAAAAAACGAAGCCCCGTGGCCGGCAGTAAACCAGGCGCGGGGCAAAAGCTGTTTTGGGGCTGTTTTTGAGAAAACAGCCCCAAAACGCAAAGAAAACGCGGTCAGTTCAACCTGCCCATGGCAGACGCTAACGCCTGGCTGGGGCGGGTGAACTCTACGCGGTTCTCCCGGAAACGCTTGTACTGGATGTACTGCTGTGCGTTGAGCAGGCTGAACATGCGCTGGTTGTAGTGCTGCTCCACCTCGTCTACCCTGAGCTCCAGGTCCCGGGGGCGCAACTGGTGAGCCTGGGTAGACAGCGCCATCAATTTGGAGAGGCGTTCACGGTTGTATTTTTTTACCTGAATAAGGGTGCCCTCGGGTAAGTTCAAGGCAGCTCCCATCTCCTGGGTAAGCCGGTCTGCCATACGCTCTGAGGGAGTGGCTTTCTGCGCAAAGCCGGTAGAGCACCAAAGGGAGAAAAAAAGAAAGAAAGCGATGAAAGTAGATTTGCCCATGTTCTTCAAAGAAATAATCATCTGCACGTTTGAACAGTGTTTTCACCCATTTGAGAGTGGTCACAGCGGCATGTACGGCAAGGAAAGGGTTGGTGTTTTGGCTATTACACAAAATGGGAAAGAGAAAAACAGCCGTCCGGAGCAAGGGCCTGGGCGGCATTGCTCAGAAACTACTGAGAACAGCAAAGCCCAGTTCTCTGAGAGCTGGGCTTTGCTGTGGAAATATTTCTGGTTAACGTTATTTCTTGGGAGCGGCAGATGCTGACTGTACCAGGGAAAGGAAGTTGGCTTCTGGCTTGGTTTTGAACTCTGCGTAGGCGGTCACCTGGCGGGAATTCAACATTTTGAAAAGCTTCTCTTCAAAATCATCTTCAATTTCACGTAACCGCACCTCGCGCATCTCAGCATCATCTGAGTACATCTTTTCCGCCTCGGCGGCTTTCACCAGGCGCTCTGAGTTCAGGTTCTTTAATTTGATGTATTCGTTCTCGTTCAGTGACATAGACTCCACCATCAGGCGGGTAATATCACTGGAGGCTTTCTCTAGCGCTGGGTTAGAAGGGGTGTTTTGCGCAACGGCGCTTACAACCAGGGCAAACAGGAAATACAAAGTGAGAGTAAAGTTTTTCATAGTGGTAATGGTAGGGGTTGAACAATTTGGATGCTGTGTTTTTAATGTGAAAGTGTATTGGTCTTGGTAATGTTAAATTTTCTGATATGTGTGTTTTTACGGAGGTTGCTATTGGGTGTTTTGAATAAAGGCGCTAAATAGCCTATTGTGAGAAAGTTATAATCAACTTGTTTTTAAAGTGCAATTTTAGCATGTGAAAGAGTGTTGGAATTATGTAATATTTATGATGTTGAATGTTTAGTTTTATGTATAAAGGAATAGAAATAAAAAAGGCTGCCCAGGGGGCAGCCTCACAGGCAGGCAGAGCCTGCTTGAAATGAGTCTTTCAGGCTGTAAGGGGGGGCAGAACCCTGCCTTCGTATTTTGTTGCCTTTATGGCGTTGCTGAGAAGATTAAAAACCGCAATGGAAGAACCTCTCGCGGCCCCTAGCCGCTTGCAAGGCCAAAAGCTAAACCTGCTGTTGAATTGAATGTGCCTTAACTGACTATGCGGTGGAAGAGCCGTTCTGTCTCTGAGGGCAGGTCTTCAACATTCATGACCATGAACCCGTCCAGGCTGTTAGAGAAGGCGGGGTCAATGTTAAACCCTATGATTCTGGCGTTCTGGAGTAAGTACCGCTTCAGTAAGACTGGCAGCCCCTGCCGCCTGGGCTCTATCTCTTTGATCAGGTTGTCCAGATCAGAAAGGCCAGACAGGCGCTGCTGCAGAACCTGCTGGTGGGTGGCCTGTTTAACATTGGCTCTGAACGCCTTTCTGGGTTTCACATACTTGGCCAGCTCAGGGTCATAAAAGTGGTTTTTGATAAACTGCACCATGAGTGACTGCGAGAGCTGGCTAAAGCAGCTGCTGATACTCACCGGCCCAATCAAGTACTTGTAGTTGGGCTTCTCCTTTAAAAACAGGCTCAACCCTTTCCAGAGCAGGAGCAGCGGAAGGGCTTTGCGCTGGTATTCAGGCCTGATAAAGGACCTGCCCAGCTCCAGCGAATGCTTGAGCAACGGGACCAGCTCCTTTTTGATTTTGAAGAGGGAGTTCAGGTAAAAACCGCTTTTGCCGTGCCGCTTCCAGATTTCCTTTCCTTTGCCTACGCGGTAGGCACCCACCAGCTGGCGGGCGTGGCGGTCATACACAAACAGATGGTGGTAGTGGTGGTCATACTGGTCCAGGTCTATGGCTAGCCGGGTGCCTTCACCCACCTGCCGGAAGGTGATTTCCCGCAACCTGCCAATTTCCCGCAGGGTGTGGGGGATCTGCCCGGCTCTTGCCAGGTAGACATCAAAGTGCAGGTGCGAATATAGCTTTTTGGACGGAGGCAGGTTGGCCAGCTCCTCCTCCAGCAGCGCAGGGGCCGTCTCCGGGACAACGGGTGCCGCCTTGGTGCCTTTTTGCGCCAGGGTTTGCGACGGCAGGGAAAGGGCGTAGGTTTTCGCCCTGATGAAAGAGAGAAGCTCTGTTTTCTGGTATTGTTGCCAGTCACCTGCGGGTATAGGTTTCCCAATGCGCACCTGTACCTGGTGCCCTTGCTTGTTCAGTAACTCGGCTGGCAGCCGGGCGGTCTGTAACAGCGGGTGTACCATGCCCATGAGCAGAAAGGTGAGGCTGTTGTGGCCGCTAAAATGAACCGGCAGCACAGGTACGTCTGCTTTCCTGATCAGTTTTGCAACAGACGCCTGCCACGGCTTGTCTACCACCTGCTGGGTGCTCATCTGCCAGTTTGAAACTTCGCCCGCCGGAAAGACCCCCAGTGGGTGGCCCTCCTGGAGGTGAAGCAGTGCCTGCCGCATGCCGGAGATGTTTTTCCGGGCTTTGCCGTCAAAGGGATTGACCGGCAGAATCAGGGAAGAAAGGTTGGGGATGGAGGCGAGCACCTCGTTAGCCAAAACTTTGGTGTCTTCTCTTCTCTGGGAAAGCAGCTCTAGCAGCAAGAGGCCGTCCAGGGCCCCGTACGGGTGGTTGGCTACGGCAATGAATCCGCCGGTGGCGGGAATATTCCTGAGTTCCTCTGCCTCAAAGGTGTAGGTGATAGACAGCTGCTGCAGCAGGTTGCTGATAAACTCATTGCCCTCCAGGGTGGCGTTGCGGGAGTACAGTTGATTGATCTGGGTCAGTTTGAGAAGGCGCATCAACAGGCGGCCCCACTTGTGCTGCTGCAGCTGCTGTAACGGCTGAAGGGGGAGGAAGGCGGGTTGAGATAAGCTTTGCATGGTGCGGCTCCTGGTTTGCTGCAGTTGACGTATGGTTTCTCCAATGCAAAACTACATGTGCCAGATTACCTTACCGTTAATTCAACTTTATCAGTTTATCAACTCTTTACGCCTTGTGGTCACGGGTGTTAAGGGTTGCCGTGGAAGGTGGAATGGCTGGCAGAGGAGTGTAGTTTTCTGTTTTTGGCCTGTTTTCCTGAAAACAAGCCAAAACAGCAGGGGGTGCCAGCCCTGCCTCACCAGCAGTTGCGTGCGACAAGCAGGCGGGGAATAGGGGATGGCTGTTTTCTCTAAGAATTAGCGCTAGGCGTTAGGGGGAAAAGCAAACTCCTGTTTTCGGCCTCTTTTTAGAAAAGTAGGCCGAAAACAGGAGTTTGCATCTGAAAAGGTGAGGAAACTACCAGAGCCACTGCGGGCAAAGCAGGCGGCCTTTGTTCTGGAGTTTGAGACCTATGATCAACTCGTGGCTGCCGGCGCTGGCGCCGTTCAGTTCGCTGGTGGTTAAGTCATATGAGTAGCCTATGTCTAAGATATAGTTCACGTTGATACCCGCCAGGGCAGCCATGGCGTCTCCGTGCCGGTAAGAGAGACCCGCCCAGATGCGGTTGGCATAGGTGGCTTTCATGTTCAGGTCAACAGACACAGGGCTGGGGCTGGCCACCTTCACCATGACAGAGGGCTCCAAAGACAAGTCATAGCGCAACCGCAACCGGTACCCGGCCGTCCCGAAGAAGTGGGGCTGCAGCTCTTGCTGCAGGGTGTTCATGCCTTCGTTCTTAGAGATTTTGTCTGTGAGCAGCTGGGCGGCAGAAATACCCACATAAAAGATGTCTGAATAGATCCAGGTGCCCAGGCCAAGGTCAAATTTGGTCTTGGTAAGCTGCCCCGGCTGCAGGGCATTGTCGTTTTGGTTGGCCAGGTGAATGGCATTGCCATCCAGGCGGGCTTGCACCAGGCCACCGGCCATCCCCACTGACATGTTGATGCGTTTGGTGATGGGGTGGTGGTACGCATACGTCAGGTTGAGGCTGGTATTGCTCAAAGGCCCTGTTTTGTCAACCTGTGCCATGGCGCCAAAGCCGTGGTGGGGCCGTGACTTGTGGAATTTATTTGCGCGGTTGTTGTTGACAGGCATCTTTGGGACAAACCCTTTCCCTGCTTTGGGGAGGTTAGAGTTCCGGTCGCTCATGCCCAGAGACGTATGCCCGCTAATATAATAGGTGACAGGGGCCCCTTCAATCCCCACCCACTGCCTGCGGGTGCCCATACGCACGTCTGTGTAGCTTTCAATGCCGGAGAGGGCGGGGTTTAACAGGTAGTTGTTGAACAGGTATTGGCTGTACTGGGGCTTTTGCTGAGCGGCAGCTGGCATGGCCAGAACCAATAAAAACAATAGTTGTGCAAGCTTTTTCATCTATGCTTACTTGATAATGGTAACGTTCCCTGAAAGTGGTGGCTTTTTGTCATCTAGCCTGATGATATAGTAATAAGTGGCCGCAGGTAGGGGCTGGCCGTTGTACCGGCCGTCCCATGGGGTGGTGTATCCTTTTGATTCAAATACTTTGTTGCCCCAGCGGTTGAAAATCTCCACACGGCAATTAGGGTACGCTTTAAGGTCTGGGAGTTCCCACGTCTCATTCATGGAGTCTCCGTTGGGGGTAAACCCGTTGGTCAGGTTCACAGGGTGGATGACAGTCACTTTTACCTCGTCTGTAGACACACAGCCTTCTGCGGTGGTGACGGTAACGGTATACACCTGGCTTTCCAGTCCTTTGAATACTGGGTTGGCGATGTTGTCTTTGGTGAGGCCGGTGCTTGGGAACCATTTGTAAGACACCCCGCCAGACGCAGTTAACTCAATGTTGTTGCCGCTCTCCACGCTCACGTCTTCGCCGGCGTAAGCTGTAGGGGCAGGAACGGTCACTGTTACCGGCACCCGGTCACTGGCACAACCTGAGGAAACCGACTGAACATAGAAGGTGGTCGTATTTTGCAGCGGCAAAGTGGTATAGGTGACGCCATCAAAAAGTTTTTTTCCGCCCTGCTCGGCATCATACCACTCTACCACTGTGCCAGAGGTGCTGATGCTGGCTGACAGCGTGGTGGTGGTGCCTGCGCAAATGGTGGTGCCCTGGGCAACAGGAGGTGCTGGTCTGGGGTTCGCAGTGATCATTACCGCGGCGCTGATGATGTTATTGCAGCTGCCGGAAAGGACCCTTCTTCTAAACCAGGTGGTGCGTTGCAGCGTGCCGGGGCTGTAATGCTGTTCTGAGGAGGTTCCAGCCGCGGTGGTGAAGCCAGTGGATTCACTTGTGGTGCTGCTTTCCCAGACATAGGTAAACGTGCCGTTTCCTCCCGAAGGGGTAGAACCCGTCAGCCTGGCCGGTGAAGAACCCACGCAAATGGTTTGGTCAGTACTGATGGTATTGTTGGTCACCGCCGCAAACACGGTCACTTTCACCGTATTAGAAGTACTGGTAGAGGCACCTGAGCTTACCTTGCGGCGGAACCACGCAGTCTGTTGCAAAGCAGCCGGGGCGTAATTCTTGTCATCTGCAATGCCGGGGGCGGTAACAAAACCAGACGTAGGGCTGGTGGTGCTCATTTCCCAGGCGTAGCTGAAGTCTCCGTCACCACCTACCGGGTCAGAGCCGGTTAAGGTAGCCGGCGTTGAACCAGCACAGATATTCTGATCTGCGGTGATGGTGTTCTGGCTAACGGCAGTTCTGATGGTGATGGTGACTACCCCGCTGATGTGGCGGCAGCCGCCAGAGATCACAACCCTTCTGAACCAGGTAGTCTGGGTGAGAGGGCCAGGGGAGTACGTTCTGCTGTTTCCATTTTCCTCTATGGCCGTAAAGCCGGTAGAGGAGCCGGTGGTGCTGCTCTGCCACTCAAATGAGTAGGTGCCGTTTCCGCCGGAGGGAGTGGTGCCAGAAAGGGTATTGGGCTTGCTGTTGCCGTAGATCACCTGGTCTGCCGTGATAAAGTTGTTGTTGATGGCAGGGCTTACCGTGATTTTAACCGGCTCGCTTACGTGCGGAACACAGTTTTCTGACTTAACAATTCGGCGGTACCACATGCTCTGGAATAACGTGCCGGGGGTGTAATTGGGAGATGTGCTGGAGCCGCTGGCATTGGTAAAAGTCATGCCGTCTGCACTGCTCTCCCACTGGTAGGTGAACTTGCCATTGCTCCCGGTGGGCACGCTGCCCAGGATGGTGGCTGCGGCACTTCCGGCACACACTTGCTGGCCTTCTGCCAGTATATTATTCCCAATTGGGTCCAGTACGGCCACCGCTATTGAAATGCGGGGGCTGGCACAGTTGCCTCTCACCGCCTGTACATAAAACAGGCTGCTCTGGAATAGATTTGAGGTGGTGAAAGAGGCGGTGCCGCGGGCTACGGCAGTGCCGCCGGTAGGCTCAGTATACCACTCATATACCACATCTGTCAGTGGGCTTTTCACGGTCAAGGTAGCCCTTTCAGAATGGCATACCGTGACGGCGGCTACCTGTGGAGCTGCAGGGAGCTGGTTTACCGTTACTTTTACCACGTTGCTGTAGGCTCCGGCACATGCCCCGGCCGTTACTCTTCTCCGGAACCAGGTGGTCTGGGTTAATACTGCGGGGGCATAATCCTGGGCCGTAGCTTCTCCCGCTGCTGTGGTAAACCCAGAGGTGGCACTGTTGGTGCTGCTTTCCCAGACATAGGTGTAATTGCCGTCTCCTCCGGTGGGCAATTGGCCTTTCAACAAGGCTGGGGCTGTCTGGGCGCAGATGCTTTGGTCATCACTGATGGTATTTTGGGCAATAGCAGGTTGTACCTCTACTTTTACCGCTTCAGAATAATCAGAGCAGGGGTATGAGGTGACTTTTCTGCGGTACCAGGTTGTCTGCTGTAGCACGCCAGGGTTAAAGTTGATCTGGTTGCTGATAATGCCGGTGATTGGACCAAAACCTGAAGTGGCGCTGGTGGTGCTCATCTCCCAAGCGTATTGATAGCCATTGTTGCCACCGGTAGGGGTGCTGCCTACCAGCTGCGGAGAGGTGGTGCCGGCGCAAATAGTATGGCCAGAGGCAATAGTATTGTTTTCTATTACTGGGTTTACCGTAACAGTGACCGCTTTTCTGACGGAAGAAGGGCAGCCGCTTAGGGAAACGGTTTGAGCATAGTAAGTGGTGGTCTCTTCCAGCTTTGGTGTTGTCAGGGCATGGCCTTCATGGATCAGGTTGCCGCCTGTTGGGGCGTCATACCACTGTACCCGGTAATCACTGGAGGCAGGGGTGGCGGTTAGCACGGTGCTGCTGCCTTGGCAAATGGTCACATTGGTAGCCGTTGGGGCAACTGGTAAAGGCAGTACTGTCACCTTGATGGCTCCGCTGGTTAAGGTACACTGGCCAGAGAGGGTAACTCTTCTATACCAGACAGTAGCTGAAGTGTTGGAGATGACACCTGGTGCATAGGTATCGTCAGTGCCATTGTTCGTAATGGTAGTGAAACCGGCAGTAGCGCTGGTGGTGCTTTTCTCCCATCTGTAGGTGTAGGTTCCATCTCCGCCAGTGGCGGCCGGCACTTGAATTGCCGGAACCGGCGAGCCTGCGCACACTGTGATGTCTGCCGGCATGGTTACGGGAACAATAGCAGGGGTAACGACTACTTGTACCACGTTAGAATATTCAACACATGCTCCCATGGTCACCTTGCGTCTGAACCAGGTAGTGGTTCTGAGGGCGCCAGAGGAATAATTCTGCCCAGTGAATGTTCCCGGAGCGGTGGTAAACGTTTGCTCATCAGTACTTACTTCCCACACGTAAACAGGGGTGCCGTTGCCGCCGGTTGGTTTAGTGCCGGTAATGGTGGCAGGTGTGGCGTCCTGGCAGATGGCGGCCACCTGTGCGATGGTATTGTTGGCGATAGGAGGTTGAACCGTCACTTTTACCGCGGTGCGCGACACGGTACAACCACCGGTGGCGGTGCTTTGTACATAGTACGTAGTGGTAGCGGTGAGGGCAGGCGTTTCAAAGGAATCACCGGTAAATAAGGGCTCTCCGCCAATTGAGGAGGCATACCATTCATACGGTCCGCCGGGGGCAGTAGCCGTTAAGGTGGCGGTGGCGCCGCTGCAGATGGTAACGCCGGCTGCCGTAGGCGGTTGAGACAATGGGTTCACAGAAACCTGAACCGCAGCTGTGTATTGAGCACAACCATCTATGGTTACTCTCCGGCGGAACCAGGTAGTCTGGGTCAAGTTGCCCGGTTGGAAAGACTGCTGGTTGTTAGTACCTGTTGCCGCGGTAAAAGAGGCGGTGGCGCTGGTCGTGCTGCTTTCCCACAGATACTGAGGAGTTCCTCCGTTTCCGCCGCCAGGCAGTGATCCCTCAATCAAAGCCGGTTTGGTGCCAGAGCAGATTGTTTGGGCTGCTGTAAGAAGGGTATTGCCGGTTACGGCCGGTACTACGGTTACTTTGACCGGGGCAGACACACTAGTGCAGTTGCCTGAGGCAGAAGTAACGGTACGTCTGAACCAGGTACTCTGGGTAATTTTACCAGGGCTGTAGTTGGCAGAAGTTCTGGTATTAGCGGCAGAGGTAAACGTAACCCCATCTGTGCTGCTCTCCCATAAATACTTAAAGGAATTGTCACCTCCAGACAGCGTACCTCCGGTTAAGGTAGTGGCCGTGCCCCCAAGGCAGATGGTGTGCGCCTGGCCAATGGTATTGCCTGTAATAGCAGGGTAAACTGTAACTTTAATAGGGGTACGGTTGCTGGAGGCGCAGCTTTCTGGGGTGACAGTAGCGGCATAATACGTGACCGTGCCAGCAGTGAGAATAGGGGTAGTGAATTTCTCACCCGTTCCCAGGGCTTCTCCGCCAGTGGCGGCCGCAAACCAGGTTACCGTGCCGCCGGTGGCGGAGGCGGCTAACGTGGCAGAACTACCAGCGCAGGATATAATTTCAGCTACTGCCGTGGTAGGCGCGGCTGGCAAAGGCTGAACGGTTACGGTCACCGGCACCCGTTGTGGTGCCGTACAATTATTGGCAGACACCGCCTCTACATAATATGTGGTAGTTGCAGTAAGGGCAGGGGTGGTGAAGGAGGCATTTGAGCCAAGGACAGTGGTGGCTTCTTGAGATGCATACCAGTTGTACCGGGCGGCGTTGCCCTCTGCTGTAAGAGTGGCAGTTGTGCCGTAACAGATAAGGGCTGGGGCAACCTTTGGTAACACGGGTTGCTCCAGAATTGTCACGGTCTGAACCGCTGCCGTAGAAACCCCACATTCGTTCCAAATCTCTACTTTCACCTGAAACTGGCCCGGATCTGTAAAGTTGATGGTAGGATTGGCCTCGGTGGCCATGTTCGCATCAGCGAAAGAGGCGCCGGCTCCCTGCAGGGTCCACTGGTAGCGGGAAATGGTGCCGCCTTTGGTGTCATACACCGGGGCATGCGCAGAGTTGGCGGCGGTGAAGGCAATGGTCTGCGGGCCGCAATAAGTGGCAGTGGCAGGCAATGTAACCGTAGGCTTGTCTCTGATGATGATTTCCTCTGTGGCGGTAGTGGTGCCGCAGGCGTTTTTAGCCGAGAGCTTAACGCTGTATTTGCCGGGCTTGGTGAATAAAAAGACGGGGCTGGCGTCTTTGTCTGTACCGCTGGCGTACGTCACTCCTTCGGCGGGCAGTACTGACCAGGTATATTGCACACCTGTGCCTGAGGAAAGGTTGCTGACCGCCACTTTGTTAGGGGTACAGCCGTTCAGTTGCTCCGGTAACAGCTTGAAAGCCGCTACGCCCGGCTCCTGAACGGTGATGGTTTTAGAGGTCTCATCGCCTTGGCAGGTAGAGCTGCTGCCCACGGGGTCAACTTTTAATTTGATCACATAGACACCCGGTTGGGTGAAAATAATAGACGGTTTCTCTGAGGTTGAGCTGGTGGCGTTGGTGTAGGTCCAGCCAGTGGCAGGTTCAATAGACCAGTTGCGTCTGTAGGCGCCGCTGTTGCTGGGGTTGTTCCCGTTGAAACCTCCCGTAGACTCGTCCTGGAAATCTACCTTCTGGTTAACACAGACAGGGCTGCCTGGTTTAAAGGAAAAGCCGGCAATGGGTTTGGAGGAAACAATGATACCGCTTACTGAAGATGTGGTTTTGCGGTTTACACAGTCAATTGCCTCGCCGTAGATGGTAAAGCCGTTGGCTGTTTCCCTTGATGATTTGGTGAAGGTATGGGTGATGCTGGCCGGTATGGTGGCCTGGGTGAAGTACATAGGCTCACTGCCATCATCAAACCAGATTTTATAGGTGGTAGAGGGGGAGTTGCTGGTGATCCCCGTGATCCCGAAGGTGAAGGTGGCAGGGGCGCAGTCTGAGGTGTTACCTGGGCTTTGCAAACCAAAACCAGGGTTGCTGCCGTTAAACACAGTGTAGGTTTTACTTTCAGTGCAGCCGCTTTGGCTGGTGACAGTGACCTTCAGGTCAAACTTGCCCCGGGTTTTATACGTGTGGTTGGCAACGTCAAAAGAGGCCGGATACGTGTTTTTCTGCCCGTCACCCCACTCAATGGTATACTCTTTGTTGGTGGCAATGGTGGTAGACGTATTGTAGATCTCCAGCTTGTAATCATAGGAGCCCACAATAGAGCTACACTGAATAAAGTTCTCAGCATTGGCATCTGCTATGCTGGGGTCTGGCTGGTCTGGGCAGCTTTGGGCGTAAGAGGTTAAGCTCCAGAAGAGAAGGAGGCTTAAGAAGCACAGTATTTTTTTATAGGGCGACATGGTGCCGAGAAGGTAATGGTATGACACGTACTAAAAGTCAGAAAGCACTAAGTGAAAAGGCAGAACAACTGCTGGGTTCTACTTTATACCTGGTGGGAGCGGTGCTGCCCAGAAAGCATGTCTTCTGTACTATTAAAAGATATCTGCCGCAGGGCGTATTGCGCCATCACCTGGCAGGGCTGGGGGGAAGTTTGAGGGGAAGATGTTATAAATAATGAGTATAATGGTTTCATAGGTTTAAAGTTGAATTGCACAAATGTAACACTTGTGCGAGGTTGTTGGTTTATGTTAAATATCGTCTTCGTTAGAAAAGTGATGTTACTATGGCTGTTTTAATGGCGGTAACATGTTATCTTTCAATATTAGTTCAAACCTTCGGATAAAATTCCCGTATTTATCTCACTTAAACAATATAAACATTTTAATATTGTTTATAACATATATTGGTTGTATTCCTTTTGTTAAGAAAAGTGGTAATATTGTACAATTATGTATAGCTGCCTAAGCTTCTAAACATAATTTTGAAATGTCTCCGAGATTGGTTTACTTTAACTACAGGTTTGAAGCATTCATCTTGCTAAATGGGGGGTTCGGCTAGTGACTACTCCCGCTCGCCGAAATACTTTTTGCAAAGAGAATTAACCTAGTACCTTTGAGACATCAAAACAGCAAAACAGTTGCTGGTTAAGAAATTAAGGAGCAGCGAGGCACTCTTGCCTTGGCAGGGGCGTCAAAAGATCTGGTGCTTATTGGGGGATATGCTACAGACGCTGATGACATTTGTTTCGCCTGCTCCTACCCATCACAGACCTCTCAGTGAAAACTGAGAGGTCTTTTTTTTCGCAAGGTTTCCGGCCTTGATCCCAACGCGCCTTTTCCCGTAAGGAAGGGCATGCGTGTACCTCATCTCCCTTTGCACCGGGTAATCTCCCAAATGTTACACAAGGCCCGCCAGCTGAGGGCGGTGCGCTGGTTGCAGCGCAGGTTTCCTGCCTTGTTCCACTTCCTGCTGCAGCGGTTCAACCCAAAGAAACTTTACGGGCTGCCTTTGACACTGGTACTACTGGTGGGGGCGGTGCAGCTCAGCCTGCTCTCTGAACTGACAGAGCAGGTGATGGAGGCAGAGGAGATGGTGCAGGTAGACCGGCAGCTCACCTCAGCCCTGTACAACGGCAGAACCTCCCTGGGGGCCACTTTTTTTCTGGGGGCCACCCAGCTGGGGGGGCAGTTGGGGGCCATTGGGCTGGGGCTGCTGTTGTCGTTTTTCCTGGCGCGGCAGAAACGGTGGCGAAGCATACTGGTGTTCTGGCTGGTGCTGGGGGCGGTGGGGCTGTCAGTGCGCTACGGCAAAGAGTGGCTCCAGCGGCCCAGGCCCGAAAACGTAGCGTATGTGACCTACCAGCATTTCTCCTTCCCCAGCGGGCACTCCACTACGGCCACCGCCTTGTTTGGGATGGGGGCCTACCTGTTGGCGAGGCACGTGCGGCAGCGGCGCTATTGGCTGTACACAGGGGCTGCAATAGCGGTGGTGCTCGTTGGCTTTAGCCGCATGTACCTGGGCGCACATTACCTCTCAGATGTGCTGGCGGGGTTTCTGCTGGGGAGCCTTTGGGTGCTGGTGGGCATCAGTCTCCTGGAATGGCTCCAGTACCGGCGGCGGTCCGGCACGTCCCCTTCTGCCGCCCCGTAACTCTGCAACCGCATGTCTGTTTTAGGGCTGTTTTTCAGAAAACAGCCCTAAAACAGACATGCTGCATGGTTCTGTGCTGAGGCTTCCGGTTTTGCCCAAACGGCCTGGCCGATGCATGCCCGCCCGGCTATTGCTTAGGCAGTAGAGCAGTTTTTCAGTATATTTGGGCTGTTCCACTAACCAGCGCAAGCGTACATGAGGCAGAATCTAACTGAAAACGAGCGGGAAGTCATCAAACTCATCAACTTTTTCAAGAAACGGGGAGAACGTCTCGCTGAGGAAGGCTCCCTCACCCAGGAGCATGAAGATTTAAACGCCGCCTGTGAACGCCTCACTGAGAAGATTTACCGCCACGCAGACTTCCGGCAGCAGGTGCTGGAGAAACACCAGACCCTCAAAGGCATTATTGAAGACAACGCCCAGTGCCCTACCTGCGGCAAAGCCGATATGCTGAAGAAAGTAAGCGTGGTCAGCAATGAGCTGGGCTGGAAGATGAACCGCTACAAGTGCCGCCGTGACAACATAGAGTTCACCTGGAACCGGCCCAACAACCCCTGGGACATGATTCCTTTTCTGGAGGTCTGCCTGCAGGAGCTGGACGCCAACATTGCCAGCGCCGAAATGGACGGTGCCCTGAAAGACCGGGCGCAGGAAGCCCGTGACCACATGGCGGTGAGCCTGGAGCAGCTGCGGGCGGCAATTTTGTCTGCTGACACTGAAAAAGCGCAGATGGAGGAGCAGGACAAGGAAATGGCCCGCATGCTGCATGAGTTTAAAAAATACCTCATGATAGAGAAAATCAAGCTGGAGCCCTTCAGCGAAAACTAAAAACACGCTACTGTTCAAGGTGAATCCCGTTTTGGGGCTGTTTTCAGAAAAACAGCCCCAAAACGGGATTCGTCATACTATGGTAATAAACAATTCAGGCGGGCTGCGTACAAAGAAGTACGGCGGCAGTGGTTGCCGCTGTTGTAAAAGCAGAAGACCATGCCTATTGAGAAAGACAACATCACCAACGCCAAGGATAGCCAGCGGCTGCCAGAGGAGAACCCCACCCCCAACCAAGGGAACCAGTCAGAGGCAGAGGAAATTGCCAAGCCAGACCGCGGCGGCAGTGGCACCCAGGCCATAGAGGCAGATTACCTTGATGCCGTGCCAGAGGGCTCCCACGCAGAAGGCAACATTGCCGCTGACAACGAAGAAGACGCCTGGAAGCTGGACGGGAGTAATGCCAACAACCTCAGAACCAAATAAATAAATAGTCTGCTGTGTGCGGGTTTGCTGTTTTTGGGCTGTTTTTCTGAAAACAGCGTAAAAACCGAAACGGCCTGCGCGCCGTTTACAAAAGGAGTTTGAGTTTCACTTAATGCTTAACCTCATGAACAGAGACTATAATAACCAAGGCTTCGGCCGTGACCGTGATAACCGCCAGCGCGCAGATGAAGACCAATACCGCGGGGCCTACCGCTTAGACAGTGACCGTGGCCATGAATATGACCGCCTCAACCAGCGGAATAATTTCAATGACAACGACATCCGGAACGACTACCGGAGCCGTGACTACTACGGGTCAGACCAGGACCGCCGCTCCGGCTCAGACAACCGGGGCCATGACTATGGCCGCCGCCCCAACCGCGAAGGTGAGCGCTTTGATGACCCCAATGTTTTCCCGAGCGAAAGCAACAACGGCTTGCGCAACGCCGCCAGAAACTACGGCAACATGGGCAGCTTTGGCGGAGCCCAGGGCTGGGGCTCCTCTCAGAACGGCTCCCACAGCAATGACTCCGGGCAGAACAAATGGGCCAGCGGCCATGGCCGCCAGGAAGGCCAGCCTGTGAACCGGCAGGTGTACGGTGCCTACCGTGACCACAACAGCTTCGCCGAAGGCGAACGTGAGCAATACCAGGGCTCTGGCCGCTACGGCTCCCAAGGGGCAGACAACACCCGCGGGTGGAAACCGGCAGACCGCGCAGGCGCTAACGGAGCCGTGCACAGCCTGGGCACCAATGATATCTCCCGCCGCGGCGATGACAGCCAATATGAGATCTATGACACCGCGCAGTCACACTACAACCGCGGCCAATACGGCCAGATAGCGGGTGGTGGTGCGTACATGGGCAGTGGCTATGACAAGCGCACCCGTGCTGAATACAGAGACCAGTTAGACTATAATTCAAACCCGCGTGACCACTACAACCAGCAGGGTGAAGGCATGCGCAGCGAGAACTACGGAAACCAGGCAGGCTCCCTGAGCTGGGGCTATGACCGTGATTTCAGGTCAGAGGAAGGCCGTGAGCGCAGATATGACCCCATGAGCGGGCACGTGCGCGGGCAAGGAACCCAGCCGCCGTCGCGCGAAGATTTTAACTGGTAATTTATAATTGCCCACCCATAAAAGAGGCCACCTGCTACAGGTGGCCTCTTTTATTATCAGCCCTCTCCGGAAAGCGCGGCGCTGGTAGTATGAATATAAGGGTGGTGTTTTTGTAGCACGGCGCCCAAGGACAGGCAACGCTTCTGCCGGTCGCACTCCCCGTTTTTAAACCTACTCAATAGGCAGGCTCCAGGCTTTTTACCCCCGGCCTACATTATTCCTAGCATTTGCGACAATAGTGACAAGCGGTTCAGGGGAGTGGGGGTAATATTGTATCGGTAACCTTTCTGTTGACCAAACCTTAGCGTGACCTGATATGAAGAAAAGCCTGTTATTGCTGTTCGTGTTCTTGTGCGGTTTCTTTAGCCATGCCCAGGGGCAGAAGCTGAATCCCGGGGGCATGAAAACAGCCTGGGGCGAAAAAGTGACGCCCCAGAATGCCTGGCAGCAATACCCGCGCCCGCAGTTGGTGCGCAGCCAGTGGCTCAACCTGAACGGGCAATGGGACTACGCCATTCTGCCCAAAACATCGGCGCAGCCGAAGAAATATGACGGAAAGATTCTGGTGCCTTTCTGTGCCGAGTCCAGCCTGTCGGGCGTAGGCAAATTGGTCCTGCCCGACCAGAAGCTGTGGTACAACCGCACGTTTCAGGTGCCCGCCAACTGGAAAGGCAAAAACGTACTCCTGCATTTTGACGCCGTAGACTGGGAAACCACCGTGTGGCTCAACGGCAAGAAAGTAGGCGAGCACCGCGGCGGGTCAGACCCATTCACCTTTGACATCACCCCGCATTTAAAATCTGGCACGCAAGAGTTGGTAGTCTCAGTCTGGGACCCGACCGATGCTGATGACCAGGCGCGCGGCAAGCAGGTGCTGGAACCCAAAGGCATCTGGTACACGCCCGTGACCGGCATCTGGCAAACCGTCTGGCTGGAACCCGTTGCCAAAGCCCACATTTCGTCGCTGGTGCCCGAAGCCAATATTGACCAGGGCAAAGTAATCCTCAAAAACCAAATCAACGGTGCTACCGGCAAAGAGAAGCTGGTGGTGAAAGTTATGAAAGACGGGAAAGTGGTAGGGGAGAAAACCGCCATCGCCAACAGCCCACTGGAGATTGCGGTGCCCAACGCTGATTTATGGACGCCCTACAACCCGGCCCTGTATCAACTGGACGTGCAGTTGACCAGCGGCGGCAAAACGCTGGACAAAGTGAACTCCTACTTCGCCATGCGCAAGATTTCTAAAGGCAAAGACGCCCTGGGCTATGAGCGGTTGTACCTGAACAACCAGCCGCTGTTCCAGTACGGCACCTTAGACCAGGGCTGGTGGCCAGACGGTCTGCTCACGCCGCCGTCAGATGCGGCCATGCGCTATGACATGGACGTGCTCAAAGACATGGGTTTTAACATGCTGCGCAAGCACATCAAGGTAGAGCCGTCGCGGTATTACTACTATGCAGATTCTATTGGGCTTTTGGTGTGGCAAGACATGCCTTCGGGGTTCAAGACGGCAGAGAAAGAGGTGCAGCACGTGAAGGCCGAGGCCAAGGAAGATTGGGCGCGCCCGGCGGCTTCTGCGCAGCAGTATGAAAGAGAGTGGAAAAGCATCATGGACCACCTCAAGTTCTTTCCGAGCATAGTGGTGTGGGTGCCGTTCAATGAGGGCTGGGGCCAGTATGACACCAAACGCGTGGTAGAATGGACCATGCAGTATGACCCTACCCGCATTACCAACGGCGTGAGCGGCTGGACCGACCGCGGCGTAGGCCACATGAACGATGCGCACCATTACCCCGGCCCCGGCATGGAGCCCGCCGAGCAGAACCCTGGCCGCGTGATTGTGCTGGGCGAGTTCGGGGGATTGGGATTGCCGCTGGAAGGCCATATCTGGAACCCCAACATGCGTAACTGGGGCTACCGCACCTACAAAACCTATGACGAGCTGGTGAAGGAGTACACCAAACTCATGTACAACATGTACCCCATGGTGCACCGCGGGCTGGCCGCCGCCGTCTACACCCAAACCACTGATGTGGAAGGCGAAGTGAACGGCCTCATCACCTATGACCGCAAAAAAATAAAGTTGGACCCTGAGTTGCTGCGCATGTTGCACCAGCCCCTGTACAACGCGCCGGGCAAATCATCGGCTCTGGCCGCAGATTCTGAGATAACACCGCAGACGTTGCTGTTGGCCTCCAACCTGCCCGCCAGCCTGGGCAAAACCGACTTAAACAAAAATGAATTCGGCTCGGCCACCGGCCCCGTGCAGTTGAAAAAAGGCGATAACCGCTGGGCGGCCAAAACTTTCACTGTGCAACAGACGCCGCAAAATCTGCAACTGCGCCTGCTGGCGCACGGCGATATGAAAGTATACCTGAACGGGAAGCTAGTGGTCAATAAATTTGTGAACACCAAGCGCCACTATGACGAGATTAACCTGAGCGAGTACGGGCACTATCTGAAAAACGGCGAGAACCACCTGGTGGTAGAGCTGAAAAACACGGGCAGCCCATCGCCCTTTGACTTCGGGTTGTACACGTTTCAGTAGCTTGATTTTTCTGGAAGCGCTAAGGGAAGAGAGCCGTTTTTAGCCTATTTTTAGGAAATCAGCCTCAAAACGGAAAACCAACATGAGAACAATGCCGCAGCTTTTATTCGTTCTGATTTTCAGTATTTTCTGCACAAGTTGCCAATCGGCAGAGCCGAAAGCAGATAAAGCAGCGGCAGAAAATATTCAACCGGAGCAGAAAGTAAAGCCTAATGCCGCTGTCTCCGCCGAACCTGCCAAAGCTGTTGAACACGAAGTGGCGGCTAGAAAATATGATTACCTGGAGTGGGACAGCATTTTGATAAACAACAGAGTTCCTTTGAGTACCAACCGGCGAGTTGTAGAGAAACACTTAGGGAAACCTGATAGTGTGGTGACACCAGATTATGCACATGTCTGTGGCAACTGCCATTTCTGTGTTGGCATGGACCCTCCGCCTTACAAGTTAGTATATATTAAAGGATTGAGATTAGAACAGCTACAAGATAGTATAGCTTTTTGGGGAGCAGATTTTAGGAAGAACAAAAAGTTATTCCTCACAGATGGGAAAACTAGGTTTGACCGCACTACAACTCTTGAGAAAGTTAAAAAGCTTTTTAATTATGAAACATTGAAAAGAAATGAAGACACTGGTGGCTTCTGGATACGTTTACAGCCTTCAAAAATAATTAGTGATGCAAGTTTCATTTTAGAGTTTGATGAAAGTGGATATCTAACAGAGTTTAATTTTTATTTCCCTTGTTAACATAGAAATGCTTCCGTTTTCGGCCTGTTTTGGCCAAAACAGGCCGAAAACGGAAATCTCAACAACATAACATGCTTGAATAACAACAGCAACTTCGCATCTTTATGAAGCATAAAATAGTACTCCTGTTCTGCCTTTTTACTGCGGGTCTCTTTGCCGCCTGCAGCCAGAAAGGACAGACCAGCCAACAAGCCAAAGCTCCCGCCAAACAACCCAACATTGTCATTTTCATTGGCGATGACCTGGGCGTGACTGACATTGGCCCTTACGGAAACAAAGTGGTACGGACGCCTCACCTGGACGGGCTGGCCAAAGAATCTCTGCTGTTCACCCGCACGTACGCCGGTTCGCCCACGTGCGGGCCGTCGCGAAGTTCTTTGCTCACGGGGTTGTATCCGTTCCGGCACGGGGCGCACGGGAACCACAGCGGCGTGAAGGAAAATACCAAGTCGTTAATTCATTATTTGCAGCCGCTGGGCTACCGCGTGGTGCTGGCGGGAAAACTGCATTTTGGGCCGGAGGAGGTGTTCCCGTTTGAGCGCATCTCCAAAACCAACGTGGCCGAACCGGGGCACGAGAAGAACCCCGGCCTGAACTGGGATTTGAACCTGGGCCCCGTTGACCAATGGCTCTCGCAGCAGAAGGAAAATGACAAGCCGTTCGTACTCATTGTGGCCGACCACAGTCCGCACGTGATTTGGCCGGAGAAATCCAGTTATAATCCACAGCAGGTAGATATCCCTTCGTTCCATATTGACACCGAAGACACCCGTAAATCGCGCGCCCGCTACTATGAAGACATCACCAAAATGGACGGCAACGTGGGCAAATTGCTCTCCAGCCTGAACCAGCACAATTTGTCTGACAATACCCTATTTGTTTTCACCGCCGACCAGGGGCCGCAATGGCCGTTCGCCAAGTGGAGCTTGTATGACTACGGCATTAGGACGCCTATGCTCATCAAATGGCCAGGTCAGGTGAAACCGGGCAAGACCGAGGCGCTGGTGTCACAGGTAGATTTGCTGCCCACGTTCGTGGAAATAGCCGGCGGCCAGGCACCTGCCAACGTTGACGGGAAGAGTTTCTTGTCGCTTTTACAAGGCAAGAAAAACACACACCATGACGCGGTGTTCGCCTCGCATACCGGCGACCGGCTCATGAACCGCTCTCCCAGCCGCATGTTGACAAACAGCCGCTACAAGTACATCTTAAACATTGCCCCCGAAGAAGAATACCACACCCACATGGACAAAGCCAAAGACCATGACGGCGGCCGTGAGTACTGGGATTCCTGGGTAACCAAAGCCAAGACCGATGCCCATGCCGCCGCCGTGTTGCAGCGCTACCACCGTCACCCCAAAGAGGAACTCTATGACCTGCAAGCTGACCCTACGGAGATGAAGAACCTGGCCGCAGACCCTAAATTTGCCCAAATGCTGGCGGGTTTCAGAACCCAAATGGCAGCTTGGCGCAAAGGTCAAGGCGATTTTGAAACCGGTCCGGAAGTCATCAAAGACACGCCCCAGCCCAAAGGACAGAAGCCAGTAGCGCCTTATGTATTCTTGGATTAATGCGTGAAGGAGTGATGGTGTGATTGAATGAGGGGATTTGATGATGAATGAGTGAAATAAGAAATGGTTGAAGAAGACTGAATTTAGAAGGTAGTTGCAGAACTAGCCACATTTTAAACCAGATACGGCTTCTCTTACTGTCATCCTGAAAGGAACTTGTGGGCGAACTAGAAAAGCTTTGTTTGGAGACATTATTACGCAAAGAGTAGTAGGTTCCGCTGTTCGGGAAGAGAAATCTGGAAGAGCAAATGAGAAGAGACGTTACAATTGTCGCGAAAAGAGACAACAACTGAAAGGCGGAATTACCCATACACCAACACCTGTTTTCGGCCTGTTTTGGCCAAAACAGGCCGAAAACAGAAAACAGGACAGACAAGAAAATGAGCATGATACGTGAGAGAGTGAGAAGGAAACCAGCCGCAGTTTTGCTAGCCTTGCTGGTACTGGTGAATGCCGGTTGCCAGACTACCAAAACCGAACAAGCCAACACCGTCAAACCATCGGCGCAGCCGAATATTGTCATCATCATGGCAGATGATTTGGCCAGCAGTGAGTTGAGCTGTTACGGCGGTAAAAACCTGACCACGCACCACATAGACGCGTTGGCCAAAGAAGGCATGCAGTTCAACAACATGTACGCCTCTGAAGCCATGTGCGTGCCCATCAGGGCGAGTCTGTTCACGGGGCTGTACCCGGCCAAACACGGCTCGTACCAGAACCACAAAGGCGTGCATGAAAACCTGAAAAGCGTGGGGCATTATTTAGGCAATGCCGACTACCGTGTGGGTCTCACGGGCAAAGACCACAGCACCAAACCGGCCACCGTGTTTCCGTTTGAAATCATTGACGGCTTTGAGAAAAACTGCGTGGCCAAAACCGCCGATTATACCGTGGACGGCATCCGGAACTTCGTGACCGGGAGCAAGAAGCCGTTCTGTCTGTTCGTGATGAGCACCAATCCGCACGCGCCCTGGACCGTGGGTGACCCCAACGAGTTTGACCCCGAGAAACTGGTGCTTCCGGCGCATTGGGTGGATACCAAACAAACCCGCCAACATTTCGCCCGCTACCTAGCCGAGGTACGGCAACTGGACAAGGAAGTGGGCGACGTGATGAAAATGCTGAAGGAAACCGGGCAGGATAAAAACACCATGGTTATCTTTCTGGGCGAACAGGGGCCGCAGTTCCCCGGCGGTAAATGGAATCTCTGGGACCACGGCGTGAAAAGTGCCATGATTGTGCGGCACCCCGGCCACGTGAAACCCAACACCAAAACCAACGCGGTGACGCAGTATGAAGACATTACGCCTACGCTGGTCGCCTTGGCCGGCGGAAAAGAAGTGCCTGGCCTGGACGGAAGCAGTTTCTTGCCCGTTTTGGGAGGAAAAGCCCAGAAGCACCGCCAATATGCCTACGGGATTCATAACAACATTCCGGAAGGGCCGGCTTACCCCATCAGGGCCATTACTGACGGGCGTTACAAACTCATTCTCAACCTCACGCCCGAGGCCAACTACCACATCAAATACATGATGAACCCCGGTGCCGCCAACCCCACCTGGCGCACGTGGCAAGAAGTCGCCAAGCAAAACCCCGCCGCCAAGGTGCTCACTGACCGCATTGTGCACCGCCCGGCGGTAGAATTCTATGACACCCAGCAAGACCCGGCAGAACTGAAAAACCTGGCCAAAGACCCGGCGCACGCTGAAAAGGTGAACACCATGACCGCCGCCCTCCGGCAGTGGATGCAACAGCAAGGTGACACCGGTGCTGACTTTGATAAAGAATTCGCCCGGCACGACTAATCTTCTTTTTTCCGTTTTCGGGCTGTTTTTCTGAAAACAGGCCGAAAACGGAATGACTAAACTAACGCCTTTCACCCAATGAAATTATCCAGTACCCGCGTCTTTTCCCTTGCCAAAATCTCGCTCTGTTTGACCTTGTTTTCTGGCGCAGTGGCTGGTTGCAAACCCTCTGAAAATGCAACAGCATCGGCGGTGGCACCTTCTACTTCTGCCTCGGCGGAAGCCGCAACGGGCAAAGACATTCCGCTGGCCGACCCTACCATTTTCTTCCATGACGGCACGTATTACCTGTACGGCACGGGCAACCCCAACGGGTTCAAGGTCTACACCTCCAAAGACCTGAAAACCTGGCAGGGGCCGGTGGGCAACCGCGACGGGTTCGCGTTCAAGAAAGGCGACGGCTTCGGGAATTCTAAGTTCTGGGCGCCGCAGGTGTTCAGGTACGACAATCAGTTTTACATGGCCTATGTAGCCGATGAAGGCATTGCCCTGGCCACCAGTGACAGTCCGCTGGGGCCGTTTACCAACCCCGAGAAAAAAGCCATTGAAGCCCCGGTGCGGCAGATTGACCCGTTCCTGTTTGTAGACGATGACGGCAAGAAATACCTCTACCACGTGCGCGTGGCAGATGGTGGCAACCGTATGTATGTAGCCGAGATGAACGATGACCTCAAGACCATGAAAATGGAAACCCTGAAGCTCTGCATTGAGGCCACCCAACCCTGGGAAAACACCCATCAAGACGCCTGGTCTGTGACCGAAGGCCCTACCATTCTCAAGTACAAAGGCACGTATTACTTTATCTACAGCGCCAACCACTTCAAATGGCCTACGTACGCCGTGGGCTATGCCACCAGCAAAAGTCCGTATGGGCCTTGGGAGAAATTTGAGGGCAACCCCATCATCAGCAAGGCCAACATTGGGCACAACGGCACCGGCCACGGTGATGTGGTGAAAGACAAGAAAGGCGACATGTATTACGTCATGCACACGCACCCCTCAGAAACGGCCATCAACCCGCGCAAAACTGGCGTGGTGAAAATGAAATTCACCAAGAACCCCAACGGCGGGCCTGACTTACTTACCGTTGATACCAAGACGTTCCACTTCCTGAAAGTGCAGGAGTAGCCAGTTCCTGTTTTCGGGCTGTTTTCCGGAAAACAGCCCGAAAACGCCTTTCCTTTCATCCGTCACGGGCGGAAAAAATATAAAGCTGAGTGCGCATTAAACTTTTACCCTCGGGCGGTATCTAACCCACCGCAAATTTAACCACCGCCGTGAAAAACTTTCTTCCCCTTTTTCTTTCGCTTTTCTCTATCCTCCCGGTACTGGCCCAAAACGGTTCCATTTCTGGCAAGGCGGTGAGCAAACTGGACAACCAGCCCATCGGGTTTGCCACGGTCACGCTGCAGAATGCCCAAGACGGCAAAGTAGTAACCGGGGCCATGACCGATGAACAGGGCAATTTCCAATTAAGCAAACTGAAAGAAGGCACGTACCATGTGCAGGTGCAATTTCTGGGATTTGAAGCCAACAAAAGCGAAAACCTAAACTTGGCGCGCAACCAAAACCTGAATTTAGGCACCATCACTCTCGCGCCCAGTGCGAAGTTGCTCCAAGAAGTAACCGTGACCGGTGAGCGCGCCACCGTGTACCACCAAATTGACAAGCAGGTCTTCAACGCCGCCCAGTTCCAGAACGCCACCGGCGGCACCGGGGTAGACGTACTCAAAAACGTGCCCTCCGTGTCGGTGAACGCGCAGGGCGAAATCAGCATGCGAGGTTCTACGGGTTTCACGGTGTTTCTGAACGGCAAACCGGTGCAGGCAGACGCGGCCTCGGTGCTGAGCCAGATTCCGGCCAATGCCATTGAAAACGTAGAGGTCATTACCGCGCCCTCGGCGAAATATGACCCTGACGGTAAGGCCGGCATCATCAACATTACCACCAAACAAGGTGCTACAGACGGCTACTCTGTCACGGCCAGCGTGCAGGGCGGCTTGCCCAGCATTGAAGATTATAACAACGCTGAAACCGCCAAACGGTACGGCGCAGACGCTACGGTCAGTTTCAAGAAAAACAAATGGGACGTGTCTTTGGGGGCCAGTTACCTGCGCAATGACAACACCGGCTGGCGCTCCGGTGACGTGAGCACCACCATTGGCAACCGCACCACCCGTTTCCCGTCTGAGGGCGAGCGCAGTTTTGATAAGTTCAACCGCACGGTGCGCGCCACCGTGGGCTTTACCCCAGACGCCAAAAACGCGTTCCAGGCCGGCTTCTACTACGGCAACCGCACTGAGTACCGCCTCGCCGACATCAACTACAACAACACTACGCGCAATGTGTCTACCGGCGAGGTCATCGGGCGGAGCCAGTATTTCAACCACAACCTGGTGAAAAAGCAGGGCAAGTTCTTCATCGCCAACCTGGACTATACGCACAAATTCACGCCCAATACCTCGCTTTCTTTGTCTGGGTTGGTAGAGAAAGACAAACTCTCTGGCTACACCAAAAACCTGAATGTACGCAGCCAGGAGGTGTTTGACACGCTGCAGTATACAGAAAACACCAACGAGCGCCCGCTGGACGGTCTGCGCCTGCGCGCCGATTTCGCCACCAAAGTAGGGGCGGGCAAACTGGAGAGCGGCTATCAGTTCAGGCACCATAATGACGATGGGGAGTTTGTGTACAAGCAGAAGAACGCCGGGGAAACGGTGTTTACGTTCTTCCCGGAGTTCAGCGGCAATGTGAACCTGACCAATGTGATTCACTCGGTGTACAGCCAATATTCCGGCAAGGCCGGAAAGCTGGACTACGTGGGCGGGTTGCGCTATGAGCACGCCGAGCGTGATTTCAAGATTCGCGGCGAAAACCACGAACTGAACCTAAGCAACTTCTTCCCGTCACTGAACGTGCAGTACACTTTCAATGACAGCTGGAAATTGAAAGCCGGGTACAGCCGCCGCGTGCAGCGCAGTAGCAGTTTTGAGCTGAACCCACTGCCGGAGCGTGAGCACTCTGAGACCCTGGAGCAAGGCGACCCCGAGTTGCTGCCGGAGTTTGTGAACCTTTCGGAAGTAGGCGTAATCAAGAATTTCAAGATTGGTTCTTTGTTTGCCACCGCGTACCACCAAGACATCAAGAACGTGATTAACCGCGTGAACAATGTGTACGCAGATACTATTCTGGGACGCATTTATACCAATGCCGGTCGGGCCAGACGGTTAGGGGTAGAAGTGGGCGTTGACCTGAAACCGGTGCACTGGTGGAAACTGTACGTGGGCGGTAACGTGTATGATTACCAAATCAAAGGCGCGCTGTTTGACAATACTGTGGCCGTGAACAACTCCAGCCTAGTCTACACCCTCAATGCCAACACCAGCTTTCAACTGTCTAAAACCACCAGCCTGCAGTGGACATTGAACTACATCTCTGACCGGGCTACGGCGCAGGGCGAAGATTCCCGTTATTACACGCCCAGCCTGGCCTTGCGCAAAACGTTCTTAGACGGCAAGTTGGCGGCTACCGTGCAATGGCAGAACATGGATTTAGGTTTGCTGAACACCGCAGAACAGCGCATCTCCACCTGGGGGCGTGATTTCTACACCACCACCAATTACATTTATGAGGTAGACATGATTCTGGTGAACCTCAGTTTCAACCTTAACAAACTAGGCAAGAAAGCCAAGTTCACTGAAAGTGAGTTCGGGGAGAAGGAATTCTAGGCATTTCCAATAGAAAAAAGTAAATTTAGAATATGCAGTTGAGTAAAGTAGCGGCCTTTGGCCTGAGCGCGGTTCTACTAGTTGGGTTCACGCAGTGCCAGGAGGCGAAGAAAGAAGAGAATACCCAAGCCGCCGCTCCGGCAATAGCGGCAGACCCCGAAGAAGCCGTACAGACTGACACGGTAGAGGCGAAGATGGTCTATATTCCGGGCGGCAAGTTCAAGATGGGGTCAGATGACCCGGCGTTCGCCGATGCCCAGCCCGTGCATGAGGTGGAACTGGACGGTTTCTGGATGGACGAGCACGAAGTCACCAACGCCGAATTTGCGGCCTTTGTGAAAGCTACCGGCTACAAAACCATTGCTGAGCGCCAGCCCAACCCTGCAGATTTCCCCGGCGTGCCCGCCGAATATGTAGTGGCCGGTTCCGGCGTGTTTACGCCACCCGCCTCGGCAGTCGCCTTAGACAATCCTATGCAGTGGTGGAAGTACGTGGCCGGGGCCAGCTGGAAGAATCCGAAAGGGCCTAACAGCACCATCAACGGGCAGCCCAACAAACCCGCCGTGCACATTAGTTATGAAGACGCCGCCGCCTACGCCAAATGGGCCGGTAAACGCCTGCCCACCGAGGCCGAGTGGGAGTACGCCGCCCGCGCCGGAAAGGAAGGCACCACCTATTACTGGGGCAATGAGTTGAAACCAGACGGCAATTGGGTGGCCAACATCTACCAGGGAAACTTCCCGAACCAGAACGCCAAGGAAGACGGTTTTGCTTCGGCTGCGCCGGTGAAATCTTTCCCGCCCAACGCGTTTGGCTTGTATGACATGGACGGCAACGTCTGGGAATGGACCAGCGATTTTTACACGCCCAACTACTACGCCCAGAGCCCCAAGAAGAACCCCAAAGGCCCAGAAGCCAGCTATGACCCCGAGGAACCAGGAATTGTGAAGCGCGTGCAGCGCGGCGGCTCGTTCCTGTGCAGCGACCAATACTGCATTCGCTACAAAGCGGGCAGCCGCGGCAAAGGCGAAGTCACCAGCGCCTCAGACAATCTGGGTTTCCGGTGCGTGAAAGACGGTCCGGGACCCGGGGAACAGGCAAACACTCAAACCGGTAAAAGCGGAAATGGCAACGGGGCCTTGACTTCGGGCAAGAAGGCTGCGTTCTGTGTAAACCCTAAAATGACCAAAGCCCAAATGATGGCCAGCGCTGTAGGGCAGAAGTAAGCGTATTTCTTTAGATAAATTTTCAAACCCGTTTTTGGCCTGTTTTTCAGAAATCAGCCCGAAAACGGGTTTTCATTTGTTCGTTTTACCCATAAACGCTAGGCACTGCCTTGCCTCTTGCGCTGGCTATTAGATATACCGGGGCAAAGAAATTGAAGTGTTTGAACCCACTCCAACCCCACCAAGGAGGGGGATATCAGCAATGCGTGGGTGACAAGGCAGTGCCTGGTCTCTATGAATCATGTCCCGTTTTCTGCCGCAAGTTTAGCGCTAGCGTAACTTGTGGCTTCTATTCCGCAAGTTTCCAACTTGCCTTCCAAGCCATAGGCTATTCTCAATAGCCGTCTGTTTCTGGCCTGTTTTCGCCAAAACAGCTCAAAAACGTAACCCCAAATTCCTTCCGAAAAAGCTTGAAAGTTCCCCTAATACGCTTAGAAAAAGGCTACTGATTACGTGGCCTACAATATTGCCAGCATTAACGACAAATGTGCTACAGCCAGAAAAAGCCAACTAGTATCATTGTTTACCAAAAATCTCTGTCATAGCGGGTTTACAAAGGTAGGCTGAGAGAGGGGTGGCATAATGTAATGTGATAGGCCGTGGCGTGTTGATCACCGGCGCTGGCAGTTATATAATATTGTATGAAGAGATTCAATAGCTTGTTTTTCCTGGTGCTGGCGCTTCTGCTGGAGGCAAACGCTCAAACCTGGCAACCAGTAGGCGATAAAATCAAAACCCGCTGGGCCAAAAACGTAAGCCCCACCAACGCCTGGCAAGAATATCCGCGCCCCCAGCTGGTGCGCCAGGACTGGAAGAACCTGAACGGCCTCTGGGAATACGCCATCGTGCAAAAAGGTTCGGCGCAGCCGAAGCAATTCCAGGGGCAGATTTTAGTGCCCTACGCGGTGGAGTCCAGCCTGTCGGGCGTAGGCAAGCCGCTGCAGCCCGAGCAGGAACTGTGGTACAGAACCAGCTTCGCGCTACCCAAGACCTGGAACGACAAAAACGCCATTCTGCACTTTGGCGCTGTTGACTGGCAAGCCACCGTGTACTTGAACGGCAAGAAAGTGGGCGAGCACAAAGGCGGTTCTGACCCGTTCTGGTTTGATGTGACCAAATACCTGCGCAAAGGCAACCAGGAGCTGGTGGTGCAAGTCTGGGACCCGACCGATTCTGACATTCAGCCGCGGGGCAAGCAAATTCTCAAGCCGCATGGGTTCTGGTACACTGCCGTATCGGGCATCTGGCAAACCGTTTGGCTGGAGCCGGTGAACCCGGCGGCAATCCGGACCTTGGTGCCCGAACCCAACATCGACCAAAAGCAAATCACCTTCAAATCCAGCCTGTACAAACCCAAGGGAAAGGAGCAGATGCGGTTGAAAATCAGCCACAAAGGCAAAGTGGTTGCTGAGCAGGAAATTCCTTATAAACCTGAGTTTTCGATTAACATTCAAGACCCGCAGCTGTGGTCACCAGAGTACCCAAATTTGTACCAGTTTCAGATGGAGATTGTGCGGGGCGGCCAGGTGCTGGACAAGGTAGACTCATATTTCGCCATGCGGAAAATTGCGTTGGGCAAAGACCAGAACGGCTACACTAAACTTTTCCTGAACAACCAACCGTACTTCCATTGGGGTGTGCTGGACCAGGGCTGGTGGCCAGACGGGTTGCTCACGCCGCCCACTGACGCGGCCCTGAAATATGACATGGAAGTGGTGAAGGCCATGGGCTACAACACCATTAGAAAGCACATCAAAGTGGAGCCCGCGCGGTTTTACTTTCACGCCGATACCATGGGGTTGCTGGTGTGGCAAGACATGCCGTCGGGTTTCCTGCGGTTGAACCACCCCGAGCAGCACGTGAAACATGACGCCGAGAAAGACTGGGTGCGCCCCGCAGCATCTGCGGTGCAGTTTGAGCAGGAGTGGAAGTCTATCATGGACAACCTCAAATTTTTCCCGTCAATTGTGGTGTGGGTGCCCTTCAATGAGGGCTGGGGACAGTATGACACCGAGCGCGTAGTGAACTGGACCATGAAATATGACCCCACCCGCCTGGTAGACGGCGTGAGCGGCTGGACCGACCGCAACGTAGGACACATGTATGACGCGCACCAATATCCGGGTCCGTCCATAGAACCCGCCACGCAGAACCAGGGACGTGCCATTGTGCTGGGTGAGTTCGGCGGGTTGGGCTATCCGGTGCAAGACCACTTGTGGGACACGGGCAAACGCAACTGGGGCTACCGTACGTATCTTACCAACAATGAGCTGATTGACGAGTACACCAGGCTGTTGCACAACACCTATCCGTTGGTGGCGAGAGGGTTGGCGGCGGCCATTTATACCCAGACCTCAGACGTGGAGGGCGAAGTGAACGGCCTGTTGACCTATGACCGCGAAATCATTAAAATACCCGTGGCCACCGCCCGCATTCTGCACGAACCGCTATTCTACAAAAACGTGAAAAAGCGCGAGTACCTGGTGCGCGATTCTGAAGTGGAACCCGGTCACATCATGGCCTCTTACACCCACCCCGGCGCCGAGTGGAATCTGCACAATCCGTTTGCCGTAGCTTTCAAAAAGGTAAACGGTCCGGTGAAAGTAGACAAAGGCCAGAACCTGTGGGCGGTGAACAGCTTCATGAATAACGCCACACCAGATAATATGGCCTTGAAACTCTTCGCCCGGGGCGATGTGAAAGTGTACCTGAACGGCCACCTTATTGTGAACCGTTACACGCTCACCAAACGCCATTATGACGAAATCAACATCAGCGAGTTTACCAAATACCTGAAGCCCGGCAAGAACGTGATTGGCTTTGAACTGACCAATACGGTAGAAGATTCTGAGTTTGATTTCGGGCTGTACCAATACTAAATTCCCAGAGCTGTTTTTGGCCTGTTTTCCTGAAAACAAGCCAAAAACGCAAGCATTTGAGTGGAAAGCAGTAAGGGGAAGATCCTTTGGAGAAGGGGGGGCAGATTCATTCGCCTAGACATGGTTTATGTTTTCGGCCCGTTTTGGCCAAAACAGGCCGAAAACAGAAAAGGGAGCCGAGCCATCTGCTTCAGTTAGAAAAGTTAGCTAATTGCTTTTATGGACCTTATGACCAACCTAAAGAACCAGACTCTATGGGCTTTTGCCAGTTTGGCGATGGTGGCGCTGGCTTCAGCGTGCTCTACTTCTTCCAATTCCTCAACCGGCAGTAAAGGTGGGCAGAACCGCCAACCCAACGTGATTTTCATTCTGGCCGATGACTTGGGTTATTCTGAGTTGGGTGCCTACGGAAATACATTTAATGAGACGCCTAACCTGGACAAACTGGCCGCCGAAGGGGTGAGGTTTACCAATGCGTACGCCTCGGCGCCCGTGTGCAGCCCGTACCGAGCGGCCTTGATGGTGGGGCAATACCCGGCCCGCGTGGGCATCACCGATTATCTTCGGCCAGACGCGGCCGGGCATCTGGACACGGCGTATGTCACGCTGGCCGAGATGTTCCAGAAAAACGGCTACCGCACCGGTATTGTGGGCAAATGGCATTTGTCGGGCTACAAGAACCACAAGGCGCCAGAGGAGACGTTGCCCGACCAGCACGGTTTTCAGGAAGTGATTGTGAGCGAAAACCGGGGTATTGCCAACGGCACCTATTTCTGGCCGTACCACTTCAACCGCGAAATTGAGAAGAAACTACCCGGCGAAAAAGAATACCTCACTGACCGGCAGAACGTAGAGGCGGTAGAATTCATTGAGCGCAACAAAGACAAACCGTTCTTTCTGTATTTGAGCCATTACGCGGTACACACCCAACTGCACGGCAAGCCGGAACTGGTAGATAAATTCCGCCGGAAGCCCGGGGCCGGCACCAGCGCCCCGTTCAAAGACAACCCAGAGAACGACCCCTACAAGAAATATCCGGCAGATTACTGGGCCTCCAAAAACAATCCGCATTTGGCGGCGCAGCTGTGGTCTGTTGACGAAGGCGTGGGCATGATCATGGAGAAACTTAAGAGCCTGGGCCTGGACCAGAACACCATTGTCGTTTTCACCTCAGACAACGGCGGCGAGTCTAACGTGACCTCTAACGCGCCGCTGCGCATGGGCAAGAGCACCCTGTATGAAGGCGGCGTGCGCGAACCTTTGATTGTCTGGAACCCCAGCCGCTTCGCCAAAGGCGCGGTGGTGGAGCAGCCCATGGTGAACTTTGATTTTTACCCCACTTTTGAGGAAGCCGTGGGTGCCAAACACCAAGGCCAGAAGCTGGACGGAATTTCTCTTTTGCCCGTGTTGAAATCGCCAAACGCCAAGTTGCCGGCGCGAAGCTTTTATTGGCACTATCCGTTGGCCGAACCCCACTTTCTGGGTGGCCGCTCGGCGGGGAGCATCAGAAAAGGCGACTGGAAACTGATTGAATTCTTTGACAAGCAGGAAGTGCAGCTCTACAACCTGAAGGAAGATGTACGTGAGCAGAATAACCTGGCCGCCCGGCACCCAGACAAAGTGAACGAACTGAAACAGGAACTCGCCCACTGGCGGAAATCTGTAGGCGCCAAGATGAATTAATATAAAGTTTTCAGATTCTGTTTTGGGGCTGTTTTTTAGAAAACAGGTCAAAAACAGAAGAGGGGCATTTACCGGTGTTCTGAAAGGCTTGGCCATTCTTGTTACAGGTATGGACAGTGATTACTATGAACCTGCTCCCAATGCTATAGGCAAAAGCCATTATGCTCACTTCTTTGTAGAATAGTAAAATTCCTTGGCATGTAAAGGAATGGTTTCGCCTGTGTTATGATTAGGTAAAGAATACCTCTGTTTCCCCTTTCTTAAAGTAGCTGAAAAGATTAGTGTTTGTCTCGGGAGAAAATAGAAAGTTGATAAAGAATATCTGCTATTAAGTTTCCTGCTTGTGAAAATGGTATTGTGCTGGCGCATTACTGTAAGCTGAGCAAAAAAGTTGTCCCAGCTAGGTGCTGGAGCAGGAATAGGAGGTTTTTGTGACAAAAAGCTCCTCTATTTGAGACAAAACAGGGGTTAGAAACCTATAGTTTTGAATTCTCTCTTACTTCACATGACCTATTTCATACCCTAATAAAAGTACTATGAATGAATGTTTACCTAAAAGAAAACTTGTCCTTCTTGTGCTTGTGTTTAGTTGGCTGTGCCTCCTCAGCCCGCAACTCATTTGTGCGCAGAGCGCTGGTAAGGTCATAAGCGGGCGTGTGACCGATGAGAAGAAGGAGCCGCTGCCCGGAGTTAGTATTAGTATCAAAGGCACTACCTTGGGCACCCTCACAGACATTGATGGTAAATTCACCTTGTCTGTGCCGGAAAACGGCGGCACGTTGGTGTTTTCTTATTTAGGTTTTGAGCCGAGAGAAATACCAGTGGGTGATCAAACCACACTTTTGGTAAATCTTCAGCCGCAGGCGAGCGAACTGACTGAGGTGGTGGTAGTGGGCTATGGAGAGCAGAAGAAAGCCAGTGTGGTGGGTTCTATTAGCCAGACCAGAGGGGAAGATTTGCTTAAAACAGGTTCGGTGACCACTATTTCTGAGGCGTTGCAGGGGCAAATGCCAGGGGTAATGGTCATGAATAGCAATGGGAAGCCTGGCTCAGATGCGGCTGAAATTCTGATTAGAGGGAAATCTTCCTGGGTAAGTAGCCGTCCTTTAACCTTGGTTGATGGGGTTGAGCGGGACATTAATGACGTAGATGTGAATGAGATAGAAAATGTTTCTGTCTTAAAAGACGCCTCTGCCACTGCGGTCTATGGAGTGCGTGGTGCCAACGGGGTGATTTTGGTGACAACCAAACGTGGCAAGACCGGAAAACCAAAGATTAGCTTTTCCACCAATTTTGGCATAAAGGAGCCAACTGCCAAAGTCAAGTATGCTGACTACCTCACCACCATGGAGATGTACAACGAGGCGGTGATAAATGACAAGAGCTGGGAACTGGTGATCCCTGAGTCTGAAAGAGAGGCTTGGCGGCAGAATATAAGCAACGCCGGGCCCTATAACCAATATTTCCCCCAAATCAATTGGTGGGATGAATTAGTGAAAGATTACGGGTACCAGCAGCAATACAATTTGAACGTTAGTGGGGGAACCGAATTTGTCAGGTATTTCACCTCATTGGGATACCTGAATGACGGTGACATTTACCGAACCCAAAAAAGAGAAGATTATGACCCTTCTTTCAGGTATGAACGCTACAACTGGCGGTCTAACCTTGATTTTACTTTAACAAAGAGTACGCAATTCTCAGTGGGATTGTCAGGTAAGTTCGGCTACAGGAACCAGCCGGGATACCGCATTGATGGCGGGGGGGAGAATGGGTTTGGGCAGGAGGAGTTTATGGAGAAAATCTATTCCTCGCCTAATAATCTTTTCCCCTTGAAATATGCAGATGGAGAATGGGGTGACTCTAAAGCTGGTGGCCACAACATGCTGGTGCAGTTGAATGAGGGAGGCCAGCGCATGTACAAATACTATGAAGGGTTCTATGACGCCAGCCTGAGCCAGGACTTAGATGTGATAACCAAAGGCCTTTCTGTCAAGGGCAAGATTGCCTATACTTCTGCTTCTAACTACCAGTCAGATATCCTGAGGGGCTTCGGGAAAGATTTTGATATTATCAGGTACTACCGCCAATATGATTACTCAAAACCGGTTGAAGGCGCTAATGGCAATGTTTCATACCCGGTGGTTGCCCAAAACAGATGGCCAGATGATCTTACCCAAACAGATGTACTTATTGCTTCATATGACAACATTTACGGGTATAGGCAGAAACTATACTATGAGTTCTCTTTCAACTACGCAAGGAAGTTTGGACAGCATGATGTGACCGGATTGATTCTGATGAACCGCCAGTTTGATATCTCTAATGGCATAAGTTCAGCAGTTCAATTTCCAAAATACAGAGAAGACTGGGTGGGGCGGGTGACCTACGGGTTTAAGAACCGGTATTTACTGGAGGCAAACGGTGCCTACACTGGCTCAGAGCAGTTTGCCAAAGGTAAGCGTTTTGGCTTTTTCCCTTCTCTATCAGTTGGCTGGGTTTTGTCTGAGGAAAAGATTATTCATGAATTTGCCAGTGACGTGCTCAATTTCCTAAAGGTACGCTACTCCTTTGGCCAGGTAGGGAGTGATATATTAACCGGGGATAGGTTCACGTACATTCAAATCTATGATACCAGAGGGAATCTTCCGCTTGGTTACCAGAACAGAACCGTTTACGGACCTATTTACACAGAAGGTAGGGCTGCCAACCCAAATGCTACCTGGGAAACAGGTACCAAGCAGAATCTGGGGATAGATATGGATCTATGGAACAGACTGAATGCGACAGTAGACATTTATAGTGAAAAAAGAACAGATATGCTGATGATTCGCAATACCGTTCCTTCCTGGTTTGGTGTTGCGGCTCCCAGCGCTAACATAGGGGAAACCAAGAGCCGCGGCTATGAACTTGCAATAGGGTGGAAGGATAAAATTGGGAGTGAATTCAGTTACCGGATAGGGGTTAACTTTTCCCATAACGAGAACAGAATTGTTTTCCGGGACGGGGCCAGAGACACACCAGAATATCAAAAGCAGGAAGGAAAACCAATTGGAGGCGATTTTCGGGTGCAGACGGCAGGATATTATACGTCACTAGATGATATCTATAATTATGGCGCTGTAAGTTTGGGTACTGTGCAGGGGAACCTTGTGCCCGGCGACTTTATGTATATAGATTTCAATGCAGATGGCCGCATTGACAACCTGGATAGAGTAGCCATGGAGAAAACCAACTATCCCTGGACTACCTACGGCATGAACCTGGGGTTCTCCTTCAAGAATTTTGATGTGAATGTTCTTTTCTATGGTGTGACTGATGTGGGAAAACAGATCCCCGGTCAATTACTGTGGGATTTCAATGGCAACTTTGTTTCAGGCCAGCCTAATATTGCTAATAGATGGACAGCTGCCAATGCTGTCAATGCACAAAAACCAGCGTTACATTTCAGTAATAAGAACCACAGCCAGACCAGTAGTTCTTACTCCTATGTCAGTGGAGATTACCTCCGGCTCAAAAATGCTGAAATCGCCTATCGTATTCCAACATCTTATCTGAAAAGAATAGGCATCAGTGGTTTACAAGTGTATGCCAACGGTACTAATCTGTTAACATTTACTGATTTAGATGAGCGCATAGATCCTGAAACCAGCAGTGCAGGGGTTTACCCTTTGGTTAGAAGATTCAATCTGGGTTTCAGGGTTTCATTTTAAGGAGAGCTGACTATGAAAAATATAAAATTCATCTACGCTATTGTGCTGCTTTTTTGCTTGGGTTGTGAAGACTATTTGGATAAATCTCCTGATTTGGGAATTTCTGAAGGAGATATCTTCTCTGACTATAATTCCATTAGAGGATATTTAGATAATTGTTATGTTGCTTTAAACAATATTCATGATTGGGACCACCAACCTAATCTGGAACGTCAGTCAATCAATGCCATGTCTGATGAGATGGGGGCCATTTTCAACTATGCCGCTATCAAGAACCAGATCAATACGGGTAACTGGCTCAACGGTGGCTTTGGGGAAATGAGTTGGACGGCTGGTACGGCTGGCACTTATAATGCTTCTGTCATTAACAATTCTTTTTACTGCATACGGGTGGCCAACAAAGTATTGGCGGGGGTAGAGCAGCTTCCTGGCTTATCTACTGAGCAGAAGAATGAGTTATTAGGGCAGGCGTATTTCATGAGGGCCTGGTATTATTTTGAACTGATCAAACGGGTGGGGGGCATGCCTAAGTTTGATAAAGCCTATTTGGTAGATGATGACATGGACTTTCCCCGGCTATCGTACCATGAGTCTAGTGAATGGCTAATTGCAGATCTTACCAAAGCCGCAGAATTACTGCCCCACACGTGGCCAGAAAGTGAGACAGGGCGTGCCACCAAAGCCTCTGCATTGGCTTTAAAGGCAATGGCAGCACTTTATGACGCCAGTCCGCTCATGCAAAACGGACTTTCCACCGTCCAAAAACTAGACTATAATCTTGAGCGGTGTAAAGTGGCGGCTAGATATGCCAATGACGTGTTAAAGTACCTGCCTGCTTCAGGAGCTAGGTACAGATTGATGAACGGAAGCGAATATGCAGAGATTTTTAGGTACACTTCTGTTTTTGTAAGTGATGAGTCCCTGTGGTATAACAACAACACCGGGCCTATGGGAAACCGGGCTCGTGGCCTGCGGGTGCTTTATTTGCCCCAGCGGTTTGCCGGAGGTACGGGTAATGATGCTGCGGCCTATAGCAACCCCACCCAGAATATAGTAGAAAAGTTTGAGGTTCTCAAAAATGGGGAGGCATATCCTATCTCAGACCCACGCTCTGACTATGATCCTCAGAAACCGTTTGAAAACCGTGACCCACGTCTCAAAAACAATATAGTTGTGCCCGGTGAGCCTTGGGGATTGAACGCCAATGGTGCTCAAATCTACCAGGAGCTTTATCCTGGCGGTACTGACTATAACAATGCTACCACCAATGGGAATACAGCTGGCCGGGAAGTGTCTGGCTACATGGCTAAAAAGTTTATCTGGCCAGAAGCTAACAACTTTCAGCAGGAGTGGAGCAAATACAATCTCAATACAGTCTACATACGGGTGTCTCAAGTGTATTTGGATTTCGCTGAGGCCATGAACGAGGCATATGGCCCTAACGCAGACCCAGAGGGATATGGTTTAACCGCGGTGGGTGCCATTAATATGATCAGAAACCGGGTAGGAATGCCCAATGTCTTGCAAGAATTCACAGCAAGCAAAGAAATCTTCAGGGAGCGCATCAGAAATGAGCGTGCTGTAGAACTAATGTTCGAAAACCACCGCTGGCATGATATCAGACGCTGGATGATTGCAGATGAACTGTTTGCTGACCCAACTCCAATCAAAGGGTTAGTGGCAACGCCACCTGCCAATCACAGAAATGTTGCCAACAAGAGCAACTTAAAGTTTTCCTATTCGGTGAAGCCACTGGCTTCAGAGCAGCGGGTATTTAAAATGCGACACTATTGGTATCCTATAGACTTAAAGCATGTGCAAATGCTACGGAACCTAACGCAAAACCCCGGCTGGTAACATCATCTGAAAACGTAGAGAAATGACGAGAGACACAATTTCGAAAGTAAAATTTTACGCGTTGCTGCTGATGTTTCTGCCTGTAGTTGCCTTTGGTCAACGAAAGCAGCCTAAGGCCAAAGCCATACGTCAGACAATCATCAGCTCAAGGGTGACAGATGAAAACGGCGCACCTCTCAGGAACGCCATGGTGAGCACACAGGAGGGCACTGTCACTACCTACAGCGGTGAAGATGGTAGCTTTGTTTTGAAAGCTTTACCCGGTAGCGTGGTCATGATCCAGGCAAATGGGTATGAAGACAAAGTTATTGAAGTGGCAGAAGGAGGGGTGTTAGACTCCTATGCACTTGAGAAAATGCCTCTTTTTTCTTCTTCCCGAGATGTCTTATATCTACCCCTAGGCATAACCACGAGCAAACGCAGTACAGTGAGTTCTATCAGCAGTATAGACGGTGCAGATTTAGAAACTTATCCAGATCTGTTACTGACCAATACCTTACAAGGGAGAGCGGCGGGGTTAACCGTACGCCATAATACTGGTGAGTTAGGGAACAACGCACCTGCTCTCATCATCAGAGGGCTCTCCAGGGGAGGTTCAGACGGTGCCATCACCATAGTAGACGGTGTGGAACGTCCTATGGAGGAGCTGGTGCCTGCTGAAATTGACCGTGTAGAAATTCTAAAAGATGCCACCGCGAAAGTACTCTATGGTTCAAGGGCGGCTAACGGAGTTATTCTGGTGACTACCAAGCGCGGCAAAGCTAATACACGAGTGACCAAAGTAAGCGCTGAATACGGTACGATGATGGCTACCCGAATGCCCAAGTTCTTAGGTGCCTATGACTATGCCACTTTGTACAATGAAGCGCGGGAGAACGATGGCTTAGCCCCTTTTTATTCAGAGACCGAGTTGAATGGCTACCGCAACAGTGCCGGTGCCAATGACCAACGTTACCCCAATGCAGATTTCTATGGATATTTCCTCAAAGATGCCATGCCCTACAGACGGGCGTCGCTTCAGTTTCTGGGAGGAGATAACCGTACACAATATGCATTGGTGGTAGGGTATACAGGGGCAAGTGGTCTGGAAAAAATTAACACCCCTACCAATGACCGTTTCAACCTGAGGGGCAACTTAGACTTGGAGGTAACCCCTTCACTGAGAGCCTTTGCCGGTCTTGCAGGCATTATTGGAATGACAAAGTCTGCAGATATCACTTCTGGTGCAGTCTTTTCCAGGTTGTCTTCCCATAAACCTAACGGGTATCCTTTCATCATTGACAATGAAGAGCTGAGAAATCTTAATGCAGGGGTAGGAGTTACGTCTATTCCGGCGTTAGGTGGGAGCCTGCAGCACCCAGACAACCTCTATGGCAGGTTAATGTACGGCGGTTCTCAGCATGGGCAGAACCTGGCAGGCCAGGGAACATTTGGGTTAGATTTGAAACTCGGCAACATCATACCAGGCCTGGCGGCCAAAAGTTACCTCACCTTTGACAACTACCAGTCATTCTCCAGAGGTCAGTCAGAAACCCCGGTTTCCTATGGGCAACGCTGGTTTCTGAATGATGCTGGGGAGGAACAGGTAACCTATTACAAACTGCAGAAACGTGTTATCCAGTCTGACCAGGTAAGGAAAGGGCACAGTATTTCCAGAACTTTGGGTTGGGTGGGAGATGTAAAGTATCATAACCAGGTGGGGGTGCATGAGTTGACTGGAGATGTTACCTATTTCTATTACCGCAATGAGTCTAGTGGGCAGTTGCAAGACGTGGAAAACTCCAATCTGGCACTAAGGTTAGCCTATGGGTTACAGAACAAGTACTATTTGGAAGGGACTGCCGCCTATATGGGCAGCAACCGGTTAGCTTCTAAAAACCGTCATTTCTTATCCTGGGCTGCCGGGGCTGCCTGGGTACTCTCAGAAGAAGCCTTCTTACAAGGTAGTTCAGCCGTGAATTTTCTAAAGTTGAAAGCCAACATTGGTATTTTAGGATATGACCGCGCCACTGATTATTACCTGTTTCAAAATAGGTGGTACACCAACGGCACTATGCCATTTAATGAACGGAATCAAACAACTTTTCCCAGGACCAGCATTGAACTCATAGGTAACCCAGATCTGGACTGGGAGAAATCCCGGGAGTTTTCTGTAGGGGTAGAAGGGTTGGCGTTCCAGAACAGGCTGCAATTTGAATTTAATTTCTTTGATGAGTTGCGGTATGACATCATCATGCGGCAAGGGGCACAGTACACAGGGATACACGGGGGGCTGGTGCCTTTCACCAATTATGGTGAAACCTCAAACAGGGGCCTGGAAGGCTCTATTAGCTGGCAACAGTCTGTGGGCGAGGTACATGTAAAAATGGGTGGGAACTTCATATACTCCAAGAATAAAGTACTTAAAACAGATGAAGTGGCTTACCCCGAGGAATACATGCGACAGACCGGACGTGGTTCAGACGCCCTCTTCGGGTATGTGGCCAACGGGTTGTTCCGGGACCAGGCGCAGGTAGAAAGCCATGCCTTTCAAACATTTGGGGCCTATGGTATTGGTGATATCAAGTATGCAGACCTGAATAGTGATGGGCTAGTTGATAGCCGTGACCGCAAGCAAATTGGAAATTCGTTCCCCAAAACTACTCTGGGCATGGAGGTGACCCTCCAATACAAAGGTTTTGGGCTATATCTACTGGGCACCTCAGAGTTGGGGGTAGACAAGATGTTGAATAACAGTTATTACTGGAATTTTGGCGAAGGAAAGTATTCAACTACCGCCTTTGATAGATGGCACCCACAGAATAACCCAGGCGGAACCGCTCCCCGGCTTACTACAACAAACGGGGCCAATAATCATATAGGTTCCAGCTTCTGGTTAGATGATGCCTCTTTCTGGCGCCTCAAAAATGTAGAGCTTAGTTATACCCTTAACACGGCCACTTCTTTTGCCAAGGGGTATCGGTTTTTTGTGAGAGGCACCAACTTGCTGGTTCTGTCTAGCATCAGGGATCTAGACCCTGAAGTGCTGAACGGAGGTGTAGCCAACTATCCGGTGATGCGGGGCCTCACTGGAGGTGTTTCCCTTTCCTTTTAATTAAAGTACTTGAGGATGAAAAAATATACATTTTACTCCCTGCTTTTTCTGTGCATGAGTATTGCCGCCTGTGAAGATATTCTGGAGCCCAAAGTAGACAATACCTATGGTGATGAAGATACCTGGAGGTTGCCAGAAAAAGCGGAAGGTGTTTTATTAAACGCCTACGCTAACATAGACCGGCAGTTTGATAGCTATGGCAATAACTTTCTGGATGTAGCCACAGATAATGCCGTGACTAATAATTATGGCTCTGCTTTTTATACAATTGGGGGAGGTGCCATTTCCTCGCCTTCCAATCCGCTGGCTATATGGGGAGATGCCTACACCCAGTTCAGGAACATCCACATGTTTATGGAAAAGGGTCTAGGGGAAAATATCATCTATAACTTAACCAGTGCCACCACCAACCAGCAACATAAAAACAGACTGAAGGGAGAGGCGTTTTTCTTGAGAGCCTGGTGGGGCTTCAAACTGTTGCAGCACTACGGCGGAAAAACAAACAATGGGCAGGCATTAGGATACCCCATCATCACCAGAATTCTCACAGATCAGGAAGCTACCAACCCTGGTCTGTTTAAAAGAAACACCTATCAGGAATGTTTAGATCAGATTAGCCGAGACTGTGACAGTGCAGCATATTACTTACCCACTACCTATGCGGGAGAGGACCAGATTGTAGGGTCTGCACAGATAGGGAGGGCTACAAAACTGGCGGCCTTGGCTCTTAAGTCCAGAGCATACACCTATGGGGCAAGCCCCGCGTACCAACCCAATGACGTTACCCAGATTACAGGAATGGGGAGTTTCACAGTGGTGAATAATGCCACCTATCTGGCAAATTGGGAAAAAGCGGCAAAGGTTAGCTATGAGGCCATAACACAGCTAGGGAACTTTTCAAACCTGATTGCAAAGAATTATAATGCAGCAGCAACTCCCAGTGAGTTTTTATTTAGGTTTTATCATAACAACAGGGCTCTTGAAACCCGGAATTATCCGCCCAGCTATCTTGGAAGCGGTTTTACCGGGCCCTCACAAAATTTGGTAGACGCCTTCCCCATGAAAAATGGCCGCCCTATTGGAACCCCATTGTCTATGTATGATCCTAACTCCCCATATGCTGGCCGAGACCCAAGGTTAGATTCAACCATTTTACGCCATGGCGGTTCATTGGGTGGAGTTCCCTTAGACATGGTTTTAGGTGGTAAAGATGCTCAGGGTGCATTTCCCCAAGCCACTCGTACCGGCTATTATCTCAGAAAATGGCTTTCTGATATCCCTAATATGTTAGATCCAGAAAGCCCTCAAAATGATCATCATTATCATGTCCTTCTTAGAAAGACTGAAGTATATTTAAATTTTGCAGAGGCCGCTAATGAGGCCTGGGGGCCAACCGGTACTATTCCTGATGGCAACATATCCGCTTTAAGTGTGCTGAAGTCCATAAGAACAGCTGCCGGGCTAAATTCAGATGATTATTTAGGTGAAGTGGCCGGTCAGGGAAAAAGTGCGTTCAGGGCCTTGATTCAAAATGAGCGCAGAATTGTATTGGCCTTTGAAAACCATTGGTTCTTTGATATGCGGCGTTGGCTTTTACCGCTGAACAATCCGGTGATGGGCGTGAAAATTACCCGTGATACCAATGGGGCTTTACAGTATAACAAGTATGAGGTGGAAAAGAGAGGGTTTAATGATGTCAGATATTACTACCTCCCTTTACCTTATGATGAGGTAGTGAAAAACCAACTGGTAAATAACCTGGGTTGGTAGAAAGCCCTTAAGAAACAGAGACATGAAGAAGCTAAAACTATCCTTGCTATTAAGTATGCTGGCCTTAGCCCTTGCGGCCTGTGATGACTATGAAGAGTATATAAAAGATAATGAGTTCACGGCAGTTTACTTTGGCACCCAGAAACCCTTGAGAACCATTGTCGCCTATGATGAAATGAAGTTCAAGGTAGGCGTGACCCTGGCCGGAAGAAGGGACAACAAGCAAGACGAATGGGCTACATTTGAGGTTGACCCATCGCTTTTAACCAACACCAGTTTTAAACTTCTGCCTAAAGAATATTATACCCTGAGTGATGAGAACAGAATGGTGATACCCGCCGGAAAATTTATAGGCGATGTGACCGTGACCCTGAACAAAGCCGCCTTTACATCTGATCCCTTGGCGCATACAAACACCTATGCTTTGCCCCTGCGGTTAAAAGAGACTTCAGTAGACTCTATTCTGCTGGGAAAACTTGATCTGGACGGGGGCGTGCTTACGCCAGCCAAAGACTACACCGTGCTGGTGGTGAAGTACATCAGTCCGCTGCACGGGGTGTATTACCACAAGGGAACCCAAAGAAAGCTAGACAATGCCGGTAACGTAACTGAGGAAACTGTTTATAGCACCACTGATTTGAGCAAAAACCAGACATGGAACCTAACAACCCTAGCCTTAAATGAGGTGGAAACCTCTGGGGCTGGCACGTTTGTGACAACAACTGTTAACAATGTGAAGAACAGCTTTGGCCTTAAACTCATCAGAAACGCAGATAACACCGTCACCATTGAGAAAGCCGCCGGGAGCAAGGTGACCATCTTGCAAAGCAGCGGCACTTATGATGCCACCAAACGGGAGTTTAACCTGGAATACAGATTTACCGCCAACGGCAGTACCTACAGCGTCACAGACCAACTTATTCTCCGTCAGGCCCCAGAGCTGGACCTGCGGTTTGAAGAATGGCAATAGCTGAAAACTAAGTGTATAAAGAGGATTTGCGTTTTCGGGCTGTTTTTCTGAAAACAGCCCGAAAACGCAAAAAGAAGCCGTAACCCCAGTACCAACTGGAAGCGGCCAATGAAGGATTCCATGAAAAAAATTGTAGTACTAGTTCTGGGCCTGTGGGTGGGCAGCAATTCGTTTGCCCAGCAGAAACCCAACATCATCTACATTCTCACAGATGACATGGGGTACGGTGATTTAAGCTGTTACGGGCAGAAGAATTTCCAAACCCCCACGCTAGACAAACTGGCGGCACAGGGCATCAAATTCACGCAGCATTACGCGGGCAGCCCCGTGTGCGCCCCGTCCAGGGCATCTCTGTTGACCGGGCGAGATGCCGGGCATTCGCGCGTGCGCGGAAATTATGAGAAAGGGCCGCACGGGTTCGGGGCAGGGTATCCGCTGAAAGCGGAAGACGTAACCATGGCTGAAGTGGTGAAAATGGCCGGTTACCGTACCGCGCTGATTGGCAAGTGGGGATTGGGCATGACCGGGACATCGGGCGCGCCCGAAAAACAAGGGTTTGACGAGATGTACGGCTTCCTGAACCAGGCCCACGCGCATTACCAGTTCCCAGATTATCTGTACCGGAACGGCAAAAAAGAAACGCTGAAGGAAAACCTGAACGGCAAGCGCGGCAAATATTCCAATGACATTTTTACGGCAGAGGCTGTCCAGTACATTGCCAAGCAGAAGAAAGATCAGCCATTTTTCCTGTATCTCTCATTTGTGACTCCGCATGCGGAATTGATTGTGCCTGAAGACAGCATTTTCAACCACTTTAAAGGCAAGTTTCAAGAGAAACCGTTTGTGAAGAGCAAGCAGGGCAGCAACGGCGATGAGGATTTCGGGGCGTATGCCAGTCAGGATTATCCGGCGGCGGCCTATGCGTCTATGGTGGTGCGCATTGACCGTGATGTGGCCAAAATTATGGCGCAGCTGCAGAAAATGGGGCTTGATAAAAACACGGTCATCATGTTCAGCAGTGACAACGGGTCGCACAAAGAAGGGGGCGCCGACCCGGTTTTTCACCAAAGCAACGGGCATCTGCGCGGCGCTAAGCGCGATGTATACGAAGGCGGCATACGGGTTCCGTTCATTGTGCACTGGCCCGCCCAAATCAAACAGCCAGCGGTATCCAACCATGTGTCGGCGTTCTGGGACATCATGCCCACCTTTGCAGACTTAGCTGGGGTAAACTTACCCAAAGCCGGAATCAAGACAGACGGTATTTCCTTGTACCCCACGTTCACGGGGAATTCGGCGCAGCAGAAGGCGCATGCTTATCTGTACTGGGAGTTCCATGAGGCTAAAACCAGCAGCCAGGCCGTGCGCCTAGGCAACTGGAAAGCGGTACGCCAAAGCCCCACGGGCCCGCTGGAACTGTATGACCTGAGCCAAGACGAAAGCGAGACCAAAAACATAGCCCCGGAAAACCCGGCGGTGGTGAAGAAAATGGAAAGCATTTTGGCCAAGGCCCGGGAACCTCACGAGCTGTGGCCCTTGAAAACCGGAGCTGCGGCAGCTGTGCCGAATCCGCAGTAAATCTGTTTTCCGTGGTGGTGAAAATTCATTTATACCTGGCGCATTAAATGTCCTGAGATAAGAGAGTGTTTGTTGTAGTTCAGGTCGGGAATGGAAGCGTTTCCGGCCTGTTTTTCGGAAAACAGCTCAAAAACAGAAATCCCTTAAATTTAGGGAGCGCATTAAACTAATTAGGTTGTCCGCCATCAAAGGGCTTACCTGCCAACGGGCGTAAAGCGCTCGCCTTTGCTTGTACATTACTAGACGTCTTTTTCAACCTTTATGAAGAAATTCTTTTCCCTGTTTGCGCTGGTTCTCTTCGCATTCCATGGCTTCGCCCAAGACCGGCCCAATATTCTGTGGCTGGTCACCGAAGACATGAGTCCTTACTTGAGCAGCTACGGGAACAAACTGGTCAAAACCCCTAACTTAGACAAACTGGCGGCGCAAGGCATCAGGTATACGCAGGCCCGGTCAAATGGGCCGCAGTGTTCACCGGCACGCTCCACCTTGATTTCCGGGAAATACGCCGTGAGCCTGGGCACAGACATTCACCGCGAAGGCCGTCCGGTTCCGGCTGCGTTTTATTTCCCCAAGTACCTGCGCGAGGCCGGATACTACACCTCTAACAACGCCAAGAAAGATTACAACGACAAAAAAACGCCCGAAGACGTGTGGCACGAGTCCAGCAACAAAGCCAGCTACACCAAGCGGCCAGACAAAAGTCAGCCGTTTTTCTCGGTGTTCAACTGCGGCATCACCCACATGGTGCGCGTAGCCACCCGCAACGTACAAGGTCGCGACCAGCGCACCGTGCCCATGGACAAAGTTCCGGTACCGGGCTACGTGCCTGATTTACCCGAGGTACGCAATGACATCGCCTGGAACATGGACGCCGTCATGCTCATGGACAAATGGATGGGCGAAAAATTGGCTGAACTGGAGAAAAGCGGCGAGGCCGAAAACACCATCATCTTTTTCTACGCTGACCACGGCGGCACCGTACCTCGCGGCAAGGCCTACGTGTATGAAAGCGGCACCCGCGTGCCGTTGATTGTGTACTTCCCCAAAAAATGGCAGCACCTGGCCAACACTGCGGTGCCATCGGTGAGCAACCGGCAGGTGTCGTTTGTAGACTTCTCGGCCACAGTCTTGAATCTGGCAGGGGTGAAGGCTCCGGACTTTCTGGTGGGCAAACCGTTCTTAGGCCCAGACGCGAACAAACCCGAGAATACCAGAAAATACACCTTCGCCTTCCGGGCGAACCAAGGCGATAGTTTCGCGCCGTCGCGCGGCATCACCAACGGCCAGTACAAACTCATCTGGAACTACCAGAGCGCGTACCCCAACGGCACCCGGCAAGATTACCAGTGGCAAATGCCCGCGCAGCAAGCCTGGGACGTGGCCAACATGAAAACCAAACTGAGCCCGCTGCATAAAGCATTCTGGGTACCGGTTGAGACCTTTGAGCTGTATGACCTGCAGAAAGACTCCCTGGAAACCAAGAACCTGGCCCAGGACAAAGCCTACAGCAAAATTTTCAATGAACTCAAAGCCGAATTACAGCGTGAGGTGCGCCAGCAGAAAGACTTAGGCTTTATGCCGAGGGAATACCGCAAAACTTTGCAGGAACAGGGGCCGCTGTTTAACGTGGTAAGAAAAAACAACATTGACGTAGACAAGCAAATCGGCGCCGCCGAAACAGCTTCTTTAAGGAACCCTGCCAACCTGAAAACCCTCACCGATTACCTAGCTGACAAAGACCCGGTAGTGCAATACTGGGGCGCCAGCGGCATCTGTGGTCTAGCCAAAACCGGACAGCTGAAATCCTGGCCCGCCAAAGCCACCGCCGTGATGGGGCAAGCTGAGGTAATCCCGGAAGTGAAAAGTCTCCTGGCTGAAGCCATGGTCTATGCCGGAAACAAAAAGCAAGGGCTTGATTTTCTGCTCCAGCAAGTGAAAGACAATTTCGGACCGGCGGCGGCGTGCCTGCAAAACGTAGGTGCCGAAGCCAAGCCCATTGCCCCTGAACTTCAGGCGCTGCTGGAAGGAAAGAGCGGCAACAAGCATAAGTTCTACCTGCGTTCTATCTTAATCAACTGCGGCGTGCTGCCTTATTCCGCGCTGTACCAGGCCGGGGAAAAGACCAGTGATTAAAGGCAGATTTTTTCCGTTTTTGGCCTGCTTTCTGAAAAGTAGGCCAAAAACGGAAAAGTCTAGTAGACGGTAACTGCCTGCTTTGAAGGAGAATAGATGCTTAGGGAAAGTTTACGCATATAGTCCCCCTTTGAAGGGGGTAGGGGGATGACCAAGGCAGTAGAAGAACCGTCTGCTTTAGCTAAATGAAATGAAAAACTGATTCTCGTGAATGCGTAAATCTGCACGAGTACATCAGCACGAGTAATCATCCCCCTACCCCCTTCAAAGGGGGACGGAATGCGTTTGCTGTTCGGGATTTGTAATCCCAAGCTTGAGTCCTCAGCGGATTTTTAATCTGCGGGTTTGCAGCTTAGAAGCAGATACGGGGATTACAAATCCCCACCTTAGTTGCTTCCGGATTGTAAAACCCGAAGAGCAGGGGAGAGCGGCAGGAGCAACTTTTTTTGAGAATTAGAAATGCATCAGTTTTCAAAAGAAGACAGAATCGCTTTAGAGAATTTGCGTTTTCGGGCTATTTTTTAGAAAACAGGCCGAAAATAGAAAAGCAGAGGCTAGCTCCATGAAATACTGCTAATAGGAAAAGCAGCTCTACAATCAGTCAGCGCCATTACCACAAGTGTAAATACAATTCAGAATGAAACACTTCTATTCAGTCTCAGCCCTTCACGCTCTTCGGCTTGTAGCCGGTGTCCTGTTTTTATTCGGGACAACATCGGCCGCACAGGCCCAGCAGAAACCCAACATCATCCTCATCTACACAGATGATTTGGGCTACGGTGATATCAGCTGCAATGGGGCTACCCAGGTGAAAACCCCCAACATTGACAAGCTGGCCGCGCAGGGGCTGCGGTTTACCCAGGCGTACGCCACCTCGGCCACGTGCACGCCTTCTCGGTTCTCCATGCTCACAGGCAAGTATGCCTGGCGAAAGCAAGACACAGGCATTGCCCCCGGTGATGCCGCGCTCATCATCCCCCAAGATATGCGAACCCTGCCAGATATGCTGCAATCAGCGGGCTATAAAACCGGGGTGGTGGGCAAATGGCACCTCGGCCTGGGGCCGAAGGGTGGGCCGGACTGGAACACTGACGTAAAGCCGGGTCCGCTGGAAATTGGGTTCAACTACTCGTTCCTGATGCCTGCCACCGCCGACCGTGTGCCCTGCGTGTACCTGGAAAACTACCGCATTGTGGACCTGGACCCCGCCGATCCTATTCAGGTAAGCTACAAAGACAAGATTGGCAACGACCCCACCGGCAAAGAAAACCCCGAGCTGCTGAAAATGAAGTATTCGCACGGGCATGACAACACCATTGTGAACGGCGTGAGCCGCATTGGCTACATGACCGGCGGTAACAAAGCCCGCTGGATTGACGAGGACATGGCCGACGTGTTCACCAACCGCGCCGTGAAATTCATTGACCAAAACCAGAAGCAGCCGTTCTTCCTGTACTTCGCTACGCATGACATTCACGTGCCGCGGCTGCCGCACTCAAGGTTTGCGGGCAAGAGCGGCATGGGCCCGCGCGGCGACGCCATTCTGCAGCTGGACTGGACCGTGGGCGAAATCATGAACGCGCTGGACCGGCTCAATCTGGCCAAAAACACTATTCTGATTTTCACCAGTGACAACGGGCCCGTGGTAGATGATGGGTACGTAGACCAGGCGGTAGAGAAACTGGGCAAACATACGCCTTCCGGACCGATGCGGGGCGGCAAATACAGCGCGTTTGAAGCAGGCACCCGCGTGCCGTTCCTGGTGCGGTGGCCGAGTAAAATCAGCCCTGGCGTCTCCAATTCTCTGTTCAGCCAAGTGGATTTGTACGCCTCGTTTGCCAGCCTGACGGGCCAGAAATTAGCCACCCAAGATGCCCCAGACAGCCACAACCAATTGCAGACGCTGTTGGGCAAGGCAAAAATCGGGCGCGAGTACGTGGTGCAGCAGTCTTTGAACAACACCCTGTCTATTGTGCGCGGTGATTGGAAGTACATTGAACCCAGCAGCGGCCCAACCATGAACAAGAACACCAACACTGAACTGGGCAATAACCCACAGCCGCAACTCTACCACCTCAAAAAAGACGTGGCTGAAAAGCAGAACGTGGCCCAAGCCAATCCTGCCACTTTAAAGGAACTGCAGACCCTGTTGGCATCAGTGAAAGCGAAAGAAAAGACCAGACCATAACTTTTTAAGCGCAAGCGGCAAGGTAAACTGCGTGAACTAGCGGGGGAAAATTCCGCTGGAAAAGAAAAAAGTCGCTTTGACGTTTGCTTGCGTTTTCGGGCTGTTTTCTGAAAAAGAGGTCAAAAACGCATTAGGTGGAGAAGAGTAGAAGGGAGGGCTAAATGGATAACATTCGTTCTACAAAAACATAAAAGTAATGTCGCGTAAATTGACTAGGCGGGAGTGGGGCCTATTGACTTTGGCCGGAATGGCAGGGGCTATATTGCCGTTCGGGTGTGCTTCTTCTTCATCGGCCAAGGCCGAAGGAAAAAAACGGGGCGTGGTGCTTGGCGTGCAGACCTACAGTTTCAGAGACCGGGATTTGGACGCCGCCATTGCCGCCATGCACCAACTGGGCATCACCAGCTGCGAACTGTGGGTGGGCCACGTGGAGCCACGCCAGCACCAGTGGCGCCGCAACCTTACCCCGGAGCAGGCCAAAGAAAACCAGGAGAACCTCAAGAAGTGGCGCGCCAACGTGAGCATGGACGAAATCAAGGGCATCAAAGAGAAATTCGCCCAAGCGGGCATTGCCATTCAGGCATACAACCCCTCTATCAAAGACAGAACGCCTGACAGCGAAATTGACCTGGCTTTCCGGATTGCCCAGGCGCTGGGGGCCGAGGTGCTCACGGTGTCGGCTACGGTGAAGGTGATGCCCCGCATTGACGCGTTCGCCCGGAAATACAAGATGAAGGTGGGCATGCACAACCATGACAACCTCAAAGACCCCAATGAGTTTGCCACACCGGAATCGTTTGCGCTGGGCATGGCCGGGAATTCTGAATACATTGGCATTAACCTGGATTTGGGGCATTTCACGGCGGCCAACTTTGACCCGGTAGCCTACCTGAAAGAGCACCACGCCAAAATCTACTGCCTACACCTGAAAGACCGCAAGAAAAACCACGGACCCAGAACGCGGTTTGGGGAAGGAGACACACCCCTGGCAGAGGTCTTGAAGCTCATCAGGGACAACAACTGGAATATTCCGGCCAACATAGAATTTGAGTATGAAGGTGACCCTGTAGAGGAAGTAGGGCGAAGCCTGGCGTATTGCAAGCAAGTGTTGCAACAATCTTAAGCAACTAAGAGGCTTTTCCGTTTTCGGCCTGTTTTCAGAAAAACAGGCCCAAAACGGAAAGCCATTCTCAATAACCAATAGATTCTTTTTCTGGCCTAAACAGGTTCACAAATGGATATAGCTGTACTAAATTTTCTTTAAGTGAACACAATGGAGGGGCTCTGTTTTTGACCTGTTTTCTGAAAAACAGGTCAAAAACAGAGGATTCGTGCTCTAGCATGTAAGACGTGAATGTTACCGTTTGGTAACCATTTCTTACCAATTTTTGATTTTCCCCATATAAAACGTAACTTTCCTTAACATAATGGCCTCAGTTCCCGCCTGAATTTCCCATTGTTAAGCTTATGAAGTTTCTGTTCCTGAAAGTGCTGTTTTTCTTGTGGGGTTGTGTAGCGGTGGCGCAGGGAGTAAGCAGTCATTTGTATACTGAACTGTCTGAGGAAAAGTGGCTGCCCAAATATTCAATTCTGAGCATCTTCCAGGACAGCAAAGGGTATTTCTGGGTGGGCACCAACTCGGGCCTGTTCAAGTATGACGGTCACAAAACTACTGAGTACGCGCTTACTCATAACGGCAAGAACACCCTGCTCAACAACACCATCAGAGACATTGCCGAAGACAAAAAAGGCAATATTTGGATTGCCACTGGCAGCGGCCTAGGCGTAATTCAAACCCACCCGTACCAAGTTAAGTTGGCGTTAAGCGAAGGAATCCAGAACCTGGCCGTGGCACCAGACGGGGCCGTTTGGGTCACCACGCTAGACGCCGAGCACCTGCTGTACAAAATCTCCCCGGTAGACGCCGCCCAGGAAACCCAGCAGCCTTTTTTCCGGAAAACCGACCCGGTGGTGCAGAAAATGGGTCGCGGCATTACCTGTTTTTACCAAACCGCCCAAGGCAATTTATGGCTAGGGACGGAGAATGGGGTATTTTATTTAGACGCCCAGCGGAAGAAGGTGTTTGAGACCAGCCTCACGGCCCCCGTTCTCAAAATCTACGCAGACCAAAAAGGCGTGTTGTGGGTAGGCACCCGTACCGAAGGGCTCTTGGCCGTTTCGCCGCAGGTGCAGAAAGACGCAGTGCAGCTTACCACCCTGAAAATCTACAAATTAGGCGAGCCGCAGGAAGCAAGTTTCGGGAAAGTCAACAGCATTACGTCGCTCCAGAACAACCAGCTTATAGCGGGCACCTTCAACCACCTTTATCTGGGGGAACCCATTTCTTCCTGGAACCAACGGTTTAAAGAGCCTCAGAAAACCGCTTCGTTTTTTCAGGACAACAACGTGCTGTGCACCTTGGGAGACCGGGAACAGAACATTTGGGTGGGCACCTTGTATGGCTTGTACAAACTCAAAAAGCAGGAATACGCTTTTACCAGAATCAAGCTGGCCACCCCCAACTATATTCCGGTCAACAACCATGTGGTAAAGCTCAGCGCAGACCGGCAGGGCACGCTTTGGGCCATCAGCAACAATGACGGTTTGTTTCAGTTTGAGCCGAAGTCCAATACCGTTAGCCGGGTAGAAATGCCGGTGAAGGGGCGGGTGAAGAACATAGAACAGGGTAAAAGCGGACACTACCTCCTCAACATTGAGGACAGGCTTTACCAGTACAAAGGCGCTTCGCTCGCTGATTTCAAGCAAGAGCACCTGGAATTGCTGCCATATACCAGTGCAGATATTCAGACCATGTTAGAGGTATCGCCGGGCAACTGGTGGCTGGGGACCTGGAACAACGGCCTTCTGCAGGTCGCCCTAGACGGCAAGGCACCAGACCCATTCTTCCAGCAGGTAGCTAAGATGGCCAACAAAGTAACCCATATCTTCAATCTGGTAAAAGACCTTCAGGGCAACATCTGGATTGGGTACCGGGGCAACGGCCTCATCAAAGCAAACCCACACACAAAGAAAATTCAGGAATACCACGCCGGCAAGAACGGCTTGCAGAGTGACCGGATTGTAAGCATTTACCCAGATAAAAACGGCAACGTTTGGGTGGCTACGCGGGGGCATGGAGTGCAGGTGTATGATGCGCAGAAAGACCGGTTTACGTCCTTCACCACGGCGCACGGTTTGCCGTCAAATTCAGTGTGCGCCTTCGGCGAAGACGCAAAAGGAACGCTCTGGGTCTCCACCCAAAACGGATTAGCCAAATATTTGCCGGGCCAGCCGGTGCCTTTCCAGCATTATGGCGTACAAGATGGCATTGTGCACCCAGAGTTCTCTTTCAACGCCGTGGCGAGCGGGAAAAACAACACCCTGTACTTCGCCAATTTAGATGGTATTTACCAGCTTAACCTCAGCGCGGGCAACAAGCATTCCACCAAAGCTCCCCAGCTGGCATTTTCTGAATTCCAGATACTGAGTGAAGAAAAAGAGGCAGCCCAGGCACAGCAGGAATATCTGAACGCTATTCGCACTAAAGGGAGTTTCAGTTTGCCTTATGACCACAATAGTTTTTTGGTCTCTTTCGCCACCCTTGATTTTACCTCGCCTGAAAAAGTAAAGTACGCCTACCGCCTGAAAGGTTGGGAGCAGGAGTGGCAGTACACAGACGCCAATGGGCGGGAGATTCAATACCTGGACCTTCCGGCGGGTAAGTACACGTTTGAGGTGAAAAGCTCTAACGCCGAAGGCATCTGGTTTGACAACCCCATCTCTTTTGAAGTAGAGGTGCAACCGCCGTTTTGGTTCAGCCCGTGGGCGTATGCCGTGTATGCCGTGGTGCTGTTGCTGGTAGTGGCGGTGGTACTGTATTTTCTGAGGAGGTGGTACAAACTGAACAACCAACTCAAAGAAGAAGCCGAAGTGCTGCAACTGCAAACCCAGCAAATGGTGTACTTCTCTGACTTGTCGCATGAAATCAAGAACCGCCTCACCTTGATTCTGGGTCCGTTAGAAACCGCTTTGACCGGCAAAAAAGTAAACAAAGCCATTCTGCATAATCTGTATGAGCAAGCCCTTCGCCTGAAACGCATCAATGAGCAAATTATCAATATCCGGAAGAGTGAGGCCGGGGAGTTCATTTTGAGCGTGGAGGAGGGAGACATTACCCAATACGTGGCCGATGTCTGTGAACGGGTGAAACCGCTGGCTCTGGTGCGCGACATTGACATTGCCTTTGAGTCAGGCATAGACAACGGAGAGGTTTTCTTTGACAAGGAACTGTTAGAGATTATCCTTCTAAATCTGCTTTCCAACGCCATCAAATATTCAGAGCCGGGGGCCAACGTCACTATCACGCTGAAATCTGTTACCATAGAAGGCCCAGAGGCCGAAGACCGGGAACCTGGCACGTACGTGTGCTGCGAAGTGAAGGACACGGGCATGGGTATTCCGGAGGAAGAACTGCAAAACGTCACCTCGCTTTTCTACCGCGCCAAAAACGTACAGGAGAACAAAGAGAAAGAGGGCGTAGGGCTGGGACTGAACCTGGTGCAGCGGTTAGTCAAGCGCCACCACGGTTGGCTCTCCATTCAAAGCCGACAGCATGAATATACCACCGTCACGTTTTATTTCCCCGCCGAGAAAGACCATTATTCTCTCACTGAACTCAGGCCAACGCTGGCCAATACGCCAATTGTAGAGGAACTGCCTCAGCAACAGCCTGCTAAGAAAGAACAGAAACCCAAAGGTAACCTGGCCATAGAAGACAAGCCTAAAGTGGTAGTGGTAGATGATGAGCCTGAAATAAGGCAGTTGATAAGAGAAACGTTGGCAGAAGAATTTGATGTGCTGGAGGCGGGGAACGGCGAAGAAGCCTATCAATTGCTGCTGGCCGAAGCTGTGTCTTTGGTGGTCAGTGATATCTCTATGCCGCTGCTAGATGGTATTTCCCTGCTCAAGAGAATCAAGCAGTCGCCTGACCTGAATGACATTCCGGTGATTATTTTGACGGGCAAAAGCTCAGCCAGCGAGAAATACCTCTGCCTCAAAAACAACGCCGATGATTTCATTGAAAAGCCGTTCAGCCCAGAGTTGCTACGGTGGCGAATTGTGGGCTTGCTTAAAAACCGGGAAATTCTCAAAGACAAGTTCATCAGGAAAGTGGCCATTACCCAGCAGGAGGAAACGCGGGTGGAGTCTCCAGATGAGAAGTTCATTCATGAGGTGGTAGAACTGATTGATACCCACATGGCCAACCATGACCTTAACGTTGAGTTCCTGGCCGAGAGCATGTGCATGAGCCGAGCCACCCTCTACCGCAAAATGGAGGACCTGCTCAGCGAGTCGCCCTCAGATTTTATCAAGAAGGCCCGCCTTAGAAAAGCTGCCGCCTTGCTGAAAGAAGGCAAGTTTTATGTGTCACAGGTAGCGTACATGGTAGGCTCCAAAAACCCCAAGCAGTTTACCAAAAGCTTCCTGAAGGAATACGGCGTAACCCCCACCGACTATATGAAACAGGAGGGAGCCCCGTCAGAAAAGGCCCTGGTGTAAGCGTTTTCACGGTTGTGAGACAAAAACCAACCCTATATGAGAGGAACAAACCCTGTTTGGTGCTTAGGTTTGGGTTTAGAATGTATTCTCTCACCTATGAAGTTTTTGCAGCTCATCTTTTCCTGTTTTGTGCTTTTCTGTTTCTGGGGAACTTCGCCCGCCAGGGCGGCACAACCCGGGGCAACCGGTACCCAGAAAACCATTGATTTTGATTTTGACTGGCGGTTCCATTTAGGGGAGGTGCCCGCGGCCAAAGAGAAAACCTTTGATGACCGCCAATGGCGGAAAGTAGATGTACCCCATGATTTCAGCATTGAGCAGGACTTTGACTTGAACCACCCTTCGGGGTGGAGCGGGGCGTATTTACCCGGCGGCATTGGCTGGTACCGCAAAACCTTTGATTGGAAACCGGCCAAAGACCAGAAAGTGTTCGTTCAGTTTGACGGGGTGTACATGAACTCAGACGTGTGGGTGAACGGACATCATTTGGGCAAGCGTCCGTACGGGTACATCAGCTTTCAGTATGACCTCTCGCCGTACCTGATAAATGGGCAGAACGTGATTGCCGTGCGGGCTGACAACAGCAAACTGCCCAGCAGCCGCTGGTACACGGGCTCGGGTATCTACCGCCACGTGCGGTTGGCCGTGACCCAAAATGTCTTTATCCCTACCTGGGGCACGTTCATTTCCACCCCGCAAGTGACCAAAGACCAAGCCCTGGTGCAGCTGCAGATTGACCTGGAGAATGCCAGCGGCCAGCCTACAAAACTCACGTTGCTCACAGATATTCTAGAGCCAAGCGGTAAGAAGGTAACCCAGGTTTCACAGCAACTTACCCTAAATCCCGGGCAACGGACGGTCACGCAAAAAGCCACCATCAGCAAACCTAAATTCTGGAGCCCAGAGAAGCCGCAACGCTACAAGGCAGTGCACCGGCTGCAGAACGGCAAGCAAACCCTGCAGGAATATACCACCTATTTCGGGGTGAGAACCGTGGAAGTGAATGCCAAAGACGGTTTTGTGCTGAACGGCCAGAAAATGAAACTGAACGGCGTGTGCAACCACCATGACGGCGGTCCCGTGGGCAGTGCCGTGCCTGAAGATGTGCTGTACCGCCGCCTCAAGTTGCTTAAGGAAATGGGCTGCAACGCCATCAGAACCTCGCACAATCCGGCCGCGCCGGAATTCTATACCATGGCCGACACTATGGGCTTTCTGGTGCTGGACGAAGCTTTTGACGGGTGGGACAAACCCAAAGCGAAGTATGACTACGGCCATTATTTTAAAGACTGGTGGCAGAAAGACCTGGCTGATTTTATTAAACGCGACCGCAACCACCCCAGCGTGGTCATGTGGAGCATTGGCAATGAGGTGCCTGAGTTTGAGCCCGAGCGTCAGCGGGAATTGGTAGAGGCTTTGAAGAAACTGGACACCACCCGCCCCGTGACCCAGGCCCGCGGTTCCAGCTCGCCGTATATTGACATTCCCGGTTTCAACGGCGAAGGCGAAATGCCCGAAACCTTGGAGAAATTCCACCAGAAGCACCCTGACAAACCATTGCTGGGCACAGAAATCACCCATTCGTTGCAAACGCGCGGGGTGTATGCTTCCAAAACCTCTTATAGAACCCGTGATTTTCCCGCGCCGTGGGAAGACGGCGTAAAATGGGAGAACTTCAAAAGCAAAGTGTTCATGATTCCTGATTTAACTCAGGAAGAAGTCTTCCAGAACAATTCAAAGTTCTACCAGTCCAGTTATGACAACGCCATTGTGCGCATTGGCGTGCGTGACCAGCACAAACGCACCGAAAGCCTGGATTACCTGATTGGTACATTCCGGTGGACGGGGTTTGACTACCTGGGTGAAGCCACCATTCAGCCCGCCCGTACCGCCAACTTCGGGATTCTGGATTTGGCCGGGTTCCCCAAAGACCATTACTACCTCTACCAAAGTCTTTGGTCCAAGAAACCCATGGTGCACCTGTTGCCGCACTGGACGCACCCCGGCAAAGAAGGCGTGGCTATTCCTGTGGTGGCGTATACCAACGCTGAAACCGTGGAGCTTTTCCTGAACGGCAAGTCTCTGGGGGAGCAGAAAATGCCGGAAGACCTGCAGATTGTCTGGCAAGTGCCGTACCAAGCCGGCACCTTGAAAGCCATCGCCCGCAAGGGCGGTAAAGTGGTGGCAGAAACGTCAGTCTCCACTGCTGGCGCCGCTTCTAACATTAGGGTAACCCCAGATAAAAAACAGGCACGCGCCAATAAGCGGGACGTCATTCACATGGAAGTAGACATTACTGATACCCAAGGAAACCTGGCGCCTGAAGCCGATAACCTGGTCAAGTTTACCCTCACCGGCCCTGGCAAAATCATTGGCGTAGAGAACGGCGATATCATTGACTTCGCGTCTATGAAAATTCCGCAGCGCAAGGCGTTCAAAGGCAAATGTCTGGTGATGGTCCAAACGACTGATAAACCCGGAGAGATTGTTTTGAAAGCCAATGCCGACGGCCTGAAGAGCGGAGAGGTGAAGGTGCAGGTGAAGTAAAAAATTTCCAGATAAATCAAGTTTTGCGTTTTCGGCCTGTTTTTCGGAAAACAGGCCGAAAACGCAAAACTTCTTTCCCTAAGCAAAGAACTTATATGCGCGTAAAGCAATCGTTTCTCACTCTCATAGGAGTTTTGGTGTTCCTGTTCCAGACAAACCCGGTTTCTGCCCAGAAAGCGCCAAACGCATCTGGCCTGCAGGTGCAGGAGTTGGTCTACAAAACCATTGACACGGTTCAACTGAAACTGAGAATTTATTCGCCCGAGGGCGCTGGGAAAAGCAAACCCTTGTCGACCATTGTTTTCTTCTTTGGTGGTGGCTGGAGCAGCGGCTCCATGGACCAGTTTGAGGAACAGGCCAAGCATTTCGCGGGGCGGGGCATGGTGGCCGTGCTGGCCGATTACCGGGTGGCCAAGCGGCACAACACCAGCCCGTTTGAGGCCGTGCATGATGCGAAGTCTGCCCTGCGGTACGTACGCGCCAACAGCCAAAGATTAAACATAGACCCGAATCGGATTGCCGCCAGCGGAGGTTCGGCGGGCGGACATTTGGCGGCGGCGGCTGATTTAACGCAACTGGACGAACCTAATGAAAACAAAGCTGTTAGCTCCAGGCCCAATGTGTTGGTGCTGTTCAACCCCGTGTTTGACAACGGTCCGGACGGGTATGGCTATGAGCGAGTGAAGGAAAGATACCAGGAGATTTCACCTATGCACAACATCAGGAAAGGCGCGGCCCCTACGTTGGTCCTGTTGGGTACCAAAGACCACTTAATTCCGGTGAAAACCGCGCAGTTGTACAAACAGAAATTGGAGGCGGTGGGCACCCGCTGTGACCTGATTCTGTATGAAAACCAGCCGCACGGGTTTTTTAATTACAAGAAGAAAGACAAAGAATATTACCAGAAAACCCTGCAGGCCGCAGATGATTTCCTGACGTCTTTAGGCTACCTGAAGCCCCAGAAAGTAAAATAACCTGCCCAGTTGATGTTTTCCTGTTTTCGGCCTGTTTTCCGGAAAACAGGCCGAAAACAGGAAATTCTTAGTACCCGTTACACAGTTCCCGATTTCTAGAATGAGAAAAATTGTATTGATATTCGTTGGTTTAGTGGCTGCTCTGCAAGCGAAAACCCAGCAAAAAGCAGGTCAGGAAAACACAAATGCCCAGGTGGTGGTGCAAACCCAGAAACCCCTTCACCCCATTCACCCAGATTTCTGGGGCACCAACTTTCTGTATTGGGTAGATGATGATGCGGCCCTGGCCGATGGCAAGATTGTGGCCCGCCTGAAAGACGTGAACATGAAAGTGCTGCGCTACCCCGGAGGCACCGTGGCCGATAACTTCCACTGGCAGACTGCCACCCTGGACAACACCAACATGTTCCCCTATGAGAGTGGCCCCGCTGAAACCGATTTTGACGAATTCATGGCGCAATGCAAGAAAGTAGGTGCCACTCCGTCTCTGGTGCTCAACACCGAAAGCTGGGCCGTGAAGAAAGACATACCAGGCGGAGCCCATGAGGCGGCCAACTGGCTCCGGTACTGCAAGAAGAAAGGCTATCAGGTGAAATACTGGGAAATTGGCAACGAGACGTACTGGCATCCGGTGATGTCGGCTGATGAATATGCCCATCTGGTGAACGTGTACGCTGATTCCATGCGCCGGGTAGACCCCAACGTGGTGCTGGGCGTGAACGGCCACTGGGACGTAAATTTTGTGGGGACCAAAGAGCGCATCAAAGAAAGCCAGCTGCCCCGGGTGCTGCAAATGCGCGAAAACATCACCAGCCGCGAAAGCTACAATGCCTACAAGAAATTCCATGAGGAAAATACCATCAAACCCATCACCACCGGCGAGCAGAAGTGGTGGGAAACGGTGGCCGGCATCTGCGGCAAGAACGTGGATATGATTATTGTGCACTGGTACTTCGGGGCGAACCAACTGCCCATGGTCACCAAAAAACTGCTGGAGGTGCGGGAGCTGTTCGCCCAAAAGTACCCCGGTAAAAAGTACCTGCTCAACCTATCTGAGTACAACGTGCTGGAGCGCAACGCCACTTCTCATTTGGAACTTACCGAGATGGTAGGGGCCATGCTGGAGGCGAAAACCGATTTGGCCATGCTCTGGCCCATGCGCATGGCCTATAAGAAACCCACCTTGGTAGATGTAAAAACGGCCCAACCCAGCATGGTGTACCAGATTCACCGCAAATTGTCCCAAAGCCTGAAAGGCGCGGTGGTGCCAACTGAAGTGAAAGGTGATTTCGCGGCGTTTGCTTCTACTGCGGCCAACGGCAAAGCAACAGTGGTTTTGAGTGGCAGTAAAATTGACAAAGTTACTCCTGTGACTGTGCTATTAGCGAGAGCAAAAAGCAATGCTACCTCTTGTTCTGTCTGGCGCATCAGCGGCAGCGAGTTTGACTATCAAGTTAAAGAAGAAAAAGTAGCCGTGAAGAACGGGAAAGCTATTATAAACCTGTCGCCGTTGGAAGTAGTGGTGGCAGAACTGAAGTAATGTTCAGCTTCCGTTTCCTGGCTCTTTTCTGAATAATAGGTGAGAAACAGAAAAGGTTGGAGAAATGCAGTAAAAAACTCCTCTCGTTTTAGCTTCAGCCTAAATACTTAAACTGTATAAGCTTCACTGAAGATGTCTTATTAAACTTCCTGTTTCTGGCCCATTTCTGAAAAGTAGGTCGGAAACAGGAATTATCTTTTTTTTGTAAAAGCGAATAGGTATTAATAGGCTTATTGTCAAGCAATTTGCAGCAAACAGCATTGCGGATTATGAAGGAAAAAGCTACCTTGATTTACTATCTCTATATTCTATAGTTATCTGGTAAATTAAATCTCAATGAAACGAAGCCTGTTTATTTTATTCTTTTTTTACATCTGTTTTTCGGCCTATAGCCAATCTGACACAGTTTATTTAGATGGTGCCTTTTTCAAAGCGCCAAAGGGAGATGCGTTTTTCTACAGAGTCATTCATGTTTCAGAAACGCCTGATGAACGAAGAACAGAAACTACCTATTATGTGACGGGGGAGAAGTATTCTGAAAATATTACGGCGAAAAATAAGGAAGGCAGGTACCGTAAGGTAGCCCCATACAAGGAGTGGTTCAAGAATGGGCAACTGAAAGAAGAAAGGGTAGTGAAAGGCAAAGAAACCAGCGTAACCAAGTGGCATGACAATGGGCAGGTGTACTACAGGTTTTCAGAAGTGAATGGTATGAAGGAAGGGGAGGCAGTAGGGTATTATCCTAATGGAAACCTTAGACGCCGAGAGAAATTCATTAATGGCAAACTAGATAAAGGACAATGTTTTAAAGAAGATGGAACAGAGGTAAGCTATTTTCCTCATTTCACGCCTGTTGAATTTCCTGGTGGGCCACAGAAGATGCGGGAGTTTTGGGGCAGGAACTTTAGAGTGCCAGCTGCCGCCACAAGAACTGGTTCCTCTGGAACTTCCGTTGTGCAATTTCAGGTAGATAGAACTGGGAAAATAGGAAAGATAGAAATTGTGAAATCATTCCTGCCAGAAGTGGATAGGGAAGCAATTAGAGTTATAAAATTGTTTCCTCCTTTTGGGCCTGCCACTGAGGAAGGGGAACCAATTAACCAGACGTTTACTGTTCCTGCTACAGTAAAGGTAGGAACACCACCGGTGACAATACCTGGTACAACCAGAAAGCCGCATTCTACTTCCTCAACCTTTTACCCGGAAGATTAGCAGTTTTTTGAAGGATAAATGCCGCAGCGTATTGCTCCTATTGCCACTTCTCCCAAGAGCTATGTTGCACTTAGATTTTGTGCGTCACTTCCCCGTTCTTTACAACTTATCCCACTTTTTTTTCGCCATGTGGCGAAAAGTGTACTCAATTGATTGAAAGCGAATCCACTATTTACTCCGGCTCAAGAGGAAGTAGAGGCTATTCCAGCAATAGTAAGGCTTGTAATTGATGTCTCTGATGTAGAGAAAACACAAGTTCTGTTTGGAGCGCTGGTGTACAGAATAAGAGTGTTGTATCCGGTTTCTGTTTCCGGCCTGTTTTCTGGAAAACAGGCCGGAAACAGAAACCGGTAATAGTGGTGTTAGGAAATAGGATGGTCCACCTGCTCTGCCACGTGCTTCTCCAGAAACTCGCTTGGCGTGACTTTGAACTGCTGAACAAAGCATTTGGAGAAATAAGAGTGCGAATTAAAGCCCACCATATAGCCCACTTCAGAGATGTTATACTGGTTTTGCAGCAGCAGTTTGGCAGCTTCTTTCAACCGTACAATCCTGATGAACTCGTTGGGTACCTGACCGGTCAGCGACTTGAGCTTTTTATGGAGGGAGGAACGGCTCATGGCCATTTCGCGGCTCAGCTCCTCTACAGACAGCTTAGGGTCTGTAATACGTTCTTCAATGACCTCCACAATCTTCTGCAGAAACACATTGTCACGGGAATTGGTAGTGAGGGTGGCGGGTTCCACAAACGGCAGCTGGGAGAACTTCTGCCTCAGTTTGGCCTGGGCCTCTAGTTGGTTTTTGATGACAGCCAAAATGTGGCGCCACTTGAACGGTTTGGTTATGTAGAAATCGGCACCGCTCTCTATTCCTTCAATCTCAGCGTCTGGGTTGGCCTGGGCGGTGAGCAGTACAAATGGTAAATGGCTATATTCCAGGTCATTCTTCACCGTTTGGCACAAGGTGATGCCATCCATCTCAGGCATCATCAAGTCAGAAACAATGAGGTCTACTTCCTCATCTTTCAGGATTTCCAGCGCCTGGACTCCATTTTGGGCGGTGAGGCAGCGGTAGTTTGCAAGGAGAAGGCTCTTAGAGAGGAAATCCCGTAACGAGGCATCATCTTCTACCAATAGAATGGTTGAAAGGCCTTTTGTCTCTTGAGCAGATACAACCTCTTCTGCGTTAGGTGCTTCATCTTCTAAAACGGTAGCGGTTGGAGAACTTTCTGCCTGTACATATTCCTGGAGGGGCAGCAGTACCGTAAAGGTGGTTTGCACCCCTTCCTCGCTTTTTACCTGCAAATCACCGCCATGTTTAACCGCCAGCGACTTGGCCAAGGCCAGACCTATACCTGTACCACCCAGATTGCTGTACTGGTGCTGGCCAGAAGTAATCTTAAAGAACTTTTTAAAGATACTGCTCAGCTGCTCTTTGGGAATACCAATACCGTCATCCTGTACACTAATGGAGAAGAACCGTTGCCCGGCCTCGTTATGAGTGGGTTCATTGATATGGAGCTGTACGTGGGTTCTGGTAAACTTAAAGGCATTGCTCAATAAGTTACTTAGAATTTTGGTTAGTGCCTCTGGGTCAGCTTCTACCTGTAATCGCTTAATGTTGGTGTTCAGGGTGAATTGCAGGTTGCGCTTCTGCGCGATTGGGGTGAATTGGGCGTACAGGGAGCGCACCATGGAGATCAGTTCCATCTTCTCCAGATTGATGGTGTAAATCCGGCTTTCAATCCGTCTGAAGTCAAGCAGCTGGTTGACCAGGGTGAGCAGTCGGTCAGAGTTTTCATCCATAATCTTGAGTTGGTCCTGCACCTCAGCCCCGCCTTTGCCCGAGTGGATAAGGCTCTCCAGAGGAGCGGTAATCAAAGAAAGCGGGGTCCTGATTTCATGTGCCATGGTGGTGAAGAAATCAATCTTCTGCCGGTAAAAGGCTTTCTGCTCTTTGTTCTTGAGCTTTTCCAATCGTGCTTTGGCCCGTTTTTTGGCCCGCTTGATGGCGGCATTCCGGGCTGCCCAGAATAAACCTATGGCAACGCATACATATAAGATATAGGCTGCCGTGGTTTTATAGAAAGGCGGAAGAATGGTAAGTTGAATAGAGGTGGCTTGGTTGTTCCAGGAACCGTCATTGTTGGTGGCTTTTACCAGAAACCTGTACCTTCCTGCCGGTAAGTTGGTGTAGGTGGCTTTCCGCTGGTCTTCTACATAGTTCCAGTCTTTGTCAAAGCCTTCCATTTTAAAGGCATAGTGTATCTTTTGCGGTGCCACAAAGCTTAAAGCCGCATATTCTAAACTGATAACAGACTGGTCATGGGTGAGCGTGAGCTCTTTGGTATGATGGATCAGATTCTTGAGTGGGCTGCCTTCGTTTTTAAGGGTCACATCTTTGTTGAACAGCTGTAGGTTTGTAAATACCACGTTGTTCCTGGTGGTCACGCTTTTGACACTATCTGGGTGAAAAACATTGAACCCGTTGATTCCGCCCAGGTAAAACTTTCCATCAGAGGCTTTTAAATACGCTTTGTAGTTGAACTGTCGGCTTTGCAGCTTGTCAAATTTACCGTACCTAATGCTCTGCTGGTTTTTAGGGTCGAAATTGAAAATGCCATTGTTGGTAGATAACCATAAGTGGCCTTTGTTGTCTTCAAGTACCCCGTAGATGACAGAACTGTTCACCCCGTTGTCTTCATCAAACACCTGAAAAGTCTTGGTTTTACGGTCAAAGAAATTTAAGCCGCCTCCCTCAGTACCAAGCCATAAATTGCCTTTCTTATCACCGTAGATGGAGATGACTCTGTTGGAGCTGATTGCCCCCGGTTTCTCTGATTTGCCATAGTGTACCCATTGCCTGGTGCTTTGGTTTAGCCCCACCACTCCATAGTTATAGGTGGCGAACCAGATCATGCCCCGGTGATCATCATAGATGTCATAGATACAGGCCTTGGCGAGGGTAGTATAGGTAATGCGGTCAAAATTGTCTTTCTCCGGGTTGTATATACTTACCCCCGCTACCGTACCCACCCAGATTTTGCCCTGGCTGTCTTCGTTAATGGTGTAAACGGTATTGTTGTTAATGGTGTGAGGATCTGCCGGATTGTGCCTGTATTTCTTAATCTTGCCAGTTTTAGGAGTATACACGTTTAAGCCACCAGAGAAGGTGCCAATCCAGAGGTTGCCTTGTCTGTCTTTGTAGAGGGTGTGAATGTTATGGTAGGTAAGATTCTCCTGTTTGGGTGAGAACGGATATTGTAAGAACGTTTTAGAGTTTGTGTCAAAAAGATTAAGCCCGCCGTCTTCAGTGCCAATCCATATTTTTCCGGGGCTGTCTTCCAGGAAAGCACTCACTGCGTTGCCTGAAAGCATGTTTTTCTCGCCAGTGGGGTAATACAGCTCAAAGTTGTTGTCTTTGCTGTGGAAGTAATTGACTCCCCCAAAATAGGTGCCCAGCCAAATTCCTCCCTCCCTATCCTCAAGAATTGAATACACCGCATTGTCACTAATGCTGAAGGGGTCATTGTTCTTGTTAGAGAAGTGTTTAAAGGTGAGGGTTTTGGTATCTAAAATATTAAGACCTTTCTCAGTGCCAATGTACAGCCGGTCTGGCTGGGGCTGGTAAATAGCGCGTACAATGTTATCATTGATAGAATTAGGGCCTGCTTTTTGAAAACGGGAAAAGATGCCTGTCTCCGGATCTAGTCTGTTTAAGCCGCCCGTAAGGGTCCCTAGCCAGAGCATTCCGTCTACATCTTGATAGAGTTCTATGATGTTATTGTTTGATAAGGAGGTAGGGGCCGTAGAGGCATAGTAATGGGAGAAGGTGCCATTGGTGGGGGTATAACGGTCTAAGCCGCTGAAAGTGCCAATCCAGATGCTCCCATCCTTGCCGGCCTTTATTTTACGTACCTGGTTGTCTGAGATAGTATTGGGGTTGCCTTTCTGGTGAACCAGATTCACCAGCGTACCCTCACCTGTATTATACTGAAAGACGCCTTTGTTTGCAGTCGCAATCCAGATGTTACCCCTCTGGTCACGTTCTAAGTCATAGACCATGACCGGTCCTAATTTGGCAAAGGGCTGAAATGTTTCTTTCTCCAGGTCTAATAGGAAGACACCCTGCTCTGTGGCAACCCAGCAAGTATTGGCGTCAAAGTTGAGAATGTCCCTGATGAAGTTGTTTCCCAAGGAAGCCGTGTTTTTCTTATCAAACTTGAAAGACTTGAACTGGTGCCCGTCAAAGCGGTTTAACCCATCTTTGGTGCCAAACCACATGTAGCCTTGCGCATCTTGGGAGATGGCCCAGACGGTGTTGGAGCTTAACCCATCTGATACAGAGTAGTTCCTGAAATGGATTCTCTCCTGGGCGTGGGTAGAAAGCAAAAAAGGAACAGGTAAAAATAAGCAAAGGGTGAAAAGGAGCTTTTTAATGCACAACATAAGCAGGTATTCTCAGGTACGCAGACGCTTTCAAAACATGGGCAAACTCCCGTCATGTTAGGGGAGAGGCGGTAATAGAGTTCTAAGGGTGCGGTATAGACAACGGTTTAGCTCCTTAGTTTAATTTTAACAAAAACTTTGTGTTAAAATTTTGTAAAATTAAAGATTAGCCACCCTTAAATTACTTCTTTTTAAAGAATTGGCAAAATAAGGTGTGCTTAGGCAATCTAAATTTTTGTGGAAGTAAGGGGGGAGGGATAGCACCATGTTTGAAAACGCGTTTTTGAAAAAAGTGCTGCAGTAATGATCGCCTGTTGTTTATGGCAAGCTCAGAATCCAAGCCTGTGAATTGCTGAGACAGGGAGCTAGACGTCTCAGACCACATAATTACCATTTTTTGCTACAATAGTGTTAGTCAGCCAATGGGAGGTGGAGTAATATTGCTTCTTGTTCTTATAAGTTTAATTGTCTCCCCTGTCAATGGCTAAAAACCATAGAATTTCATGAAACAGCCGCTTTTATATTTCATAGCCGCCTGCCTGCTACAAGCAAGTGCATGCCAAAGTAAAATTGCCACGGCAGGTTCCAGCAACAATGCCGGAAATGCAGAAACAGTAGTCCAGACGGACCAACCCAATATTATATTCATCATGGCAGATGACTTGGGCTGGGGTGAGCTGGGCGCGTATGGCAACACCTTCAATGAAACCCCCCATCTAGATAAGCTGGCTAGTCAAGGAATCACGTTTACTAACGCCTACGCCGCCGCGCCGGTGTGTTCCCCCACCCGTGCCAGTCTAATTACCGGTCAGTTTCCGGCGCGGGTGAGAATTACAGATTTTATGGGTACCCAGACAGACCGGGCGCTGGATCCGGCTAAATATGTGACCATCAATGAAGCAATGGCACAGGCAGGGTATCACACGGGGCTGGTAGGCAAGTGGCATCTGGATACTAATTACAAAGAGTCTATTGGCGGCCCCAAAAAGCACGGCTTTCATGAAGTCATTGGTACTGAGACCAAATACATTGCAGACGGGGACTACTTCTTCCCTTATGACAAAATCAGCACCTTTACCACCGGAAAAGAAAATGAGTACCTCACAGACAGACAAAGTGAGGAGGCTGTAAAATTCATTCAGCGTAACAAGGAAAAGCCTTTCTTCCTGTACCTTTCATACTATAGCGTGCACACCGCACTAGAGGCAAAGCAGGAACTGGTAGATAAATACAAGCGCAAGTTTGACGCCAAGTACGGTGCCGGGCAAGCAGATAAATTGTTTGAAAGTGCTAAAGAAGGGGCAGATGGCAAACATTTAGCCAAGCACCTGGACAACCCGTACCTGGCCGCCATGTTGGAGAGCATAGACCAAGGGGTAGGGGCCATCATGCAGGAACTGGAGAGAACCGGTCTGGCAAACAACACGCTGTTGGTATTTTATTCAGATAACGGCGGAGCCGGGAGCGTGGCCAATAACGGTGGTTTGCGCATGAATAAAACCTGGCTCTATGAAGGGGGGATCAGAGAGCCTCTCATTATGCGCCTGCCCGGTAAAATCAAAGCCGGCACCAGAACAGACGTGCCCGTGACCACTATGGACTTTTACCCCACGTTTGTAGAATTTGGCAAAGGGAAGAATCCCGTCGGCTACAAGCTGGACGGGGTGAGCTTAGCGTCGTTCCTTACCAAAGGACAAACCCCCAACCGGGAGACGCTGTACTGGCATTATCCCTCAGAAACGGGTAAATGGAAACCTAGAATGGCCAGTGCCGTCCGGAAGGGGGATTACAAACTCATCCAGTTTTACGCTAAACCGCGGGTAGAGCTCTACAATCTCAAAGCAGACCCGGGGGAGAAGAAAGACCTGGCCGAAAAAATGCCAGACAAAGTGAGGGAGCTGCAACAATTGCTTACTAACTGGAAAACAGAAGTGAACGCTGAAGAACCTGTTATCTAGAGTACTACCTTTATGTTTGTGTATAGTAGGCTTCTGAGACGGTGATGAGAAAGGATCATAAGTCTATTCAGATAAAAAGAAAAAGGGAACATCTATAGGTGTCTGTATAACCGCTGTCATGCCATTAAAGCTTTCTCAAGTTTATTATCTGTTGTTTCTTCTGGGTGGGGCGCTGTTTGGGTGTACCCCCCGTTCGGTAACATCGGTCAGCACTACCCAAACCACTGAGGGATATTTTACCAATCCTATAGCCAAGGGGGCTGATCCCTGGATTATCAAAAAAGACGGCTTTTATTATTCCTGCGGGGCCGGGAAAGGCGGGATTTACGTGGCGAAATCAGATAAACTTACGCAGGTAGGCGAACGGAAAACCGTCTGGAAAGCCCCCGAAGAAGGATGGAATGCTTACAGTGTCTGGGCCCCGGAATTACACTTTCTGAACGGTAAATGGTACATCTACTATGCTGCGGCCAAGGCGCCCGGCAAGCCGTTCATTCACCAGCGTTCTGGTGTGCTGGAGTCTGTAGGGCAGGACCCGTTTGGGCCCTACAGAGACAAAGGCATGTTGTACACCGGTGACAGCCTACAGTACACCGGCTCTGAGCCGGTATGGGCCATTGATGTGACTATTCTGCCGTTGAACGGCAGTTTATATGCCGTCTGGTCTGGCTGGCAGAAGAATGCGAAAACAGATGCCACCAGGCAGCACCTGTACATGGCCCGCATGAATAACCCCTGGACCATTGGCAGTAACCGGGTCAAAATTTCCTCACCGGAAGAAAGTTGGGAAACGGGAGGGCCGCTAGATTTGCAGGAGGGGCCACAGATCCTGAAGAAAAATAAGAAGGTGTTTATAATCTATTCCACCCGGGAGTCTTGGCTCAAAGAGTACAGGCTGGGCCAGCTTTCTTTGGCAGACTCTACGCTGAACCCCCTGGAACCTAAGAATTGGGTCAAAACCGGGCCGGTCTTTCAGGGTACTGATCAGGTGTTTGGCGTAGGGCACCCCAGTTTCACCACCTCGGCAGATGGCACGGAAGACTGGATTATCTACCACGCAAAGATCTCTACCCAGCCCGGGTGGGCCAGAGATATCAGGCTGCAGAAATTTACCTGGGATAAGAAGGGGAACCCCGTCTTTGGAACACCTATTCCAGCGGGTACCCCTGTAAAGCTACCCGCTGGTGAGGGAAGAAAGGTGCATAGCTGTCAGGACTAAACGCGGCCAGCCTTCTGTTTTGGACCTGTTTTCTGAAAAACAGGTCCAAAACAGAAAGTTCTTCACACAGAGGTGGGAGCAAATAGAAAGCATCAGGATTGAACACAATATTGATATTGTCTTCTTACGGTTTCTTATATAGTTGTGATAATGAAGTTCTCCACTCAATTTAGACACCTTAACGTGGCTCCCGCCTTTCAGTGGGTAGCACTTGTGAGTAGCATTTTTGTGGTAACTTTTTCTGCGCAGGCAGAAGTTACCTTACCCAGCCTTGTTGGGAACGGAATGGTGCTGCAGCGGGACCAGCCCATAACTGTATGGGGTTGGGCAGAGGCAAAAGAGAAGGTAGCCCTCACCTTTAACGGCAAAACCTTTGCTACCCAAGCCGGGGCTGACCAGAAGTGGCAGGTGAAACTGCCGTCAACCCCGGCCGGCGGACCTTACACAATGGTGGTGAAAGGCCGCAACACCATCACCCTTCAGGATATACTGGTGGGCGATGTCTGGGTGTGTAGCGGGCAGTCTAACATGCAGTTTCAGATGAAAACCGTACAAGACCGGTACCGCCAGGAGATTGCAAGTTCGGCCAATCCTCAGATTAGGCATTTTCTGGTGAAACATGCTTTGGCGTATTCCCCTGCCCGTGATGTAGAGTCAGCCGGCTGGCAGGAGGCGAATCCGGAGACGGTGCTGGGTTTTACCGCTGTTGGGTATTTCTTTGCCAGAGAGCTGTTTGAAAAGTATAAAGTTCCCATTGGGCTGCTGCACACCTCTAACGGAGGAACGCCAGCAGAAGCCTGGATGAGTGCAGACGCGCTGCAAGAATTTCCGGAGTACCAGGCTCTTATTCCCAAAAGCGCCCCAGCCGGGCCATTAAAGGAAAATGGGGAGAAGAAAAAGCCGTCAGTCCTGTACAATGGCATGGTGGCGCCGCTCCTCCCTTACACAATCAAAGGGGTGATCTGGTACCAGGGGGAGGCCAACGCAAACGCGGGGAAAGGCAAAGAATATGCCCAACTGTTTCCGGCGCTAATCAAAGACTGGCGCTCGCACTGGGGGCAGAAAGATTTTCCGTTTCTGTTTGTGCAGCTCGCCAACTATGCCTTACCCAAAGCAAAACCAGGGGATGACTCCTGGGCGCTCCTGCGGGAGGCCCAGTCCCAAACTCTTTCCCTGCCCAACACAGGCATGGCGGTAACCCATGATATTGGGGAAGCCAATGACATACACCCCAGAAACAAAAAAGAGGTGGGGCACCGGTTGGCCCTGTTGGCGCAAACCCTGGTGTATGGTAATACTGAGGTTGTTGCTTCTGGGCCTACTTTGAAAGCGGTTAAGCAGGATGGCAAGAAGATGGTGCTTTCTTTTGAGCATACAGGGAGTGGGCTGGTGGCCAAAGGCGGCGGAGAACTGAATCAGTTTATGGTGGCTGGGGCCAGCGGTACGTTTGTGGCGGCCACTGCCCACATCAAAGGAGACCAGGTAGAAGTTTGGAGTGACCGTGTTCCCCAGCCGGTAGCCGTCAGGTATGCCTGGGCCAACAACCCGGAAGGCGCCAACCTCTACAACAGAGAAGGACTGCCCGCTTCCTCATTCCGGACAGATAGATAGCTGGAGTTCTGCCTAAGCTTTAACAGTTTAAGCTCCTGTTTTCGGCCTGTTTTTTGAAAAACAGGCCGAAAACAGGAACGGGGCTGTTGCTCCCCAAAGAAGGAGGAAGAGCAGAGGGGGCCTTTCAGCAGGTAGTAACTACATTCGTTTTAGCAATAGCTACAGAATTGCTACAAACCAATCAGCACAAAAGTAGATATTGCTCTCTGAAAGAAACCTGCACCTTTAAAGCCTCCTATGGTAGACCTTAGGGGCCCGGCAGAACATTTTTTGATCATAAATCTAAACCCAGATATGAAAGTACGAAAGACTCTCCCTTCTTTGCTGCTCGTTGCTTGTTTTGGTGTGGGCGTGGCCAACACCCTTTTAGGATGTTCCACTAATTCCAACACCAAGGCAGAGGGAACTGCCACGGCAGAATCAGAAAGCGCAACGGGTGCGGTGCCTAAGCCAGCTTCCTTTGGTAAACTGCAAGACGGTACCGAAATCTTTCTCTACACCCTCTCCAATAAAAACAAAGCCCAGGCTTCTTTCACCAACTTTGGGGGACGGCTGGTGAGCCTCCTGGTGCCTGATAAAAACGGCAAGCTGACAGATGTGGTGGTGGGTATGCCAAGCGTGAAGGAATACGAAGTCACTACAGAGCCTTATTTTGGGGCCACCATTGGCCGCTACGGTAACCGCATTGCCAACGGAAAATTCACCCTGGACGGGAAAGAATACGCCCTCTCTGTAAACAATGGCCCCAACACCCTGCACGGTGGTAAAAAGGGATTCCAGAATGTAGTGTGGGAGGCCCGGCAGCCCAATGCCCAGACGGTTGAGCTCACTTACTTGTCAAAAGACGGGGAGGAGGGGTTTCCGGGTAACCTCAAAACCAAGGTCACCTACACCCTTACAGATAATAATGAACTGAAAATGGACTACGAAGCTACCACTGACAAGGCAACCGTGGTCAATCTTACCAACCACGCCTTCTTTAACCTGAACGGCGAGGGGAGCGGTGATATTCTGGGGCACCAGCTGCAGATTCATGCAGATTCTTACATACCGGTGAACAACAACCTGATCCCCTTCGGGAAGATAGAACCCGTGGCGGGAACACCATTTGATTTCTCTAAGCCAACCCCAATTGGGGAGCGAATCAACGTGCCCAACCAGCAGCTCAAGAATGGAAAGGGCTATGACCATAACTATGTGTTGGGGGCTAACCCTGGTAAAAAAATGAACAAGGCTGCCACGGTGGTGGGCGATAAAAGCGGCATTGTCATGGAAGTCCTGACCCAGGAACCGGGTTTGCAATTTTATTCAGGGAACTTCATGAAAGGCAAGAACACCTTCAAAGGCGGCGCTAAAGATGACTTTAGAACGGCCTTCTGTCTGGAGACCCAGCATTTCCCAGACTCGCCCAACCAGCCAGCCTATCCCTCAACCGTGCTGAGACCAGGGGAGGTGTACAAGACCGGCAGTGTGTACAAATTCAGTGTGCAGAAATAAAGATTATACCTGCAAGCCCCGTAAGATTTGAATTGATGTCTGTTTTTGGCCTGTTTTTGAAAAAACAGGCCAAAAACAGACATGCTATCTGCAGAAACAGTCAATCCTCTTAAGGGTGCCTGCCTAAACCCCCATGTTTATAAGGGGCCGAGCTGTTGAAAGAAGCTCCTGCCATACGCAAATGATATGAAGAAACTACTCCCCCTTTTCGGCCTGGCGTGCTTATTGTTAACGGGCTGTGCCGAAAAAAATATCCAAACCGCAACCTCAACGGCCAGCCAGCCCCAGCCAGTTAACGCCACCACCAGATCTGTGGCATATACCAACCCGGTGCTGCCCGGTGACTACGCAGACCCGTCGGTGGTGCGCGTGGGTGATGACTACTGGGCTACGGCCACATCTTCTGAGTGGGCACCGCTCTTCCCGCTGTTGCACTCCAAGAACCTGGTAGACTGGGAAACGGTAGGGCACGTATTCCCTGAAAAATCCCCGGCCTGGGCCGAAGCCCATTTCTGGGCCCCTGAAATCTCGTATGAGAACGGCAAGTACTACATCTACTACACGGCCAAGAAAAAGGGCGGCAACCTGTGCGTGGGCGTGGCCAGCGCCACCAACCCCAAAGGCCCCTACACCGACCATGGGCCGCTGGTGTGCCAGGAAGTAGGCTCCATTGACGGTTTCCCCATTCGGGACGAAAAAGGCGATCTGTACCTTATCTGGAAGGAAGACGGCAACAGCAGAAGATTGCCCACGCCGCTCTGGGGCCAGCGCATGAACGAAGAGCGCACCGGCCTCACCGGCGAGAAGTTTGAGCTGTTCCGCAATGACCCCGGCACGTGGGAAGGCGGCCTGGTGGAAGGTCCGGCCCTTGTCAGGAAAAACGGCTACTACTACATGTTCTACGCCGGCGACAAATGCTGCGGCCGGGAGTGTACGTACGGCGTGGGTGTGGCCCGGGCCAAGAACCTGCGCGGCCCATGGGAGAAATACGCCAAAAACCCCATTATGCAGCAGAACGACGCCTGGAAATGCGCCGGGCACGGCACCGTGGTCTCAGACCAGAGCGGCCGTGATTTCTTCCTGTACCATGCCTATACCACCGGCACGTTTGTGTACCCAGGCCGCCAAGGTCTGCTGGATGAAATCTCTTGGAACCAGGATGGCTGGCCGTATTTCAAAGGCAGCGTGCCCAGCGTCTCCAGCGTAGTGCCGTACAGCAAAAATGCCCCGGAGGTATTAGACGTGAATGACGAATTCAAAGGGTCTACGTTGGCCCCAAGCTGGCAATGGTCAGTGACACAGGCCCCGCCGTTCCAGGTGCGTAGCGCCAACAACGGGCAATTGGTGTTGAAAGCCCATCCTGAGGCCGTTGGCAGCATGCTGGGCCAGCGCACCAAAACCGGGAACTACACGGCCACTGCCGCGCTTGACGTAGCCAGTCTGCCCAAAGGTACCATGGCCGGGCTTTCCGCCTTTGGCGACCCCAATAACTCAGTGGGCATTGGCGTGCAGGACGGCAATGTGGTGGTATGGCAGGTGAAACGCAAACAAGCCACTGACGTAGCCCGCGTGCCCGCACCGCAAGCCAAAACCTTGCAGTTCAAGGTAGAGGTGCAAGATGGGAACAAACTGAGCTTCAGCTTTAGCCCAGATGGCCAGAAATGGACCACCCCAGGCAACGCCCAACCCATAGACGGTTCGTTCCTGCCGCCGTGGGACCGGGGCGTGCGCGTTGGGTTGAGCGCCAAAGGCCCCGCCGGAGCCACCGCCGCCTTTGATTGGTTTAAACTGACCCACAGCAGCAAGTAACCTTGGTTTCCGTTTCCGGGCTGTTTTTCAGAAAACAGCCCGGAAACGGAAGATGAAGAGACTGGCCGCTGGCGCGGGAGAAATGCGCTGTAGTTAAATTTTAAGGTTTTCCGCCGCGGCGGAAGAACACTCAACCGTTTTTTACATGTTCAAAAGAAACAAATACTTAGTGGTGGCCTTCGGGTTGTTGCTGGCAAGCCCGGCGTGCCAGGGCCAGACATCGGCGCCCGCGGCCAAAGCCAAAACTTCTACCCCGGCCCAAGGAGCCACCAGCCAAGGCGGCCAATATAAAAATCCGCTGAACGTCAAGTTTGGCGACCCGTACGTGCTGTATGACAAAGCCAGCAAACTGTACTATATGTACGGCACCGGCGGTGGCGCTAAAAAGGGCTTCGCTACGTATTCCTCGCCAGACCTGGTGAACTGGAAAAACGAGGGGCAGGTGTTTTACGGCAACACGCCCGGTTCCTGGGACGTGAAGAACTTCTGGGCCCCAGAGGTTTACGAAGTGAAAGGCAAGTACTACATGTTCTACAGCGCCGACTGGCGGCACAACCCCACCAATGAACTGGAGAACTTCCGGATTGGCGTGGCCGTGTCCGACAAACCCACCGGGCCATTCAAGAACATCTCAGACAAGCCGCTCTTTGACCCCGGTTACCCCATCATTGACGCCAACGTGTACTTTGAGCCCAACGGCAAAATGTACCTCTACTACTCACGCTGCTGCTACAAACACCCGGTAGAGAGCGAAGTGGCCACCTGGGCGAAGAAAACCGGCCTATACCAAGAGATTGAGGAAAGCTGGATTTACGGCGTAGAGCTGAAACCTGACTTCAGCGGTGTGATTGGCGAACCGGTGCTGTTGCTGCGCCCGCCCGTGAAAATGAATGATGCCCAGAGCGAGTGGGAAAGCCGCTCGGTGACCTCCAAAGAAGTGAACCGCCGCTGGACCGAGGGCTCTTACACCTTCAAACACGGGGACCAGTATTACATGATGTACTCGGCCAACCACTTCGGGGGCGAGAACTACGCGGTAGGCTACGCTACGGCTAAAAGTCCGCTGGGGCCGTTCAAGAAAGCGGCCAACAACCCCATCCTGGAGAAAAACACGGGCAAAGGCGGTGACGTGACGGGCACCGGCCACAACAGCATTGCGTTTGCCCCAGACGGGAAAATGTTCTGCGTGTACCACGGCCGCACCAAAGCCACCGGTGACGAGCGCGTGGTGTTCATTGACCCCATGCAAATCACCAAAGACGGCAAACTGGTAGTGGAAGGCCCCAGCACCACACCTAAGCCGTTGCCTTTGAGCAAAAAGTAGAGACGTTGAAACCGTCTCAGTAGAAGGCGAACAGTTACAGGTAATACGCAGGGGAAGAGCTTCCACTATGAAGGAGCCTGTCTCTTCTGAAAATTATAGGAGTGTTTGTAGACTGAAAGGCACCCATTTAGATGGGTGCTTTTCTTTATGGTGCAAATTGTCTCAAAGTTGTGCCCTTTCTGTATCTGGCTGCTGGCTTTTAAAGACCAGGTGACAAAATTTACAAGGAGGAGGTTAATTTGAAGCTATCATTGCTGTTGGATAGTAAGAACGGGAATAGGCGTAGAGCAACGAACTCTGGAGAAGTAACCACAAAACAGAGGAGGAGACAGCTTTCGCTGTTTTTGACCTGTTTTTCAGAAAACAGGTCAAAAACGCTTTTCCCCTTACCTCATTGTACAACCTCTCCTCAACGTAATGTCAACGACAAAAATGGTAAGATTGCTTGTAGTGTTTGTCTTAGTGTGTGCCTTGGCTTCCAAGCGGGTAGCAGCCCAGAAGTTCACGTTCAAAGAATGGGAGAACCCCGAACTGGTGGAGCTTAACAAAGAGAAACCGGTGGCCACGTTCCTGCCGTTCGCCAATGAGAAAGACGCCATTACTGACAAGGCCGAGAAATCACCGTACTACAAAAGCCTGAACGGCACCTGGAAATTCAACTACGTGGCCCGCCCTGCCGACCGGCCCAAGGATTTCTTCCAACCCAACTTCAACGCCTCCAAGTGGAACGACATCAAAGTGCCGTCTAACTGGGAACTGGAAGGCTTTGGGATTCCTATTTACGCCAACGTGATTTACCCGTTCCCGGCCAACCCGCCGTTCATTCCGCATGACAACAACCCGGTGGGCTCTTACCGCACCACCTTCACCGTGCCGGCCGACTGGAAAGAGAAAGACATTTACCTGAACTTCGGGTCTATTACGGGCATGGCCTATGTGTGGCTCAACGGGCAAGAAGTAGGTTTTTCCAAAGTATCTAAGTCTCCGGCTACGTTCCATATCAACCAATACCTAAAAGCGGGTGAGAACGTGCTGGCGGTGCAGGTGCTGCGCTGGCATGACGGCAGTTACCTGGAAGACCAGGATTTCTGGCGCCTCACCGGCATTGAGCGCGATGTGTATCTAGTGGCCCGCCACCCCGCCCGCATCGTGGATTTTGAGGTGAACGCCAATCTTACGCCAGATTACAAAGCCGGTACGCTCAAGCCTTGGTTTCTGGTGCACACGCCATCGGCCAAAGGCCAGTACACCGTGAATTTGAAAGTGCTGGACGCCGCCGGGAAAACCGTGAAGCAACTGCAAAAAACCTTTACACCCACCGGCACTGAGACCAAAGTAGAGTTCCCGCAGGAAGTGTTGAAAGGCGTGAAACAATGGTCTTCTGAATTCCCCAACCTGTATTCGTTTACGGCCAGCCTGCAAGGCACGCCAGAAGTAATTGGCACCCAGATTGGCTTTAGGCGCTCTGAAATTAAAGATGGGCAGTTGCTGGTGAACGGCGTGGCCATTTACGTGAAAGGCGTGAATCGCCATGAACATGACGAGTTTTTGGGCCACGTTCCCACCGAGGAAATGATGCTCAAAGACATCAGGCTCATGAAGCTGTTCAACATCAACACCGTGCGCAATTCGCATTACCCCAATGATGAGCGCTGGTACAAACTCTGCAACCAGTACGGCCTTTATTTGGTGGACGAGGCCAACATTGAAACCCACGGCATGGGCGCTCACTACCAACGCAATTATGACACCATTCCGCACCCGGCGTACCGCAAAGACTGGGTGAACGCCCACAATGACCGCATCAACCGCATGCTGGAGCGCGACAAGAACCACCCGGCCATTATTCTCTGGAGCATGGGCAATGAGTGCGGCAACGGCCAGGTGTTCAAAGACGCCCACAAGTATATTAATAAGCGCGACCCCAGCCGCCCCGTCATGTTTGAGCAAGCCTGGAAACATGAGAACACCGATGTGGTCGCGCCTATGTACCCTTCCATTGAAATCATGAAGGAGTACGCCAGCAAACCGCAGACCCGTCCGTTCATTATGTGTGAGTACTCGCACGCCATGGGCAACAGCAGCGGTAACTTCAAGGAGTACTGGGACATTATCTATTCATCAAAGCACATGCAGGGCGGCTGTATCTGGGACTGGGTAGATCAGGGCTTCCGGCAGAAAGATCCCTATGGCCGTGAGTATTGGGCCTACGGCGGAGATTTGGGCAGCCACAACGAGCGCAGCGATGAGAACTTCTGCGCCAACGGCCTGGTAGACGCCAGCCGCAATCCGCACCCCGGTCTGTACGAGGTAAAGAAATATTACTCTTACATCTTGTTCCCGGCATTTGACCAGAAAACCAAGAAGCTGACGGTCAAAAACCTGCACGACTTCACCAACCTGAACGAGTATGACCTGAAGTGGGAACTGCTGGAAAACGGCAAAGCGGTGAAAACTGGTACCGTGACGATGAACCTGGCCGCCCGCCAGGACGGAACCGCCACCCTGGCTTTGCCGAACAATTTGGACAATTCAAAAGAGTACTTGCTCAACGTGTTTGCCGTCACCAGAAACGAGCGGCCCATGGTACCCGCCGGGCACGAGGTGGCGCGCCATCAATTCAGCCTGTCAGATGAGAAAAGCTATTTCGAACAGGTAGCCAAAGCGGCAGCTAAAGGAAAAGTAACCCAGGAGAAAAAAGGGAACATGCTTACCGTCTCTGCCGGTGATTTTGCCGTGGTGTTCAATACCAAAAAAGGGGAGGTAGTGAGCTACACCAAGAAAGGCGAAGCCGTTCTGGAGAAGATGCCGGAGCCGTACTTCTGGCGCGCGCCCACCGACAATGACTGGGGCAACCACATGCAGGAGTGGGGCGGTATTTGGCGCTCGGCCCATAAAAACCTGCCCTTGAAAAGGTTTGATGTTGACGAGAAAAACGACCAAATCATTGTCAGACTCACGCACCAGCTCAACTTCTCTAACGCCGAGTATTCAGTATTCTACACACTTCGGCCAGACGGTTCGCTCAAAGTAGAATCTGCCGTGCAGCTGGGTGACAACAAGTTCCCCGAAATGCCCCGGTTTGGAATGCGTTTTGACGTGAACAAGCAATACCAGAACTTTGAATATTACGGCCGCGGCCCCTGGGAAAACTATGAAGACCGTAAACATGCGGCACACATTGGCGTGTACCAGGACAAAGTGCAGAACCAGTACGTGAAATACATTCGGCCGCAGGCCAACGGCAACCGCACCGACGGCCGCTGGCTCAAACTCACCAATGGCAACGGCAAAGGCGTGCTGGTGGAAGGCCTGCAACCGTTGAGCTTTTCGGCCATGCCGTACTATGACGAAGACTTTGACCCGGGCAACACCAAGAAAAACCAGCACATCAATGACGTGGTAGAGCGGCCGCTGGTGAACGTTCATGTTGATTTCAAACAGCGTGGCGTGGGTGGAGACAACAGCTGGGGCCGTCCGCCGCATGACCCGTACCGGTTGCTGGGCAAGAGCTACGCGTACGGCTACATTATCAGGCCGCTGTAAGAATGAATAAAATACCCTGTTATTAACTAGATGTTTAGGTTGGCTGGGCCTATTAAACCTTTGCGCTATTTAGGCATCTTAGGGAAAGCCGATTTTCTGTTTTCGGGCTGTTTTCTGAAAAACAGCCCGAAAACAGAAAACGAAATACGGCAGCTGACGATAGACGCAAATCTGTACATCACCTTTATCAAATATGTCCTCTTGAACGGAGCTTGTGGGCGAGCTGGAAAAGCGGAACGAGCTTCTGAAAAAAATCTCTTATGAAATATAAAAACTACACGCTGGCGTTGTTGGCCTGCCTCATGCTTAGTCTTGGGGTACAGGCGCAGAACAAGGCCACGAAACCCAACATCGTGCTCATTTTCATTGATGACATGGGCTGGAAAGACGCCGGGTTCACGGGCAGCGATTTCTACCAGACGCCGCACCTGAACGCACTGGCCAAGCAGGGCATGGTGTTCACCAACGCCTACGCCGCCGCCGGAAACTGCGCCCCCAGCCGTGCCTGTTTGATTTCGGGCAATTACACACCGCGCCACGGCATTTATGCGGTCTATAACTCTAAGCGCGGGCCGGTAGAGAAAATGCGGCTGGAGCCCATTCCCAACACCAATGCGCTGGCGCCCAACATGTACACCCTCGCCGAGGGCCTCCGCGACGCGGGCTACAAAACGGCCATGTTTGGCAAGTGGCATCTGGGCGGAAAAGAAGGCACGCTGCCTAAAGACCAGGGCTTTGACGTAGACGGTTCGTTTGAGCCGCCCAGCCAGGAAGAATTTGAGCAAAACAATGACCCCAAAGGCATCTACAAAATTACCAACGGGGCCATCCAATTTATGGAGGAAAACAAGAACCGTCCGTTCTTTATCTATGTCTCGCACCACGCCACGCACATGGCCATTCAGGCCCGCGACGAGATGTACGCCAAGATGAAAGGCAAAAAAGGCACTTACCAAAGCCACGAGAAATATGGGGCCATGAACGCGCAGATGGACGATGGCGTAGGCTTGCTGCTTAAGAAAATGAAAGACCTGGGCCTGGAGGAAAACACATTGGTCATCTTCACCTCAGACAACGGCGCCTTGCCGCAATCACCGGCAGACCCGCTGCGCGGTTTCAAAGGCATGTACTATGAAGGGGGCATCCGTGTGCCGTTTATTGCCCGCTGGCCCGGCGTCATCAAAGCGGGTACTCAGAATGAGACGCCCATTATCAATGTAGACCTGTTCCCCACGTTCCTGGACGCGGCCGGTTTCACCAAGCCCAAAGCCAAAACCCTGGACGGCGAGAGCCTGGTCAAACTCTTCAAAGGCGGAAACGCGTTGCAGCGGTCCTCTATCTTCTGGCACTTCCCCGGGTACCTGGACAAACCAGACCCCGGCTCCCGCGACAATGACTTCCGGGCCCGCCCGGTAACCACCATCCGGAAAGGCGACTGGAAACTGCATCTGTTCCATGAGGAATGGGTTTTAGACGGTGGCCAAAGCAAAATAGCCAGTAACAACAGCGTAGAGCTCTACAACCTCAGGCAAGACATTGGCGAGAAGAACAACCTGGCCAGCAAGCAGCCTGCCAAACGAGATGAACTGGTGGCCGACTTGCTTAAATGGGTAAAGGCCACCGACGCGAAAATCCCGCAGGAAAAGAACCCGCTCTTTGGCCAAGCTCCCGCCCCCGGCGGAAAAAAGAAGAAGCAAAAAGAAGACGAGGATTGATTCCTGTTTTCGGCCTGTTTTGGCCAAAACAGGCCGAAAACGGAAACTTAGTGAAGGAATTAAAATCTAAGAGTTGTAGCGTAGTTGTGCTTGCTACCCCAGATGTAATTGGCCGTGTTCGGTAATCAGGATTTCTAATCCGGAAGAGCCAAGACGTAACGTAGCTGTTCGGGATTTCTTCGTAGCTGCGTAGCTGTTCAGGATTTCCGTAGCTGTTCGGGATTTGTAATCCCGAACCATTCTGTCGGGGATTTCTAATCCCCGTGGCGCACCAGTTGGTAAATAGCAGGCGCGGGGATTGGAAATCCCCGGCAGTGTACTTCCGGATTAGAAATCCGGAAGAGCGGATCCTGAAGAGCAAGAGAACAGGAAGAATGCTGCGCTAGCTACACCAGCTGTTCGGGATTTGTAATCCCGAACTAAGTAACTGGGGATTTGTAATCCCCGCATTTAACAAGGCGGGAGGACGGAAAACGGGGATTGGAAATCCACGAAGTAGAAACTTCCGGATTAGAAATCCGGAAGAGCCAAGATAAATCCGGAAGAGCCAAGATGAGAAAGCCGAAACTGGAATTTCCGTTTTGGGGCTGATTTTCTGAAAACAGGCTAAAAACGGCCGCTCTTAGCACATTAGAAAACAACTACACCTTCCGCCCGCGGGCGGAAGAATAACAAATAAAACCCCGCGTACCGTACATGAGAATTTTGAAACGAAGCGTAGCCCTTCTACTAGTAGGGGCACTTTTTTCCGCGCAGGCGGTAGGGCTGGCCAGGAAACCATCGGCGGTGCCGAAAAAGCAGCCCAACATCATCTTCATCTTAACAGATGATTTAGGGTATGGTGACTTGGGCGTGCTGTTCCAGAAACAGCGCCAGAAGAAGAACGACCGCAGCGAACCTTGGGCCTTTACGCCCAACCTGGATAGAATGGCCAACCAGGGCGCTATTCTCAACAGCCACTATGCCGCCGCGCCGGTGTGCGCGCCGTCCCGGGCGTCTTTTCTGCTGGGGCAGAGCCAGGGCCACGCCAACGTGCGCGACAACCAGTTTGACAAAGCCCTGGACAACAACCACACCATTGCCAGCCTGCTCAAGCAAGTGGGCTACGCAACGGCCACCTTCGGGAAATGGGGCTTGCAGGGGCAGCGCGAGAAATGGACCGCCCACCCGCTGGACCGTGGTTTTGACTACTACTACGGCTACATGCGTCACGGCGACGGCCACGAGCATTACCCGGTAGAGGGCGTGTACCGCGGCCCCAAAGAAGTCTATGAAAACCGCCAGGAAGTTTCTGCCGGCTTAAACAAATGCTACACCGCCGACCTCTGGACCGCCAAAACCAAGCAGTGGATTATTGACCACACCAAGAGCAAAGGCAAAGAGAATCCGTTCTTTATTTACCTGGCCTATGACACGCCCCATGCTGTCTTGGAACTTCCCACACAGGAATATCCTGCCGGAGGTGGATTAAAAGGCGGTCTGCAATGGACGGGTAAGCCGGGGCAGATGATCAACACCGCCTCGGGCACCGTAGACTCCTGGATTCATCCAGACTACGCCAAGGCTACCTATGACCATGACAAAAATGCGGCAACCCCAGAGGTGTCCTGGCCCAACGTGTACCAGCGGTACGCCACCTCGGTGCGCCGCATAGATGACGCCGTGGGCGATTTGTTGCAACTGCTCAAAGACCTGAAGCTAGATGAGAACACACTGGTGGTCTTCACCTCAGACAACGGCCCCAGCCTGGAGTCTTATCTGGAAAAGGTAAAGAATGACCCTGATTTTTTCAACAGTTTCGGGCCGTTTGACGGGGTGAAACGTGATGTGTTGGAAGGCGGCGTGCGCATGCCGGCGCTGGCCTGGTGGCCAGGTAAAATCCCTGCGAACCACGTGATGAAAACACCCAACGCCAGCCATGACTGGTTCACCACGTTTGCCGCCGCCGCCGGGGTACCCGCCCCCGCCAAAGCCGATGGCGTATCCTTGTTGCCCGGCCTGACCAAAAGCGGCACCCAGCCCAAGAGCCTGGTGTACGTGGAGTACTTCAACAATGGCAAGTCGCCAGATTTTGCGGAGTTTCACCCAAGCCACCGCAGTAAGAAGCGCAACCAGATGCAGCTCATCAGGCTAGATGATTTGGTGGGTGTACGCTATGATATTCAGGGGCACGCAGATGACTTTGAAATCTACAACGTGGAGAAAGACCCGCAGCAGACCAAGAACCTGGCCCAGGAGCCGGGTATGGCCCAACTGCAGCAACAGATGAAAGCCAAAGTGTTGCAATCCCGCATGCCAGACGCGCAAGCCGCTAGACCGTATGACAATGAACTGGTGCCCGCGGTAGCCGTGGCCAACACCAAACCGGGTCTTGTCTGGAAAGCCTTTAACGGCAACTTTGGGTGGGTGCCGCAGGTGGTGAACCTCACGCCTTCGGCCGAAGGCCAGGCCGGCAAGCCAGATGCGGCGGTGACCAAAGACAAGAACAAAGGCGCGCTCTATTTTGAAGGGTATCTGAAAGTGCCCGCAGACGGCACTTATACGTTCACTCTCACCACCCACAAGGGAGCGGTGCTGCGCCTGCACGAGGCGCTGGTCATTGACGCCGATTATGGGTATGCCGCCAATTCAGAAAAACAGGGCAAAATCAACTTGAAAGCGGGGCTGCATCCTATTAAGCTGTACAGTCTGAAAGGTGCCACCGCCCAACCCCAGCTTGTCCTGCAGTGGGAGGGACCGGGAGTTGCCAAGGCGCAGATTCCGGCTTCGGCCTTTGTTAGAGACAGCCAATAAATAGCATATCGGCGTAGCCGAAAAAATGCTTCTGTTTTCGGTCTGATTTCTGAAAAACAGGCCGAAAACAGAAGCACTTCCTTTTATATTAGAACGGGGACATGGCTTTTTTCTTTAGCACTCCTCTTCATGCCCCCCAGTAAAGATAACCCGGAAATGTCCGCAAAGTGGCGGTGCCCATCTTTTACATCTAGGTGCCTGTACAGACGGAAGCTCTTTTTGCAAGCTATTTCAACATTACACGTTGTACGGCATTACGCGTAGTGCGGCTGCTTTCCTGTTTTGGGGCTGTTTTCTGAAAAATAGCGCCAAAACAGGAAAGATTTTTTCTGGTAACAGGAGCCTCACGGTACGTGGCATAGTATGTCTTTTAGCTATAGCTTTTTATACCAGGGAAGATGTGCTTTCCAAACCAGAAAGCAGACGGCTAAAAAAAAGTGGTACCACCTTTTGGCAGTACCACCTATTCAACGGTTTAAAGGGGCATCAGCAGATTAGAAACCCGTATTGGTGACACTGCCGTAGCCAGTCTGGTTGCTGGCCGGAGTGGTTGTGGTTGTAGCGGCCGGGGTAGTAGGGGTAGTAGGGGCTGCAGGGGTGGTACGGCTACCGGTTACATACCTTTTTCTCCCGGGCTGCTTGCCGTTCTTTTTGTTGTTGTTGAGCAAAGCCAACACCGCTGCGCCCGCCGCCAGGGCCAATACACTTGTTTTTACCGGGTTAGTAACCGCGCGGGTGTACAGGCTGGTTTTCATGACATAGCCTTTGTGGTTGCCGCGTACATTGCCTGCCGTAGAAGGCTGGTGCAGAGAGCCCTCTCTGTTCACGGGCTGGCCATCTTCTACCTGCTCCTGTGACATTACCTTTGAGCTTACCCAGTCCATCATGCCCGGGAAACGCTTGTTGAGGGCGCTCATGACTTTTCCGCCGCCGCCCACCATGATGTCACGGTACGGAGTGGTAGCCGCCGTAAGGATAGCATGGGCTACTTCCTCTGGCGTATAGACTGGCGCGGGCAAGGTGAGCGCTTTGCCCGTATAGTTCTTGGCGTGCTCAGGGAACGGCGTATCAATCCCGGCTGGCTTGATCAGGGTTACGGAGACCGGGGCTTTGTCTTCCATCAGTTCAATGCGCAGGGCATCTGTGAAGCCCTTCACGGCGTGTTTGCTGGCGGCATACATGCCCTGTAACGGCAAAGAAATATCTGAAACCTCGCTGCCCAGGTTGATAATGGCACCGCCTTTGTTTCTCAAATGCCTGGCGGCGGCTAGGGAACCGTAAACCACACCCCAGTAGTTGGTGTCAAACAGACGGCGGCTGTCTTCATCAGAGACCTCGTCTAAACGGCCGTAGATAGAGCCGCCGGCATCGTTTACCCAGGTGTCAAAGCCCCCAAACTCCTGCATGGCCACGTCTACAATCCATTGAACCTCCTCTTTGTGCCCTACATCGGCCACGCAGTGGAAAGCCTGCCCGCCCTCGTTCCTGATTTCCTGCTCTATTTCTATCAAGGCTTCCCGGTTACGCGCGGCCAAGACTACTTTGGCTCCTTTCCGGGCGGCCGCTTTGGCAGTGGCCAGGCCTATTCCGCTGGATGCGCCCGTGATCACTATTACCTGCTCTTTAAGGGGTTTTAATTTAACTGTCATGCTCTTCAAATTAATTTAATACTTGTTTTCAAGATGTTAGCAGCTTTTTCTTACGGGGTGTATCTGCAGAAGATTCAGTATTACTACCTGTTGGGGCCAGAACCTGAAGAATAAGAGAGACGGCGAAGGAAGGGCGAAGCAGGTAGGGCCTGCGGTAATACGTTTCAAGCAGAAGCTAAAAACAAGGAAACCTCTGATGGAGATGCACCAGGGGGCTACATTCCTGTTTTCGGCCTGTTTTCTGAAAAACAGGCCGAAAACAGGAGTGGGGGTTTTGCCAATCCCTCTTGAAGGGCACCGGTGCCGGATGGGGTAAAAGGGGCTTGTGATCCCTTAAAGGTTCCTTATTATAGACCCGGCCGGAAGATGGGAGAAGAACGTAGAGGTGTGAAGGGGACACTCATTCCTTAGAGAGCTCATACGCTTCTAAACACTTTGCAAGGGATTGGCCGTTTTGATGAATACAGTCGCAGAAATTGAAGCAGGCGGCCGGGTTGTCAGTCTCGGGGCACTGTGTTTGGCATTGTTTTAGGCTGTTGTAAGGCATTAGTTCATACCCGTAGAAGAACCACACCATCACCAATGCCACGGCAACCCCAACTCCCGCAAAGAACATGGCTGGGAATTTTGTGTTCAACTCTTTCCACCGGGGCAGGGCTGCGGGTGCGGTTTCATGCTTGATAGGGAGGATCAGTTTCCAGGTGGGGTAATACCAGCAAAGCAGATACAAGTTGGCCAGCACCATTAAGAGTGAGGTGACAAAAGACCCCTCAAACCGCACCGATATTGATAGGATACAGATGTTAAAGATGATGGGAAAGTAGAGGAGGGCACCCAGGAGGGCGGTTCTGGGGATCAATAACAGAAGGGCCGCCGCCACCTGCAACACCCCTATCATGGTGTAGTAGTACCCGGTATGGTAGAGGGCTTCTAAGTAATTCCCCATGGGGTGGTTCACCGATAACACCGTAAACCGCTCCCCCAGAATTTTTGTCATGCCTGAAGGCAGAAACCCTGCGGCCAGTGCCACCCTGTTGAAGATGGCAAACAGATAAAGCCACCGGTTACCCCTTGCTTGTGCATAAAGCCGATCTAATTTGGTTGAGATACGCATCTGTCCTGTAGTGAAGCGTGGGCGACTCGGTTTTCTTTGCTTATGTCTAGTTCTACCATTTGTCTAGCATGTCACCTACATCACTCACCCCAAGGGTGAACAGGAGGATCACCAGCCCGAACAGGATTTTCAGCAATAACGGAACAGTGAAGTCAAACCATTTCCTGAGCAGGAAGCTGGCTGGAGGCAGGTAGATACAAGCAAGAAGAAAGTAGGCAATGCCCGGAACGGGGTGCACCAGCAGCAGGTTCAATACGCCTATTGCCACCAGTAAGACGCCAAACGCCCAGTTGAAGATACTTTCCAGATTTACGTTTTTTCCCATTGGTTATTCCTTCTCTGTGATAAGCGCATGTTAGTATTTGTCATTTGTATTGAAAATTCCCTTTGCAAGAACCTGGCGTTGGCCTTTTTCTCCCGCCATAGTGCCGGTGAGGCTGCCCATGTTGAGCTTCACCGGCCCCTTGGGTGGTAAATTTTAGCCTGTGGGCCGAATGTTACACTAGCCCAAGGGTACACTGCCACCGCCCTTACCTAAACCCGAAGAGTAGCGGGAATAAAAACGTTACAATGATGGTCCAAACCACATAGAGGGGCAGGAAAACAGCAATGGGTTTGCCTACCTGGGTGAGGTCAGACTTCTTTAAAAGGACCCGGTAAAGTTGGGAGGTCACCCAGAGAAGGTTGAGCAGCATGAGCAGGTTTCCTCCCAGCACGGCGGCGCGGTTAGGGGTAATTCCCCACTCAGTTATCCTGAACAAGATGGCAGACAGGGCCAGTCCGTTTACAAGCACCGTAACCGCAGACAAAAAGAACAGAACCCAGACTTCTGCCCGGCCTTTACCCGACGTTGAAGTTTCTGCCACTGAAAAGAAGATGATGGCCATCACGCCAACCAGCAACGCATTAAAAATAAGCAGGAACTCCCGGTCATTGTAGGGGTCTTTGCCAGAATACACCATTGCCGCCAGATAAATCACCAGCATGATGAGTACCAGGGGGCTGAAAATCCGGGCAATGACGGGTGAAACTTTCCCAACCAACTGCGGATTGGTTTGGGTAAGGTAGGTGCCTAAGATGGGGGCTGCCGGTAGCCCAAAGACTACCACATTCTGGAAATAGAACTCTTCAATTTGAAACCCAATGAGGGAGAAGAGCCCAATGGTAACGCCCGTCATGATGCCACCCGCTAGTACTATTAACGTGGTCATGACCAGCAGGTCACCATTGTACCGGAGATACCCCAGTCTTCTGTCCAGCGAGTTTTGCGGCCTCCCTACAAAAGAAACGCCTAGGATAGACCACAGAAACAAGAGCAAATGAACGCAAGACAGAAGGAGGGTATCGCTCTTCTGAGTGGCAGGCAGCCAATTGATGAATAGAAGTCCTGCTAACGTGGCACCCACCAACAAGGCGCCGGTACCGGCAGAAAGCTTATTCTTCCAGGCAAAATAGGCCGTTAAGGCCGGGAAAATGATGAACCCTATATTCCTGGGGTAGAAATACGCTTCATGAATGGAAAACAGTGCCGGAATTTTGGCAATAAACCCTGCCACCAACGCAGCAACTATGACAAATACCAGCTCCCGGCTGGTGCCCCAGGTAAGCTCCTCCGTTTGGTAGTGTAGGCGTTCATTCCAGAAGTCAGCCAGGGCGGTGCCTTTTACCTCTGGGTAGAGGGCGCTGAACTCCCGCCTGAAGGAGGCCTTATTCTCCCGGTACAGTTTTTCCAGCTGCTTGGGGTCGTTGAGGCTGATGCGGATTTGCTCTTTCATGGGTGTATGGACTTTATTTTATGGAACAGGAAGGAGAAATTAATCCCACATGGTGCCGTCTAAGCCCAGGACAATACCAAAGAACAACCCGATGAGGTAAATAGCCACTCCCAGTACAAGGGCTAAGGTTTTGTTCAAAGTGCCACGGGAACTAAGGTGGAGAAGGAAAGAATAGCAAGCTCCGCCCACTGCACCGGCTAAAGGGGTAAGGGTCAAAGGCCTGATCTGCCAGAACTGGCCCCATTCTGGATGTGGGGCATCAACTCCGAAAACAAAAAAGGAAATGGCCAGAAAGGCTATCACGGTACCCACCAATACAGGGGTTACAGAGACCATGGGTTGGTTGGAGGGGGCTGGCAAATGTTGCTGCTGATTCATAATGCGTGGATTTTAAGGTGAAAAATTAAATTTGGTTTGTAGTTAAAGTACTTTGTTGTTCAAAGTTAAAAGGCAAAAAATATACCTGTAATGTCACTAAGATTTGTAAAGTTTTTCAGCGATTCTCATTAGGATGGTTGTCAAACGTCGGGGGGTGAGGTAATTCATTAAAGTACTTTGCGTTTCAAAGGTAAATGATTTTACGAAACTTCAATAAATCAGTTGATAATTTTTTTCATGGGCCTTTCAAGGCAGAGAAGAGATAGGGGCTGGTAATCTGTAGTTATTGGTTTTGATCAGCGCATGATGAGATGTTGAGTTTACTGGCAAAGTGTGCCAGAGAGAGGTTCTGCGGAAGCAGCTTTTGAGCCACATAGCAGCGTGACGGGGCATAGAAGGTGTGAGCGCAGGCAGTTGTGTGGCGCTTTGCGGCTTAGAGCATGTTTAAATTTGTCTTTTCCGCTGCAAATGGGTATCAAAAGAACCTGACATCGCATTTTTCTCCCACCATAGCGCTGTTATGCGGCTCAAAAAACGCTTCGTCAGAACCTTTGGCTCCCAATTTTCGCTCGCAAAACCAAAATTTAAACAAGCTCTTAAAAGAAAGCTTTATACAAAGATGTGGTTTAGAGTTTTCTTTTAACCTTCTGGCGCAAGCATTCGCTAATGGCTTATCAACTAGTAAATTTCTGTTTCTGGGCTGTTTTTGTGAAAACAGGACCAAAACGAGGGCACAAGCAGGCGCTTTCACAGGCACCTTTATATGCAGCTAACGGGAAGCTCAAAACTGCTTTCTTCTCTGAACTAAGTTGGCAGAAAGCCACACCTTGTGGTTGATGGTAAACAACTTTATCTGGCAGCCTTTGGCCGACAGTTCATATAACTGGGAGACCCTCAGTTTTATGAACGCATCTTTATGCGAAGACCTGGTTCTTCTGGAATACTATCGCTTTAAAGCCTTTCTTACCGCTTTATACTGTGCGTCAATCACCGCCTGGTTGTGCCCATGTGCTGCGCCAGGCACAAGTACAAACTCTTTCTCAGGGGCTTTCACTTTGTCAAAATATGCTTTGGTGACTTCTTTCGCAGTTAAAATGTCTTCCTCTCCCTGAATAAAGTATACCGGGATTTTATATTGGAAACCATTTGTCATGAAATCTATCCCAACCTCCATAGATTTGATTCCCATAGCTTTATGGCCGGCGTAATGGAGAAAAGAATAGTCATCTCCGTTATACCGGTCATTGGCGTCTTTCTCATTGTCATATTCGCTCCGCACCTTCCACCATGAAACGGGGGCAGGAGTTGAATTCTCCCGCTCATACTTTTTGATGATGCGCATGAGCTGGCCTGATTTTCTGGCATCATCATAGGGTGGGGGGCCTAAGGCAACCAGCTTGCTTATAGATTCCTGGTCCTTGGCGGCCTGAGCCAATCTTGAAACAGTCTCAAATGCCCGCCGAAATCCTGCTTCTCCGTTGACCACTTGTGAATGGCCTATATAGGCCGTGAAAAGATCAGGACGCTTTAAAGCCATGCTGGCTCCCAATACAGATCCCCAGGAGGTTCCTATAATGGTTATTTTCCGCTTCCCAAGGTGTTTGACCAGGTACTCAGAAAGCTCAATTCCGTCTGCTGTCATGCGCTCTACCGTCAATGGGTTTTCTATCCAGTAGTCTTCGGTGACCTTTGCAGGCGCATTACGCCCGAAGGTCCTTCCTGCCCCCCGCTGGTCCCAGTACACCAGAACAAAATCTTTTTTCCAGTAGCCGTAGATGGCGTCATCATACTGACTCATGCTGCTGCCGGGGCCTCCATGCAGAAACAGGATTACAGGATTGGTTTTATCTTCCCCGCTAATGGTCACCCACTGCTCTATCCCGCCAATGGGGATAAACTTTTGCTCATGAATAGATTTTGTTTGTGCGGCTAACCTGCCAGAAAAGAATACGAGGAACAGGACCAGGATCAACGTGGGCTTCATATAGCGTTAAAATATTGGGGAGGGTGTGTTTGCTTTTGAAATGGTTCAAATATCTGGGTATACTGGCACAGGGAAAACGAAAGCCAAAAAGTTGAACAAAGCTGGCATTGCCCCAATGTTCATGCATGGTCCTCCTGGCAAAGATAGTTGAAATGGCGCTATTGTACTTTCTCATTTAGAACTGGGGTGGCGTCATGATACATCACTCTAGGCTGAAGTCTTTCCTGGATGTGATTAAATTGGGTCCTGCAGTAGTTTGTCCAGTTCCTACATAACGCGACCAGATGCTCTGGCAGGCCAAAAGTGGGGAGCATCTGAGACTGCTTGGCTCCTGTAGCCCTGTGAGGTGGTTGAAAAAGAACCTGAAATCTTTAAATTTCAGGCATGTAGTTAATTGAGTAGAATGGGCCCCTGCTAGGAATAAGAAAAGGTGCAAACATTTACAGCCCATGTTGTAAGGATTGCGGAAGGGGGGAGAAACTAGCGTTAAAGTTCCCTTACAGAAATCAGAGTGGCGGTAAGACAGTCAAGGTCGCATTTGCCGGGCACGGTTAGCGGTAAAGCAGTTTACAAGATGTTCCGCCTCTAGTCATCTGGTATCAATGGGTCCTGCTAAAAATGAGGTAGGTGTGAAGGTTATGGAATCCTAAAAAGATAATTGCTGCCAGAATGAAATACCAACGTTTAAACGGGAGTTTAAAATAGAAGGCATCACCTATCATTCCCATTCCTAGTAACCATAATAACGGTGTATAAGCAGGTGCCATAAATCCCCAGACAGTATTGCTCCATTGGCTATCTGGTACGTAGATCAAAAGTAGCCATGAGGCAAAGTACAGTAAGGCTCCGGTAGCATAAAGAAACAGACCTTTCTTCTGTAGACTTGTTACCACTTTTAAGGGCATACCTAAGGCGATCGTAACAATGATCACCCGGGAAATATTTTCTCCATATGTCAAAAAAGCTGGGATTTTATTCCAGAAGATTTCAGGCTGAAATGCCTTCGGGAATTTATGGGCCAGAGCTATATTCCAGATAAAAATTGGGATGAACAATAAAAAACAGTTCCATATATCTTTGAAAAGGATGTCTTTCTATCTTAGGCTTCTCCATTATTTAATTTACCTGTTGCTTTACTGCCGGCAACGCGGGCGTGTGCCAAGCTTTTGTCCCCTGCAGAATAGTGGTACCTGTTAGGCCCTGTGCTTGTTCAGCCGAATACTATTTTCTGTTCCGGTGCAAGTTCTCTTTTTTCAAGCCCTTGGAGGTGGTCTATTCGTTTTAAAATTGTCATTCTTATCTCCTTTGGGTTTATAGACGACTTGTCTTCTCTCAATTTCATCAGATTATCCATTGTTATCCTTTCTACAAGGTCACCTAGGGTATTCATTGGAAGGGTAACTCCCCATGTGTTGGCTATGAAAGTTAGGCTCAGCGTGAAGATGAAGGTGCATGCACCTATCAGTTCGTTGAAAAACAGCAAGACAAATGAAGCAATGAGAGCGGCCGCACCAGCCAACTGAAACCAACCGGGGGCCTGAAAGTAGTCAATCTGTATGCCTAGCTGGTTACCTATAATGCCCAGGTTCCTTTTTCTAATTCTTTTTGGGAATAAGTCTTTTAACGCAGCATTACGTTGTATGCGTTCTTTGTCAATGCCAAGTTCCTCTACCATGACCCGTCTTACTTTGTAGAACGCGATCTGGGTTGTGCAGTCATTTGCAAGAGGTTGGCCAGACTTTACAATAATAGTATCTATCAGCTCCTGAAAAGTCATGCCGCTGTAAAGCTCTAACTCCTCAAAGCCTATCCCAAAAGTTTGTACCAGATGACCTATGAATTCATCACTCTCATCAGCATGTAGATAGATGTCTTCTTTCGTGATTTACAGAGGGAACAGTAACGTACCAGCGTAGGGGTGGGTTTTCAAAACGATTTACTGTCTTCTCACGGCAAAGTACTTAGAAGCTGAAGGCTCAATTTTTGGCGTTCAGCCCACATTATGCTTGTACAATGTTACCGGTTGGTTGTTTTCTTCCTTACTTTTCCTGTTTTTATTACCAAGGGATTTCGCCAGTTTCAGGATTGGTTTCTTCGCTGAAGAACTTACCGGTTGGTCCTTGTTGGTCAATTAAGGCATAGTTTATAATTCGTTTTGCCGCAACTTCCACTTTTCCTCCATTCTGGAAAGTGAAATCAGTACTTGTATAAACTGTTCAAACGGCATTTACTCTAAAGGCAGTATCACGTAACTCATATGCTAAATGAATGGTTGTACATATTCAAAGCGGCTGTTGATGCGCCATATACTGCCTATTTTACAATGTCATAAGCTGGCCAACTGGGGTCGCTCTGCAACGAAAGAGAACTTACGCTGGTACTCACGTTTATAATTCTTGGTTCAGGAGATTTTTGCAATAAATCAATGTCTGTGTAACTTTTGCTACACCAACTACATTGGTGTTAAAGGCAGCCATAAATTAGTCTGAGCTTGATTCAAGTGCTGTGTACGGACTGCCTCCATTGATGCCGCATTATTGATGAGAACATCTAAGAAGCTGTTTTATACCGATTTCTTCCCAGACAGATTTAACAGAATGTTCATCGGTTACATCTAACGGCACCACTTCCACATTAGTCAGTCTTTCAGATTTTAATTTTACAACTGCTTCTATACCGTTTTTTAAGGTTCGGCTTCCCATGTATACCTAATATCCTTTTTGAAAATAATTGTTTTGCCGTTTCAAAACCTATGCCTTTGTTGGCTCCTGAAATTTATGTTTTTTACTTTTCTTCTGTTTTAAAATTAATAAGGCTAAGGTTGCCCAATTAAAAATAAAACGGTTTTCAAATGGTAAAAGCGATTAGCGAATGTTTTTTCTTATTCTGCTCAGAGATTGTTGAGTAACACCAAGGTAAGAAGCAATGTGTGTTAATGGGATGCGGTTGATAAGGGATGGGTAGTTTTCCAAAAAATCTAAATAACGTGTAGTAGCATCTTGTGAAATTACCGGACCCTTTCTGGATTTTTGGTGCATACATAGGTGTACCATCTTGTTTTTTATCTTGTCCCAATTAACAATGATATGGGAAAGTTCCTCCCAGTCTGGTTTAGGAAATACAATGAGTTTACAGTCAGTACAAGCCTGTAAATATTCTGAAGATACAGTATTTGCCTCAAAATTGACATAATCAACTACTAAACTGTTTTCACTTATAAAGCAACGTGTAATTTCCTCCCCCTGCTTTTTATAATAACAACCACGAATAACTCCTTCCACAACAAAACCCACTTGCCTTGGGACTTTTCCTGCTTCTGAAAAATACTCTCCCTTTTGGAGATCTAACTCCTTTGCTTTACTTATGACTAGGTTGACTTGCTGTTGATTTAGAGTTCCAAACTGTAAAATGTAATCTATTAGTTCTTTCATGCTGGCAAGTTAGCAGGAGCTAAACTTTGAATAGTGGTCATTTGGTAAAAGTGCCGGTCATGATGATGATCATGGTTGGGTTAAACGGTCGCCTACAGCCGGCGTTTCTGCAATGTTATAGCCTGTTTTTCTTTGAAAGTGCATGCAGGAGTTCCATTTTCTTTGGTTCTTCTAAAGTTCACTTTCTCATGGTGTTCAAGTTGACCACTTTTGCAAAATTATCACCACTCTCAAATATGTAGTTGTACTTATTCCCCTCAAACCATACCACGGCATAACATATTTCGCCTCCATGCTTTTGCTGAAAAAAGCGTTTAGACTTTATCTCTCCAAAAAGTGCTTTCAAATTGATTGTCTCTGCTCCGTCTAGTTTTACTGTTTCAATTTGATGGGATGCAAGGTCACTGTGAATATGCTGTAGCCCTGCCGTTGTCCCTGCGCGTTTGAAGTCTTTGTAAATAAAAATTGAATCTGCTTCAATTTGACAGAAAGCAGGAACTGTCAATAGTATCAGAAATGCTAGGAGCAGGATCTTTTTCATTGTTATAAATTGGCTATGAAGGTGTTGTGGAAACAGCGTGCACGGCCCACGGGCAAGATACTGTTTATACAATCTTAGCGGGAGCTTTTTCTTTTAAAACAGTCCCCTGGCTTTTAGTACTCCCTCTTTTTTTACTTGTAAGAGGTCCTTAATGTCTGTTCCTCTTCGCGCGATTGCTTTAGCATTTTTTAACTTAAAATGAGGTGCTTTATATGTCATGTTTAACTGTTCAAGATTAACAACTTCCTTCTTTCTGCCATTTACAAGTTCAATCGTTACAGGTTTTTTGAATTCTAGCTGTTTAAAGGCAATATTCTTTTTGTGTACTTCTGGTTCAAACCGGTACGGATCGCCAGGGCTTGCCCAACTACCATTTTTAGTTTTGTAGACATCAAAATACTGGTACTTTTCATGGTAAAGCTTCCCATTATGCTCTGAGACAAATAAAAGAACGTTCTTATAATTGGAAAATGGCGGCTGACCGTAATGGTCGTACACTTCAAATTCGATGGTGTCGGCTGTAAAGTCCCCATAAACATGCTTCAGAACTTTGTACTTTGCCTTATAGGCATTGTCCAGGGATATGGTTGTTCTGAATACACCTGGGCTTATTTCCTCTTTTTTATTGGCATCAAAAGAATCTAGACTGATTTTCTCTCCTATAAAAACATACAGTTTATTTCTTTCCTGTGCGTGGGTGGTAGACCATAAGAGAACCAAGAAGAAAATTAGAAATAGTTTTTTCATAAATGACGGATTAACGTCTAGTGCATGAGGCGTGCGAGGCCGTCGGCCGTAGCTGGCTTATGCACCTTGTTAGGCAATGTTTTTATTTCTTTAACGGTACTGCTTTTGCAAGCACTATTCTATCTTCTTCTCTTATGCCCTTTTTCTCTGCCACGGAAAAGGGAGTATAAACTGACACTATCAGAGAATCGCCTTCTGCATAGGCTGCTACAACATCTTTGTTGCTTAATAGCTTTGGTGAGGCGTTGTCGAAGCTTATGTAGTATAGGTCATTTCTCTCTTTGTTAAAGAGGATTTTAAAGTAGTAGATTTTGCTTACGTCTTTTTTTATTGTTCCCAAGATTTCAAAATCTAATCCCTTATCATCCTCCATTACATTTATCGTTACTGCTGAGACGGGTATGGTATCTTGATATTTAGGATAGCTTTTGCCTTTTTTGGGAAACCAGTAGCATCTTTCGCCCTTTGAAAGCTGCTGGAAATACTCCTCACATAACTTGATTGTGTTCTTCTCAAGGTTGTATTTGGCTAGGGTAGCATCCAACTCTGATTCGGTATCGTACTCTGAATACAGCAAGCTATTTGTGTTGATTAAAAACCATCTACCCGTATCATTATAGTTTACATCAGGAATTTTGCCATAAATATAATTTCTAGTTACTCCGAAGGCTAAGACCTGAATGTCGTTAAGCTTTTTTATGCCTTGAATTCCCCATTGTTCAGGATAGGTGCTCGTAGCCCTGAAAGGAGGAATTATAGGTACGTGTCGAATGTCCCAACCAGCTATTGACTCGTAGAAGCCATCATCTCCAGATTTGCCCTCCTTAGGATTGCTGCAACTGAAACTAATTGCAAGCATCAACCAAATGACTAGCTTCTTTTTCATTTAAAATATTGCCTAACGGTCTCGTACATGAGGCGTGCTAGGCCGTCGGCCGACGCATGACTTATGTACAATGTTGGGCAGTCGTTATTTTTTATTTTTCTATTACTACAAATTCTCTTTCTAGTATTACTCCGTGGGCAATCCAGCAATCAGATTTCTCCGTTCCTACTTCATGTCCGTTTATGCAAACCTTATTGTTTCCATTTAATCCATCTAAGCCGCAACAGCCCTGCAATCTAATTATGTCTGGATGGTTCTTTGCATTTTTCAAGTCGGCGCAGTTGATGATTATTTTACCCTCCGTTCCTGTATAATATTCACCATCACTTATGAATAATTTTCCAATTGGGACATAGCTTTGTTCGTCGGTTTCATTCAGAAGAGTCGTGTCATCAAGGGATTCTAACTCTTCTGTTAATTCGATACCGCACTTCCCGCATTTAACCTTCATTTATTATTTATTAATGCTGCCCAACGGACTCGTGTAAAAAACGTGCTAGGCCGTCGGCCGTAGCATGATTTTTATACATTGTTGGCACAAGTTTTTATTTTAAAATCTTCTGAATTGACTGCTCGTCCACTTTTAATGACTCTAAAATAAACCGAGCATATTTTTTGTCTTTCGCTTTAAGTTCTTCAAAATCCGTTAACAGTCCTGTTGCTGCCATTCTTTCATTGGCTGTCATTCCCTCTAATCCATGAATTTTCCTAACTCTTTCAGTTACCTTTTTCTGAAATGAAAGCCAGGATTGTCTAGCATTTATTCTTTCAATTATTTCCTCGTCTTTATCATTGTAGATGTCCCGTAAAGTGGATTGATTTAGGTCGGGAACCTCTTTGAATTGATTGATAGATAGGTTAAATAAAGCTTGCCCAAATCTCTGGTTCGGATTTTCTTCTAAGAAGGCTTTAATCAAGTCCAGTATGATTGTGTGTTCTTTCTTCATTTAAATTTGTGCCAACGGCTAGTATAAACGACGGCAGAGGCCGTCGGCCGATGCTGGCGTTTATGCATTGTTAGGCGTAGATATTTTTTTTAAAGACTGCTTATTTTTAAGTTCTCAAGCCTGTTTATTGTTTTTAGGTTTTTATCATAATTAAAAAGTCCTTTTCTACACAAAACATAAAGGCTATCCGACCAGAACTCCATTTTCAATAACTTTTCAGATTGGTCTCCATGAAAAGCAACCCTATGAATTCCATTTATTACTTTCCCTTTAGATGTAATCTCCAATCTTAAAGGTATTGAGTCTGCGTTATTCGGTGATTTTATAATTTCCCATTTCTCTGGTTGGCTATTGTTGTCGGGAGAAATGACCTCTTCGCATCCATTGGTTATTGTCGGAAATGTAGACGCCTCACCTTCTTTGAAGAAAATCACATTGCTGTTTAAGCACCCTTTGACGTCATTGCCATTGTAAGTTATAGTATCGATTGTCCACATGCCTTTGATTGTTTCCTCTACTTCGCTTTTACAGCTAGTAAACAGGAAAGCTATTACTATAAACGGTACAGCAATTCTTTTCATTCCTTATTATTTACGCCTAACGGACTCGTATAAACGACGTGTAAGGCCGTCGGCCGAAGCATGCCGTTTATACATTGTTAGGGGGTGTTGTTTTTTCAACTGTTTTCAAAACTTTCACACTTGCCTCTTGAACGTCCTTAATGTAGTCCATCATCTCTTTTCGGATTAACTCTTCCTTATTTGGACTGTCCTTATGAACTTGTATTAATAGTTCATGGTAATTTTTTATATTCGCTCTGTGCTGAGCCATTGAATCTTTTAATTGTTGCTCTTTAGTAGCATCTTCTTTCCTTTCTTTAATATTTTCAACTTTATCTTTTAAAATATTTATCTTACTAAGGATTCCATAAATAGTAGATATAAAAATCTTCCTTGAGCTTTCTGATGAATCTCTATAATGAGATTTTAGATTCTTGATTATCTTGCTAACTTCTTTATTATTAAAGTCAATACTGTATTTTGAATGAGCAAACTCATTCCTAATTTTTCTAATATAGTTTAAATCATTGTAAGTTTCTTTTGAAATTAGTCCAAGTAGAAATGCTATGTCAATCTTTGAAGACAAAGTTGCTAAACCTCCATTATTGTCAAATATTTTCTTTTGAATAGTGTTGTTTTGGACTAGATAGCTTTGTATTAATTCTTTAAGTTCTTCATCTAAATACGAAACGCCCAATAAAGCGCATCCTCTATCAGTTTCTTTGTCCAATTCCAATCTCAATTGAGATATTTCTTGTAGTTTCTCTAAAATTCGCATTTCATTTTTTTTTATTTTTTCAATACCCCCTAACGGCTAGTATAAACGGCGGCGAAGGCCGTCGGCCTAGCTGGCGTTTATACAATCCTATGTTTGTAAAAACTAATTAACTTGTATAAAAGAGAAGAAAGGAAGGAACAAGATTTATTATACAATAAGGCCCTTGTAAGCCTGTCTAACATGACAATCCCCTTCCTTTTCCTATTGTCACTTTGGAGAGTTCCATAAAGCCCGAGAGCTTGCATCAGGATAGATAAAGCCCCAATAGTCTTCTCCCTTTCTGTTTTTGTTAAACTTACTAAAAACCCTAAGCTATGCAAACAGTGGTCGGCATTGATGTGAGTAAAGAAACCTTGG